>CAYFFS010000012.1:0-37728 GCA_964342765.1 uncultured Nitrososphaerales archaeon | reverse complement strand
CGTTCGCGGAGGGTCAGGGTCCTGTCCTCGCCCCGCTCGTCCTTCCCCAGCCTCTACGCGCCCCCGGCCCTCCTCCTGGAGTCCTACGGGCTCAACAGGGGGGCCACCGCCCAGATCAAGAAGCTCGCAGGCGTCCTCGGCAACTCGATGGACGAGCTTCTGAGGGAGGACGGCGAGCCGGCCACCATAGCGGAGTGGATGAGGGGGAGGAAGCTCGTGGTCTACTCCAGCTGGTACAGCGAGCCGCTGGCCGCGAGGTTCTCCGCGATGCTAAACGAGTACGCCAAGGTGAGGTGCTACTCGGCCGTCGCCCCGGAGCTCGCGCACAACGAGATAGAGGCGATAGATGGCACGGAGGCCATCCTCGTGATAAGGGACAGGGCCAGCGAGGACTCCGAGCTCAGGGCCTCCCTCGACTCCGTGGAGGAGCTGGCCGAGGAGAGGGGGTCCTCCCTGATGAGGGTCGAGCTCCCCTCGGACATGGAGTGCCTGGTCAGGTACGGCTACGGGGTCGCCCTCCTGGACCTGGCGGCCCTGGAGCTCGCCAGGATGAGGGGGGTCCAGGACCCCTACGGGACGCCGAACATATCGGCCTACAAGTCGAGGCTCAGCGGGAGGATCTCCAGCCCGCCAGGAGGCCCAGCGCGAGCTCCTCCAGCTTGAGCCCCGGATCCTTCGCGCGGACGACCGCGCTCGAGACGAGTATCCCCTCCGCGCCGAGCTCCACGGCTGCCCTGGCGTCCTCCCCGTCCACTATTCCCGCGCCGCACAGCACCCCGACCTCACTCGACACGGCGCGGACGGCCTCGACCCCCCTCCGGACGACGTCCGGCGCCACCCTCGACACCGCGCGCCCGCTCCCGATGAGCTCCGGGGGCTCCACCGCTATGTAGTCAGGGGAGAACCTGGCGAGGCGCCCCGCCTCCTCCGGCGTCGAGGCGCAGACCACCGAGCTGAGCCCGAGGCCCCTGAGGCGCCCCACGAGCCTCCCGACCACGTCCTCCGGGGCGCGGTGCTCGCTGTGGTTGACGATGCTCCCCGCCGCCCCCGCCGCCGAGGCCGACTCCGGGGGCACGAACCCGGTGGTGTTCGACGCCTCCACGTCGTCAACGTGCTGCGCGAGCACGGGTATCGAGACGGAGCGCGCGACGTACATGAGGGCGGTCTGGGGGGGCGCCACCGCCACCGGAACGCCGACCCTGCGGGAGACGTCCTCGGCTGCCCTGGCTATCCTCAGGGCGCCCTCGCCGAGCGCCTCAGGGTAGTTCTTGAAGTTCACCACGAGCAGGGGGGTTCCGAGCCGCCCCATGACTTCACATCCTCGGCCTCTTCCCTATCTCGCTGCCCGGCATGAACCTGCCCTCCAGGGACTTCAGGACCTCCGGGAGCGTCGTGTACTCCATCTCGTCGGGCCCCAGCCTCGCCGGCATGAACGGCCCATGCCTCCTCATGTAGTCCGCGATCTCCATCGCCTTCGCCCTCGTGTAGTCGAACGCGACGTCGTCGAACAGGTCGGCCGGCCCCACGAGCCTTCCCTCGCTTATCTGGAAGCCCAGGGCAACTACCCTGGGCGGCCCGTCGAACCTCGTGCACTGGGAGTACTTGAGCGGCACTGGCGTCAGGGGGCCGGCGTGGGATCCCCTCATCCAGCCCGCCACCAGGTGCGGGAACGAGAACGGCTCCAGGACCTCGCCGACCGCCGGGAAGCCCGCCTGGGCCCTCACGAACATCACCGGGTCGTCCTTCCCCACGTACCTTCCGGCTATCAGGTTCAGCCTAGTCGTGCTGGCCACGGCCGCCACCTCCCCATCGTACCTGCGCCAGACGCTGTGCACGGCGTACCTCCCGGTGGTGCCCAGGAGCGCCAGGATGTCGTACGATTCCTCCGGGGCCTTGAGGTCCACGAACTTGTCCTCGACCATGTCGAGTATCCTGAAGAGGAAGCCCGCCTTCACCTTCGGGTCTATCACGAGGCCCGCGGTGTTGAACGGGTCAGCGAATATCCTGTAGAGGGGGAGGTTCCAGGCCCCCGGCTCCGTCTTGTCGGCCATGAAGACCACGACCGGCTCGCTCGGCCTCTCCTCGAACTCCGCCTCCGCGACCCCCGGGCCCAGCCCCCTCACGTTGCCCGAGAAGGCCTCGGAGAGCAGGTCCTGCCCGGCCGCGTAGAGCTTCAGGGGCTTGGAGACCTCGTCGGTCACCCTCTTGAACGTGTTCCAGGCCAGCGTGTGGATCTCCGGGTTGTCCACGCCCTTCCTGTGGGTCATTATGAGCTCGAGGTCGTCGCCCGCGTTGGCCACGTAGTAATCTATCAGGAGCCCTCCCTCCTTAGCGGCCTGGAGCTCCCTCTCTGCGACCTCTATCTGCTTCGGGTGGACCCTGTGATGGCCCGCTAGGCTGCCAACGTCTGCCTTTATCACGGAGAGGGTTATCCTCAAGCCGCCGCGTATGGGGCCGCCCAAGTTTAATTGTTTTCGCGGCGGCAGCGTTTTATCCTCCGGGCGCGCATGGGTCCACGTGGACCAGTTCAACCTGATGTTCACGACGTATCGCGGAGGGGAGCGCAGGGCCGCCTCCGAGATGTCGAGGTTCCTCGGGGAGCTGGGGGACTCGTCCCCCGAGATAGAGATAACGGGGTTCCCCGGCCTGCTGTTGGCCCTGAGCTCCGCGGACCCCTTCAGGCTCGTCTCCCACCTGCGCTCCCTCGTGGTCGAGGAGCCCTGGAGGATAAGGTACGTGCTCCGCGTCATACCCATCGAGCTCTCCGTCGACGCGTCCCAGCGCTCCATAGTGGAGGCCGCCTCTGCGCTGGCGTCCAAGATAGGGCCCGGCGACACGTACCGCGTGACCGTGGAGAAGAGGGGGAACCCGCTCAGCGGCAGGGAGCTGATAGACGCGGTTGCCTCGGCGATACCCAGGAAGGTCAGGCTCGAGTCGCCCGACTGGGTCGTCCTGATAGAGGTGGTCGGCGACAGGGCCGGCGTCTCCGTCCTGAGGGAGGGCGACGTGTTCAGCTCCGTGAGGTCCAAGAGGGATCTCCCAGGTGGGCCGGCCAGGACTCGAACCTGGGACCTCCGCCGTGTAAGGGCGGCGTCCTGACCAGGCTAGACGACCGGCCCGCCCACAGGAGGGGCGCTCCGATTAAAAGCGTTCCGCGCTCAGGCCTTCTTCGGGCCCAGCTCCCTGTTCTTGGGCCTCAGGGTATCGCTCCTGCCGCAGCGCCTGCACCTGGTGGCCTTCCAGGAGTTCTTGGCGCCGCACTTCATGCATATCTTGACGTATAGGCGCCGTTGCATGGCGATCGCCCTTACCTGGGGGTCGCTTATCGGCACGGCCCAGCGGGCGGGCCTTCCCGGTTATTAACGTTGCCCCGGCCCAGCGCGCGGCCCAGGCGGCATGTACTCCGAGTACATAACGAGTAATAAACTCGGCGCCCGGGGCCGACCGGCCTTGATGGGGCTGGACGACGCCATCGCCCGCAGGCTCGTGGAGGCGGCGGAGTCAAGGGGGCTCACGCCCTCCCAGTACCTCTCATACCTCCTGGATTCGCGCGGGCCCGGGAGGAGGATAGACCTGCTCCCCCTTAGGTACAAGGCGGAGGTCGCGAGCTCTGTCGTGCGCGCCGCTCTCGATTCCTTCAGCAGGATCCTGGTAGTTTGGAGCGGCGGGAAGGACAGCACGCTCGTGCTCCACTTCTTCAGGGAGGCGTCCGGCCCCCGCGGGTACGACGTGGCCTTCATAGATCATTACATGCACTTCGAGGAGACCCTCGAGTTCGTGGAGAGGGTGGCCAAGGAGTGGGGCATCAGGCTCCTGGTCAGGAGGAACGAGAGGCTGAGCGGGTTCAAGTACGGCGACGTCGTGGACGTAGAGGACCTGGAGGACGAGGACGCGGAGGAGCTCCTTCGCATAGGCTACACGTCGAGGACGTTCAGGTTCGCGCTCGACAACGTGGCGGCGAACCACCTCCTGAAGACCGTGCCGCTGAAGGAGCTGATAAGGGAGGGCGGCTACGAGGGCGTCGCGGTCGGCATCAGGTGGGACGAGAACCCCGCGAGGGCGGGGGAGGTCTTCTTCAGCAGGAGGTCCGATCCGGTCCACGTGAGGGTGCATCCGATACTCCCGTTCACCGAGAGGGACGTGTGGAGCTACACCCTCTCCAAGGGGCTGCCGATAAACCCGCTCTACGAGAGGGGGTACAGGAGCATAGACGACAAGTACGAGACCAGGCCGTCGGGCAGCGCCCCGGCCTGGGAACAGGACCTGGAGGGGACCCCTGAGAGGGCTGGAAGGGCGCAGGACAAGGAGGGAATAATGGAGCTTCTCCGCCGCTACGGCTACATGTGAGTGATGCGAATGCGCAGGCCGAACGTCGTCCTGTTGGTCGTCGACACGCTGAGGGAGGACCACGCAGGGCCCCTGGATGAGCTGCTCGGGATGGGCTTCGTCAGGTACTCGAACGCGATAGCGCCCTCCCCCTGGACGCTCCCGAGCCACGTCAGCATGTTCACCGGGCTGAACCCAGGGGCCCATGGGGTGCACGAATCCTACTCCGGCCAGGCCGCGCTCGCGGAGTCGGCAGTGGAGGGGATGAGGAGGCTCGGCCACGGCGTCCTGGGGGAGCTCATGGACGAGGGCTACTCGTCGTATTTCCTGACGGCCAACCTCTACATAACGCCCCACTTCGGCTTCGAGCGCTACACGGAGCACCTGGTGGCCTCCCCCTACCTGCCGGAGGCCCTAGAGTGGGGGAGGTTCTCGAGGCTCGTCGGATCGCTTTTCTCCGGAGGGGGATACGTCAGCCTGGCGCGCGACTTCCTCTCCGTCGGCGAGGGAGGGCTGCTCGCCCGCGCCATACTCAGGGGGATCAGGCTCAGGATGGGGCTCGGAATGCTGGACAAGGGGTCCCGGGCCCTCCTCAGGGCGCTCGAGGGGATGGAGCTGAGCGAGCCGTTCCTACTCTTCGTGAACCTGATGGAGGCGCACGAGCCCTACACGCCCGGCGACCTGTCGGGCGCGCTCAGCTCCGAGGCCTCCTTCAGCTCGATATTCGAGGGCAGGGTGCCCGATCGCGCGGCCTCCATCTGGAGGAGGCAGTACCCGAGGCACGCCCGCGCGGCAGCCGATCGTGCGCTGGAATTCGTCAGGGCCCTCGGCCGTCTCCTGAGGGACTCCGTCGTCATCGTGACCTCCGACCACGGCCAGCTGATAGGGGACGGCGGGATAGGACATGGGTACTTCCTCTCGGACGGCCTCCTCAGGGTCCCCCTCTACGTGAGGTGGCCGGACTGGATGGACGCCCCGAGGCAGGTGGGACGCTACGTGAGCCTCGCCCAGGTGCCATCTATGATACGCTCGGCCATGGAGGGCCGCAGCCCGGGCCTGGGCAGCGATGTTGCCATCGCCGAGAGCTTCGGCCCGGTGTCGCTGCCCAGGGACTGGAGGCGCAGGGTCTCGCGCGGCGCCGCCCGCGAGGCGTTCAGCCACAGGGTGAAGGTCTACGTGCGCGGGGGATCCTTCACGTACAACGCGAGCGCCGACAGGCTCGAGGAGGCCGTGGGGGTGGATCGCGCGGACGCGTACGCCGCGCTGCGCCGCCTGGAGCTTCAGCAGCTGGCCGGGGCATAGCGCCGCCTCCAGGCGCCGAGGGCGATCGCCGCCCCGGCGGATGCCCCCGCGGCCGCCGCCAGGAACGCGTCGAGGCCCGCCCTGAATCCGAGCGCGGCTATCAGGGCGGTGCCCAAGGCCGAGGCCATGAACTCCCCTGCCCCCACCTCCGCGTTGAGCAGGACGTAGGACTCGGCCTCGCTGCCCCGCGAGTGCTCGAACGCCTTCGAGTACACGATGGGCATCTGGAGGCCGTGCCCAAGGCCCACCAGGGCCGTGGACGCTAGGTATTCGGGCGCGCCGCGCGCCGCGGACAGCGCTATCACGCCCGCGGCCGTCAGCGCCAGGGACGCGTAGAGCGCGCGCCTGCCGCCGCCCGTCCTCGATAGGGCTAGCCTCGAGGCGAGCGACGCGGCCGAGGCCAGGAGCATGCCTGCGACCGCGAGCGGTGCCCCGAGCCCCAGGACGTCCATGGCGAACACCTCCGCGTACGCTGTCAGGAGCGGCCAGACGGCGGCCGACAGGGCCCCCACCGAGAGGAACTCCGCCAGCTCCTCCTTCATCAGGGAGCCCAGCATGGCGGCGGTAGCCCCCCTCGCCCCCTTGGCCTCCCCGAGGCTCGCGTCAATTGGGAAGGCGGCCGCCAGGGCCGCGGAGAGCGCGATCGACTCCACCGCGTAGGCGCGAGGATCCCTCAGCCCCGTCGCGACCATCTGGAGCGCTACCCCCAGCATCACGCCGGCGGAGAGCCCCGCGGTGTAGAGCGCCGTCCCCCTTTGGCCCTCCGATATGAAGGAGGACGGCGCAAGGTAGGCGCTGGCCGCCGACACGAGGAAGTACGAGGCCACGAAGGACGCGAGGAGGGGGTATCCGCCCAGGAGCCCCAGGGCGGAGGCCGCGGGCAGGGCCAGCAGGGAGGCGAGCAGGAGCCCCCTCGACTTCCAGTAGGCCACGAGCATCACGGCGGCCCCACCGGAGGCCCAGAGGGCCATCAGGGATATCCCCACGAGCCTCGGCGGGAGCGCGTAGTAGTAGGCCGCGAGCGGCGGGAGCGAGACCTGGAGCATGTAGCTTAGGGCCCTGGAGAGCAGCCCGCCCGCGAAGAAGCGCCCTCCTCCGGCTCGGGAGCCCGCCAACTCGATACCCACGCGGTCCGGCCACTAATTAATGCGACGTCGGCGGCCTAAACCTAATATTCCGCGCGCCCTCGCCCCCAGCGGGCCCGTAGCTCAGCCTGGCAGAGCGTTCGAGCGGGCGCCCGCGCCCGCGACGAGGCTGATAACCGAAAGGCCGTGGGTTCGAATCCCACCGGGCCCACGCAACCCTTATAACAGGACTTCATGGGGGAAGCCCCGTCTTAGGGGGGAGGGCCTATAGGGCACAGGAAGCAGCACGCTCCGAGGAGGGGCTCGCTCGCGTTCATGCCGAGGTCCAGGGCAGCGGGCCTTCTGCCCAGGGTCCGCACCTGGCCCGAGCTCCCCGAGGGCGAGAAGCCGAGGCTACTGGGCACCATAACGTACAAGGCCGGGATGACGCACGTCATACTGCTGGACGACAGGAAGACGACGCCCAACGCCGGGAAGCCGCTGTTCTCGGCCGTCACGGTGCTCGCGTCGCCGCCCCTGTACGTCCTCGGGGCAAGGCTCTACGGGCTGAGGGACGGCTACCACTACGTCCTCGGGGACGCGCTCAACTACTCCGACGCCCGCGCCTTCGGGGGGAAGCCGAAGGAGTATCGCCCCCTCGAGCAGTCCCTGAAGGACCTGGAGTCCGTCCTCGACCAGGCGGTCAGGGTCTCCGCGGTCGTCTACAGCATACCGAGGGACGCCGGCCTCCCCCAGAAGAAGCCGTTCATAATGGAGGTGGCGGTTGGGGGAGGCAACGTCAGGCAGCGCTTCGAGTACCTGGCCTCCCGCATAGGGGCGAGCGTTTCCGTGGAGGAGATCCTGAGGCCCGGGGGATACGTGGACGTGATAGCTGTCACGAAGGGGAAGGGGTTCCAGGGCCCCGTCAAGCGCTTCGGGATAAAGCGCAAGCAGCACAAGTCCAGGAAGAGCGTGAGGGAGCCGGGGACCCTCGGCCCATGGCACCCGGCCGCCGTGATGCGCAGCGTCCCAATGGCCGGCCAGATGGGGTTCCACCAGAGGGTCGAGTACAACAAGAGGATACTGTTGATAGGGGACGAGTCGGAGAGGCCCGTGACGCCCCCCGGCGGGTTCGTGCACTTCGGCGTCATACGCGGCAAGTACGTCGTGCTGGCCGGATCCGTTCCCGGGCCGGCCAAGAGGCCCGTGATACTGAGGAGCCCGCTGAGGGCCCCGCCCGCGCCGACCGGGGCCCCCGAGATAGTGTACGTTGACAGCGCCTCGAGGGGATCGAGATGAGCCGCCGCGTGCCGCTCTACTCCGCGACGGGCGAGAAGGTCGGGGAGACGGAGCTCCCGCCCGTCTTCGAGGTCCCGGTGAGGCCCGACCTGATAGAGAGGGCGTTCTGGATACTGTTCACCCATCGCCTGCAGCCCAAGGGCACGGACCCCATGGCGGGCGAGCGCACGTCCGCCGAGTCCTTCGGGGTCGGCCTGGGCATGGCGAGGCTGGCCCGCGTCAAGGGCAGGGGCTACCCGAGGGCCGGCCAGGCCGCCGGCGTCGCCGGAGTCGTGAAGGGGAGGGCGGCGCACCCCCCGAAGGCCGAGAAGGTCATCTACAAGAGGATAAACGTGAAGGAGCGCCGCCTCGCCACCGCGTCCGCCATAGCCGCCACGGCTAGCGCCGAGCTCGTGAGGGCCAGGGGCCACGTGCTCCCGGACAACCTCGAGGTCCCCGTAGTCGTGAAGGACGAGGTGGAGTCAATCTCGAGGCTCAAGGACCTGAAGGCCCTCCTCGAGAAGCTGGGCCTTATGGGCGACGTCGAGAGGGCTGCCGACCGCAGCCTGAGGGGAGGCAAGGCCAGGTGGAGGGGGAGGGCCCGCAGGGTCGGGAGGAGCGTGCTGATAGTCGTCTCGTCGGACAGGGGGATATCCAAGGCGGCCAGGAACCTCCCGGGCGTTGACGTCGTGCTGGCGAAGGACGTATCCGTCCTGGACCTGGCGCCGGGCGGCAAGCCTGGCAGGCTGACGATATGGAGCGAGTCCGCCCTTAAGTCGTTGCCCAAGCCCATACTGGAGGTGGCGACCGCGAATGGACCGTGAGTCGGCCTTCAAGGTGATAAAGGAGCCGCTGGTCACCGAGAAGACCTTCAGGATGATGGAGAGGGAGAACAAGCTGGCCTTCCTGGTCGACAGGAACGCCACCAAGGAGGATATAAAGAGGGCGGTCGAGGTCCTCTTCGGCGTCAAGGTAGTGAAGGTGAACGTGATGAACACGCCGTGGGGCAAGAAGGCGTACGTCAAGCTGTCCCCTGAGTACAGAGCCATAGACGTGGCCTCGAAGCTGGGGCTCGTGTAGGTGGTGTCCGATGGGTAAGAGGATACTTGTTCAGAGGCGCGGCCGCGGCGGATCCCAGTTCCGGGCGCGCAAGGTCGGCAAGATAGCCCCGGCCGCCTACCCGCCCCTCCCGCTCGAGGAGACCCACCAGGCAGTCGTCGAGGACATAGTGCACGAGAGGGGCCGCCAGGCGCCCCTCGCCCGCCTCAGGTTCGACAACGGTGAGGTCGCGTACGTGCCGGCAGTCGTCGGGCTGGAGAAGGGCGCCACGATCTACGTGGGCCCGGAGGCGCCGCTCGCTAACGGCAACGTCCTGCCCCTCTGGAGGATACCGGATGGAACGATAGTCTCGAACGTGGAGAGGCAGGCGGGCGACGGCGGCGAGTTCGCCCGCGCCCCGGGCGAATCCGCGGTCGTCCTCACGCACACCCAGAGCTCCGTGATGCTGAAGCTCCCATCCGGGAAGACGATAGAGCTGGACGGCCGCGCCAGGGCCACGATAGGGGTGGTCGCTGGCGGAGGGAAGGAGGAGAAGCCGTTCCTGAAGGCGGGCAACAAGTGGTACCTAATGAGGGCGAAGGGCAGGAAGTACCCGCTGGTCAGGGGCGTGGCGATGGCGGCCGTCTACCACCCGCACGGCGGCGGCAGGCACCAGCACCCAGGGCACCCGACGACCGTCCCCAGGAACGCGCCGCCCGGGGCCAAGGTGGGCAACATAGCGGCGAGGAAGACGGGAAGGGGCGGCGTCAGGGGCAAGTGAGCCCTGTCCCCGCGGCCCAGAGGCCCCCAATACCTGCTTAGTTGGACCTCCTAGGGCATCCGCCCGACGGGACAGATCGCCGCGCGGTAGGACGAAACATCTTATTAGGGGGCGCTGGGACTCCGGCACCCATGAGCGATGACCTGGAGCTCGAGATGATACTGGCGAGGAAGAGGCGCGAGCTGCTGGCGATGGCCGCGCGCCAGGCGTCGTCCTCCGAGAAGCCCCAGAGGAGGGATCCGGTGGAGGTTCTTCGCGAGGTGCTCGTGGACAGGGGAGACGAGGTCCTGGACGCGGCGCTCTCCCAATACCCCGAGGAGGCGCGCAGGATAGTCGAGAGGCTCGCCGAGCTCGTGGAGCGCGGGGCCATAGCAGGCAAGATAACCGGCAGGCAGCTCCTCTGGCTCTTCAGGCAGCTCGGGCTCGACGTGAGGCTTGAGACTAAGATATACGTGGAGCAGGATGGGCGCTTCGTCCCGCTCTTCGAGGCCATGAAGAGGGAGGAGTAGCGCCCGCGTCACTTGAGGGGCACGTAGAGGGAGCTCCTGGTGGCGCCTATGCCCGGCTCCCCGTGTATCACGCGCTTGCACGTCTGGACGTACTCGCCCAGGTAATGCCCTATCATCTCCGGCTTTATCTCGACCGGGACGAACTCCTTTCCGTTGTAGACGTGGACCGTCTTGCCGACCATGAAGGGCAATATCACCATGTCCCTGAGGTGCGTCTTTATCGGCTTGCTGCCGTCCGAGGACCTCAGCTCCTCGAGGAGCTTCCTCTTGGCCGAGCTGAGGCCCCTGTTCAGGCTCCTCCTGGCCCTGGAGGGCAGCAGCTGGACCACCTGGTCCAGCGGCATGTTCACTAGTTGCTCCAGCGTGTAGCCCCTGTACCTGAACTCCTTCGGCACGTTGCGCAGCGAGCGCGAAAGGGGATATTAAGGTTATCTGCGCTCGCGGGGCGCCGCGCGGGCCCAGGCCGTTACCTTAATCTTGAGGGCGTCCGATGGCCCCGCCATGAGGCTCTGGATAGCCGTCCCCTCGTCCCTCGTCGAGGACGTGGGCTCGAAGGACGAGAGGACGAGGAGGGTTGGGGCGGTTGCGAGGGCGGCCGCCATATATAGGGCGGAGAAGGTCTTCGTGTTCAGGGATCCCCTCAGCGAGAGGGCCCACGACTCCGAGTTCATAGCGCGCGTCCTCGAGTACGCCGCGACCCCGCCCTACCTGCGAAGGAAGCTCTTCCCCCTCTCGGAGGACCTGGAGAAGGTCGGGCTGCTCCACCCCCTCGGGATACCCCCGCACAGGCGCTCCAAGGAGCTGAGGCCGGGCGAGGTCAGGGAGGGGGTCCTCGAGCTCGTCGGGGGAAGGCTCTACGCGGACGTCGGCGTAGGCAGGCTCCTCGAGTACCACGGGCGCGGCCAGGCAGGCCACCGCGTCACGGTGGTCGTGAGGTCAAGGGACGGCGACTACTACTGCGAGGAGGCGAAGCCCGAGGAGTACTGGGGGTACGAGGTGAGCGTCGTCGACACCCTCCCGAAGCTCGTCAGGTCCGCCCGCCCATCCCACTTCATAGTCACCTCCAGGCTCGGCACCCCCTTAAGGGAGGCCTGGGGGCGCCTGAGGGACGTGGCGTCCTCGGAGGGGCCGGTGCTGGTCGCGTTCGGCTCGCGCAGGGGGCTCCTGGAGATGCACGGCAGGGGGGACTACGAGTCCCTGGGCGCGCTGGTCGTCAACTTCATACCCGGCCAGGGGGTGGAGACCGTGAGGACCGAGGAGGCGATGATCGCCGTCCTCTCAATACTCCGCGCCCTTGAGGACCTGGCGTCGGCCGGGTCCCCCGCCGGCCAGGGCGCCGGTCGATCGGAAGGTATTTTAACGCCTCGCGCCAGGGCGCCCCTATAAAGAGTGAGGTGGGGGCATGCCGGAGTTCGGCTACAGCTTCCAGGGCTATAACCCGGTCGTGCACGTACGGGCGAGCCTGCGCGAGGTCGACCTAAGCCCGAAGGAGGCCAGGGAGGTCTGCGAGGCGATAAAGGGCCTGTCCCTCGAGGACGCGAGGAGCCTGCTGAGGGACGTCGTGGACCTGAGGAGGCCGATACCGTTCAGGAGGTACCACGGGAAGGTGGGGCACAAGGCCGGCCTCCAGGGGTTCTACGCAGGCCGCTATCCGGTCAAGGTCGCGAAGGCCGTCCTGAAGCTCCTGGACAGCCTTGAGGCCAACGCCGAGTACAGGGGGCTCGACCCAGGGAAGCTGAAGCTGATACACGCGGCGGCGTACCCGGGGAGGAGGCTGAAGCGCTACGTGCCGCGCGCGTTCGGGCGCGCGACCCCCAGGGACAGGGTCCTCGTCCACATAGAGGTAGTGGGGGCTGAGGCCTGATGTCCTACAAGCCGATACTCGACAGGAAGGCCCTCGAGGTTGAGATCGACGAGTACCTGGCCTCCAAGCTGAGGGACGCCGGCTACGGCGGGATGACGCTCGAGAGGACCCCCCTGAACTACAAGCTGACGATATACGCCATGAGGCCCGGCCTGGTCATAGGGCATCGCGGGAGCGGCATAAGGGCCCTCACCGAGGAGCTCTCCAGGAAGTTCCACCTGGATAACCTGACGCTCGGCGTCAGCGAGGTCCAGGTTCCGGAGCTGAACCCGCGCATAATGGCGTCGCGCATAGTCCAGATGGTGGAGAGGGGGATCCCGTTCCGCAGGGCCGCCAACACCGCCCTCAGGATGATAATGGAGAAGGGGGCACTGGGGTGCGAGATAATAATAGCCGGGAAGCTCAGGACGGAGAGGGCGCACTCGGAGAAGTTCAGGGCCGGGATAGTCCCGAAGAGCGGCGAGCCGGCGGAGGTGGCCGTGAGGGAGGCGAAGGTGAGCGTGACCCTCAAGCTGGGGACCTACGGGGTGAAGGTCAGGATAGTCGACCCCTCGCTGCTCAGGCCCCCCATCATAATTAAGGAGCAGGCGCAGCAGGCCGGCCAGGCCGGAGGTGGTGCGAGCTGACCCTCAAGCCCTCCGAGCTGAGGAAGATGAGCGACGAGGAGCTGAAGGAGAAGCTGGCCGAGCTGAGGGGGGAGCTCATGCGCCTCCGCGCCCTCTCCAAGAGGGGGACGATAGGAAAGGAGTCAGGGGTAGTCAGGGAGGTCCGGAGGGACATAGCCCGCGTCCTCACGATACTCAGGGAGAGGGGGATCAAGTATTGACCCGCGCAAGGCCCCGCGTCCCTCGCCAGGTCGCGCGCTCGATGATCCCCGGGGCGCGCCTCGACGTGCTGAGGCCCATCCGCGCCTCTGGGACGCTCGTCGTCGAGACCAGGAACATGGTCCTCCTCGACGTGGGGGGAAAGGTAATTAAGGTCCCGAAGAGGGGCTCGCTCTTCGTGCTCGAGGGCAGGTACCTCGTGCCAGGGTCGGCTCTCGTGGGCGACCCGGCGGAGAGGACGGTGAGGTCGATTTGAGCGCGAGGGTAGCCCGCGACATAGGGATACCCTGGATAAAGCCGCCGTCCAGGTCGTGCGACGACGACAAATGCCCGTGGCACGGGAGGACGTCGGTCAGGGGCAGGCTCATGGAGGCCAAGGTCGTCAAGCTGAGGGCGCGCCGCATGGCGGTCGTGGAGCGCATATACTACCACTACCAGCCGAAGTACATGAGGTACGAGAGGAGGAGGAGCGTCATCCACGCGTACGTGCCCCCATGCGTCGACGTGAAGGAGGGCGACGAGGTCTTCATAGGGGAGACCAGGCCCCTCGCCAAGTCTGTCGCGTTCGTCGTGCTGGGGAAGGCGGGAGGTGAGTCCTAGATGCCCAAGAGGGGCGCGGGCACCAAGGGCGCCGCGGAGTGGCTCCCCCGCACCTCCAGGGGGGTCCCGGTCAACTCCATAGTCACATGCGCCGACAACAGCGGCGCCAAGGAGCTCAAGGTGATACAGGTCATGGGCTACAAGGGGAGGCTGCGCAGGAGGCCCGCGGCCACCGTCGGGGACAAGCTGGTGGTCGTCGTGCGCAGCGGCCCGCCGGAGATGAAGAAGCAGATATTCTACGCCGTCCTGGTCAGGCAGCGCTACCCCTTCAGGAGGCCCTCGGGGGTCAGGGTCTCCTTCGAGGACAACGCCGCAGTCCTGATAACCCCGGAGGGCGACGTGAAGGGCACGGACATAAGGGGGCCGGTCGCCGCGGAGGCGGCCGAGAGGTGGCCCAGGATAGCGAACATAGCCTCCATAATAATATGAGGTGATGCGGGATGGCCAAGGCGCTCGGCGCCCACCTCTCAGAGGAGCTGCGCAGGGAGTACGGGTTGAGGTCCATCCGCGTCCGCGTTGGGGACGTGGTGAAGGTCGTCAGGGGGTCCTACAGGGGCGTGGAGGGGAAGGTGATCAGGGTCTACCCCGAGGAGGGGCGCATCGCGATAGAGGGGCTCACGAGGCAGAACTCCAGGGGCGAGAGCGTCCCCGTCAAGGTCCACGCGTCCAAGGTCCTGGTCGTCAAGCTGAACCTGGACGACAAGCTCAGGAGGGAGGCCCTGGAGGCGAGGAAGGGCCAGAGGGGAGGTGGGGTAAATGGCTAGAATGGGCCGCAGCACAGTCCAGAAGAGGCTATCAGCCCCCAGCGTCTACGCGATCCCGAGGAAGCCGCGCCACGGCAGGTTCGTCACCAAGGTGGGCCCTGGCCCCCACCCGAGGGAGCTCAGCCTGGACCTGGTGACGCTCCTGAGGGACTACCTGGGGATCGTCAGGACTGCGCGCGAGGCGCTCTACGCGATAAAGCGGCGCTACGTGCTCGTGGACGGCGTCCCCAGGACGGAGAAGTCCTTCCCGGTCGGCCTCATGGACGTCGTCGAGATACCCCGCGAGGGCAAGGCGTACAGGATGGTGCCGTCGGCCGGCAAGCTCCTCTACCCGGCGCCCATAGGGGACTCCGAGAAGGGCCTCAAGATCTGCGCCATCCGCAGGAAGGTGACGGTCCGCGGGGGGCGCGTCCAGCTCGGCACGCACGACGGAAGGAGCTTCCTCGTGGAGGACCCCGACTCGTACTTCGTGGGGGACAGCCTCCTCGTGAGGATACCGAGCCAGGAGATAGTCTCCCGCATACCCCTTGAGGAGGGCGTGACGGCGCTCGTCGTCGGCGGCAAGAGGCTCTCCAGCCTCGGCAAGGTCGTCAGGGTCATCCCCGGGTCCTTCAGCGTGAGGCCCGCGGTCGAGCTCGAGGTGGAGGGCGAGAGGGTGCTCGTGCCCAAGGACCTGGTCGTGCCGGTCGGCAACCCGGATCCGCCCATAACGGTGAGGTGGGTCGTATGAGCGAGCAGCAGGTGGTCGAGGCGCCGGCCGCCCAGGCCCCGGAGAACCCGATGAGGAGGATCAAGGTGGGGAAGGTTGTGATAAACATAGGGGTGGGGACTTCCGGCGAGAGGCTGGAGAAGGCCGTGAGGCTCCTGCGCCAGCTGACGGGCCAGGAGCCGTCGATAAGGAGGGCGAGGAAGACGATAAGGGGGTTCGGGATACACAGGGGGGAGCCCATAGCGGCCGTGGTGACGCTCAGGGGGAGGAGGGCCCTGGAGCTGCTCAACAGGCTCCTCGACGCGAGGGGCAGGAGGATACCGGAGAGGTCGTTCGACGCCCTGGGGAACGTCTCGTTCGGGATAAAGGAGCACATAGACATCCCAGGGATGAAGTACGACCCGGAGATAGGCATATTCGGGATGGACGTGAGCGTCTCCCTGGAGAGGCCCGGCTACAGGGTGGCCCGCAGGAGGAGGGCCAGGTCCTCCGTAGGGAGGAGGCACCTGGTGACCAGGGAGGAGGCGATAGAGTTTTTCAGGACCCAGCTGGGGGTGGAGGTGACGGGCGAGGTTGGCTAAGATAAGGAGGGGCAAGCCGAGGAGGTTCGGGAAGGGCGCCAGGGCCTGCGTCAGGTGCGGCCAGATGGGCCCGGTTATCCAGAAGTATGGCCTGATGCTCTGCAGGCAGTGCTTCCGCGAGGTCGCCGAGGAGATGGGGTTCAGGAAGTACCAGTGAGGTGATGGCATGCCCGCCCAGGACGTCGTCTCGAACCTCTTCGCCTCGCTCTACAACAGCGAGAGGAGGAACAAGGGGTGGTGCCTGGTGGCGCCGGCCTCCAGGCTCGCGCAGGAGATACTCAGGGTCCTCCAGAAGTACGGCTACGTGGGCGAGTTCGAGTTCATAGACGACGGGAGGGCAGGGAAGCTCAGGGTACAGCTGCTGGGCAGGATACATAAGTGCGGGGCGATAAAGCCGAGGTACCCGGTCAGCAAGGACTCCTACTACGAGTGGGAGCGCAAGTTCCTCCCCGCCTACGGCACGGGGATACTGGTCGTGACCACGGACGCGGGCGTCATGTCCCATATAGAGGCGCGCGAGAAGGGGCTAGGGGGGAGGCTGCTTGGCTACGTCTACTGAGGCGCCTGAGGTGATAAGCGGGGAGGGCTACGCGGAGGTAGTCCTCCCGAAGGGGGTGAGCGCCTCCCTGGAGGGCCAGGTGCTCAGGATATCCGGCCCCCTAGGGACGTGCAGCCGCGACCTCTCGCGGGTGCCCGTGAGGGTGGAGCTGGTGGACGGGCGCGTCAGGATAACCCCGCTGCTCGGCAAGAGGAGGGGGAAGGCGGTGCTCGGGACCGTCGTCAGCCACGTGAAGAACATGGCGCTGGGGGTCACGAGGGGCTACATGTACAAGCTCAAGATAGCTTACTCGCACTTCCCCATGACGATAAAGGTGAAGGGGAAGGAGGTCCTGATAGAGAACTTCATAGGCGAGAAGAGCCCCCGCAGGGCTAGGATACTGGGGGAGCGCACCGAGGTCTCGGTCGAGGGCGACGACGTGATAGTCAAGGGGCCGTGCCTGGACGAGGTCAGCCAGACCGCCGCCAACATAGAGCAGGCGACCAGGATAAAGGAGAAGGACCCGAGGGTCTTCCTGGACGGGGTGTACATCTATGAGCGCAAGCTGCCAGCAAAGGCGTGAGGAGATCTCGAGGCTGCTGGAGCTGAGGAGGGCCATAGACGAGAGGAGGCCCTCCTTCGTGAGGCAGGAGAGCTGGAGGTACCTCAGGGTAAAGCCGAACTGGCGCAGGCCCCGCGGCATACACTCGAAGATGAGGGAGATGGTCGACGGCCACATGCCCCTCGTCAAGGTCGGCTACAGGGGGCCGCGCGCCGCCAGGGGGCTGCACCCCTCGGGCTACCTGGAGGTCCTGGTGCACAACGTGAAGGAGCTGGAGGGCCTCGACCCCTGCGTCCACGCGGTCAGGATAGCCTCGGCTGTGGGGGCCAGGAAGAGGGAGGAGATAATAAGGAGGGCCCGCGCCCTCGGGCTCAGGATACTGAACGCGTGAGGTGGTCGAGTTGACGAACCTCTCTTTCCAGAGGGAGCTGGCCGCGAGGACCCTCGGGGTCGGCAAGGGGAGGATAAGGTTCAACCCCGAGAGGCTGGAGGACATAGAGGACGCGATAACGAGGGAGGAGATAAGGAAGCTCTACAAGCAGGGCGCCATAGAGGTGGTGCAGCCCGCCGGGACCTCGCGCGGGAGGGCCCGCTCCCGCACGCGCAGGCGCGGCCCAGGGAGCAGGAAGGGCACGAGGGAGTCGAGGAAGGAGAGGTGGATGCGCCAGGTGAGGGCCCTCAGGAGGACCCTGAGGGAGCTGAGGGAGCGCGGCGAGGTGGACGCCAAGCTGTACAGGAGGCTCTACCTGCTGATAAAGGGAGGCGCCATCCGCAGCAGGCGCCGCCTTATGGAGGTGCTGGAGGCCGAGAGGAATGCCAGGGGAAGCTAGGTACAGGCCCATCTTCAGGCGCCGCAGGGAGGGCAAGACCGACTACCACCGCAGAAGGGCGCTCATAATGGGCAGGCGCCCCTTCGTGACGGTCTTCGTCTCGAACAGGAACGTGACGGCCCAGCTCCACGTCCCTGACAAGTCGGGGGACAGGGTGATAGCGCAGGCCAACTCGAGGGAGCTCCTGAGGTATGGGTGGCGCGCGAGCAGGAAGTCGACGCCGGCGGCCTACCTGGTCGGTTACCTGCTCGGCCTCAGGGCGCTCAAGGCCGGCGTGAGCAGCGCCGTCCTCTACATGGGCGTCAGGCGCTTCGTCCCCGGCTCCAGGGCGGCGGCGGTGGTCGCCGGCGCAAGGGAGGCGGGGCTCGAGATACCCGCGTCAGAGGAGGTCCTGCCCGACGAGTCCAGGCTCAAGGGGGAGCACGTGGCCGAGTACGCCAAGCTCCTCAAGGAGTCGGGGCTCTACGACTCGCGCTTCTCGGGCTACGCGAGGTCCGGGTTCGACCCCTCCGAATATCCTCGCATGGTGGAAGAGGTTAAAGCCAAGATAAGGGGGGCTGTGGCGGATTGAGCGCCGCTGGGGAACAGGAGGAGTGGGTGCCGCGCACGAAGGTGGGGCGTGCGGTCCTCGAGGGCAGGATCAAGTCGCTCTCCGAGATATTCGAGGCGGGCCTCAGGATAAAGGAGGCGGAGATAGTAAAGAGGCTCCTCCCCGACCTGAAGCAGGAGGTCCTGGGGATAAGGATAGTTCAGAAGCAGACGGAGTCCGGCGAGATAACCAGGTTCAGCGCCGTCGTCGCGGTAGGGTCCCCGGGCTGGCTCGGGGTGGGGCACGCCAAGGCCTATCAGATGAGGGACGCGATAGACAAGGCCACGAACGTGGCGATGCTCAACATAGTCCCGGTCCACCTGGGGTGCGGGAGCTGGGAGTGCAGGTGCGGCCGCCCGCACTCGGTGCCCTACAAGCTCGTGGGCAAGGCCGGCAGCGTGACCATAGAGATAATCCCAGGGCCCAGGGGCCTCGGCCTCGTCGCGGACGACATAGTGAAGAAGCTCCTGTCCCTCGCGGGCGTCCAGGACGCTTGGACCCGCTCCTTCGGCATGACGTCCACCCTGCTCTCCAAGGTCCAGGCGGTCTACAACGCGTTCCGCAACATGCACGCTTACTCCGACCTGAGGAGGTTCGAGGGCTGATGGGCGTCCTCCTCGTGCTCAGGGTCAGGGGGCAGGTGAACGCGAGGCGCACGGCCAGGGAGACGCTGGCGCGCCTGAACCTGCGCAGGAGGCACAACGCCACGTTGGTCCCCGACACCCCCGAGTACCTGGGGATGCTCAGGGCCGTCAAGGACTACGTGGCCTGGTGCCCGGCGACCAAGGACGTGATACTCGAGCTCCTCAGGAGGAGGGGGAGGACCCCGGGCTGGAGGCCGCTGACGGAGGACCTGGTGAGGCAGCACGGGTTCTCGGGCTTCGAGGAGCTCGCGGAGGCCCTGGCCAGCGGCAGGGTAAGGCTTCAGGACCTGGACTGGATGAAGCCCTACTTCGCCCTCCAGCCGCCGCGCGGCGGCTTCAAGCGCACCGTGAAGCGTGGCGCCAGCGAGGGCGGGGTCCTGGGGTCCAACGAGGGGCTCATCGAGCTCGTCTCCAGGATGATCTGAGGAGGTCCCTGGGAACGCGCACGCGGTCGGAGAGGCCGGCGGAGGCCGCAAGCACCTCCGACGCGTCCACGGCCGAGCCGTCCTTGTTCAGGTTCAGGTGGCATATGGGGCAGGCCGTGACTATGAGGTCCGATCCCAGCCCCTTGAGCTCCTCGAACCTGCGCCGCGAGACCTCCTCCGCGAGCCTCCCCCTTAGGAGCTCCGCCGGCCCCCCGCAGCAGAAGTTCCTCCTGCCGCTGCGCGGGGGGATCCTCAGCTCGGCCGCCCTCCCGAGGAGGGCCTCCAGGGACCTGAGGGGCCTGTCCCTGAGCACCAGGTGGCAGGGCTCGTGAAGGGCTACCGAGACGTCCAGCCTCCTCAGCTCGAGGCCCTCGAGGAGCTCCGAGTAGTGAAGTACCTCGACGTCGAAGCCGTCCACGTACCTCGGGTAAACTCTGTCCAGCAGGTCGTAGGTGTGCGGATCCACCGTTATGACGCGCCCCACGCCCATCCTCCTCAGGCGCCCCGCGAATGCCCTCGCGTAGTCCGCGAACTCCTCGTCGTGCCCGAGCTCGTGAAGCAGCGTCCCCGGGTAGGGCTCGTCCGGATCGTACGCGAACTCGACGCCGGCCGCGCGCAGCAGCGCCGCTATGTTCCTCAGGTATCCGTCGTAGACCTCAGCATGCCTGGCCTCTGCCAGGAGGGCGGACGCGGACAGCGCCCTCGGAACCCTTGCCGCTATGGACGCCGCGGCCCTCATCGCGCCCTCCAGGCGGGCCCTGAGCCTGGATAGCCCGGCCACGTAGGGCATCAGCTGGTACATGTGGCCCGTCAGGAGGATGGGGCGCCCCGGGAGGTCCCGCGGGCCCGGGATCCCCAGCCCCCTGGACCACCTGGAGAGCTCGCGCCGCCCGAGCCCCAGCGGGTCCCCGAGGGACGCTATCGCGGACGAGATGGCCGACGAGAGGGGGTCCTCCCTGCCGGCCGCGCGTGCGAGGCGCCTCGCGGACCTGCTGACCTCCCAGGCGCTCATGCCGGCCGGGCAGGCGTAGTAGCAAGCCCCGCAGCCCAGGCACGTGTAGAACGGATCGAACGATGGGTCCTCGACCTCCCCGTTGGCTATTGCCCCCGCTATCAGTATCCTCCCCCTGGGGCCATGCTGCTCCATTCCCGTGGTGAGGAACGTGGGGCAGACCGCCTGGCAGAACCCGCAGAGGGCGCATCTGGAGGCGGCGGACGAGAGCTCCTCCAGGATACTCCTCATGGAAGGAGCTTCCCCCTGTTCATTATGCCCTTGGGGTCGAGCGCCGACTTGATGGCCCTCATCGCCCCAAGCCAAGGCCCCATCTCCTCGGCCAGGAGCTCCCTCTTCTCCAGCCCTATCCCGTGCTCGGCCGACGCGCTGCCCCCATGCCTGATGGCTATCCTGCCCACCTCAAGTATCAGGTCCCTTGCGCGGTCGAGCGACCCCTCGTCGACGTAGATGGCCGGGTGGAAGTTGCCGTCGCCCACGTGCCCAGCGATGGCCACGTCGAACCCGGCCGCCCTCGCGGCGTCCCTCACCTCCCTCATGGCCGCCGCCAGCTCCGACGGAGGGACCACGACGTCCATCCCCACTATGAGCTGCCCCGGCCTCCTCCTCCTAAGGAGGGCCGGGTAGATGCCCCTCCTGGCGCGGGTCAGCTCCTCCAGGCGCGAGGGATCCGCGGCCACCTCCAGCGATACTGGGGAGTGGGACGATAGGACGGAGGCCACCTCGTCCAGGTGCCTGCGCAGCGACTCGGGCGTTGACGCCACGTCCACCATGAGCATGTACTCGCCCCCCTGCGGCGTCCGGATGCCGAAGGCGTCCCTAGCGGCCGCCAGGGACGGCCCGTCCACGAACTCGGCCGTCAGGAGGGGGATCCCCCTCCTCTTGAGGTCTGCCACCGCCTCCGCCGCGCCCTCGAGCTCCCCGTAGTAGGCCACAGCCCTCCCCACGGCCTCAGGCCTCGGGGCTATCCTGAGCACGGCCTTCGCTATGAGGCCCAGGGTCCCCTCGCTCCCCAGGAAGAGCGACACGAGGTCGTACCCGGTCGACCTCTTCAGCGTCCTTCCCCCAGCCCAGAGGACCCTTCCGCCCGGGAGGACGACCTGCAGGCCCAGGACCCAGCACCTGGTGCTCCCGTAGGAGACGCCCCTGAGCCCTCCCGCGTTCGTCGCTATGGACCCCCCGACGGTGGAGGCGGAGGAGCTGGAGGGATCGGGCGGGTACATGAACCCGACGCGGGAAAGCGCCTCGTCCAGGTCGCCGAGCCTGACGCCCGCCCCCGCCACCGCGTAGCCGTCCTCCGGCCTCACCTCCTCCACGGACCCGAGCCCCTGCGTGCTCAGGACTATGCTGCCCTCCACGGGTATCGAGGCGCCGGTCACGGAGGTCCCGCCCCCGCGTATCACCACGGGCACCTCGGCTTCGTCCGCTATCCTCAGGACCTCGGCCGCCTCCTCCACGCTCCCCGGCACAGCGACGGCCAGCGGGAGGGGGCCCTCGAAGTAGGATGCGTCTCTGGCGTACGGTATCAGGTCCTCCTTCCTTGTGAGCAGGCGCCCCTTCCCAAGGGCGCGGCTGAGCTCCCGCACCACGTCCAACTGCCCTTGATCCTCACTTCCCGCTGAAAAGGGTGACGTCGCGGGACCAAGGTTAATTTCCGCCGATGGGGCGGGCAGGGCCATGGCGAAGCCGCCTGCCAGCCTCCTCAGGAAGTACGTCCTTCCCAGGTCGGGCGCCCGCAGGGATGACGTGGTTGTGGGCCCGGGCATAGGCCTCGACGTGGGGGCAGTCCGCGTGGACGGGAAGGTCCTCGTGTCGCACTCAGACCCCGTCCACGGGGCAGTGAGGCACGTCGCGTGGCTCGCGGTGCACGTGGCGTCCAACGACGTGGCGACGGCGGGCGTCCAGCCCTCCTGGGTCCTTCCCACGATATTGCTGCCGCCTTCGTGGGACGAGCGCATGCTGGACGAGCTAACCGGCCAGGTCGACTCGGCCGCGAGGGAGGTGGGGGCCTCTGTGATAGGCGGGCACACGGGGGTCGTGGAGGGGCTCAAGCGCCCGCTCGTCGTCGTCACCGCAATGGGGCTCGGGGAGGAGGGCAAGGTGATAACGGCGGCCGGGGCCAGGCCGGGCGACCTGATCTACATGACGAAGTGGGCCGCGCTGGAGGGAACCGCCATACTTGCGGAGGACTTCGGGGACGTCCTGCTATCGAAGGGGGTGGATCCCTCCGCGATATCCTCGGCGGCCGGCCTCATGTCCATGGTGAGCGTGGTCAAGGAGGCCCTGGCCCTCGCCTCGTCCGGGGCCGTCCACGCGATGCACGACCCCACGAGGGGAGGGATAGCGGAGGGGCTCGCGGAGATGGCCACCGCGTCCTCCGTCGCGATAGAGGTGCGGGAGGAGGACGTCCCCATACTGGAGCAGACGCGCCAGTTCTCCCGCGCCCTCGGCTTCGATCCGCTCTGGATGATAAGCAGCGGCGTCCTGCTCTTCGCCTCCCCTCCTGGCTCTGAGGGGAGGGTTGAGGAGGCGCTGGCCGGCGTCCAGCACGCGGTAATAGGGAGGGTCGTCGGCCCCGGGCCCCGCGTCGTGATACGCAGGGCCGACGGGAGGACTGAGGTAATAGAGGACGCCCACCCGGAGAGGGATGAGCTGGCGAGCCTCTGGAGGAGGTATCCGAGGGCCTCCGAATAGGCCTCGTATGGGCAGGCGCCTGGGATCCACACGGAAGAAGTTGTCCCCTGCCCCATGGAGCGCTATGTTCGCGCGGTCCAGAAGCAGGCCATCCTCGTCGGCCGCCCCGGCCCTCACGCGGACGGCCAGGACCCTCATGAGGACGAGGTCCATGGGCCCGACCTCCACGTGCCCCTCCTCCCTGACCTCGTATATGGCGACGGCGCCCGCCAGCCCGGGGACGGAGACCGCGGAGCTCGGGACCAGGTCCAGCGTGGCAGCCTTGTCCGCGGACCTGCCGCTCCTGGCGCCCAGGTCGCGCGCCAGCCGCGCCATCTCGGGCGGCACCACGTTCAGCGTGGCCTCCGGGTTGTGCCTCAGGCACTCGCGCGTGAAGGTCCCCCTCCCTATCGAGAGCGCCACCGTCGGGGGATCCTCGCTGACCGGCGTGTTCCAGCTGAAGGGCGCCGCGTTCAGCCTTCCGCCGCACTCGGTCAGCGCGATGACCGTCGGCCTCGGGTGGAGCAGGCGGTAGAACTTGCCCCTGTACGGCTCGAAGGACACGGGATCCTGCGCCCCCGGGATAAAAACGTGAGCTATAACCCGGTTATGAAATTCTTAAAACAGGATTATAAGGCGACGGAGGGCCGTGAGGGCCATGGACAGGGGGCGGCTGGTCTTCGCCTCCACCTCCCTGGGGTTCCTGCTGTGGGGGCTCATAACGTCGCTCGCCTACATAGTATACCCCGAGTTCCACGACCCCGCTTACCTGGCGGTCGTCGCTGTAATGCCCCTCGTCGGGGACCTGGCGCTCTCCAGGCTGTCGGACCTCCTGGTGGGGAGGAAGCGCGCGTTCCTGGCCACAATGTCCCTCTACGCGGCTGGCACGCTCCTCGTGGTGTTCGACGTCCTCTACCTATCGATGAACGAG
The DNA here is from genome assembly GCA_964342765.1 of uncultured Nitrososphaerales archaeon. Taxonomy (GTDB): domain Archaea; phylum Thermoproteota; class Nitrososphaeria; order Conexivisphaerales; family Conexivisphaeraceae; genus Conexivisphaera. The sequence continues at coordinate 13,884 of CAYFFS010000012.1, read as the reverse complement.
GCGCTCTTCCTCGTGGGGTTCGCGCTGGCCACATTCGCCGTCGAGGGGGAGGTGCCCGTCTCCCTGGCCTACCTGGCCGAGGTGACGCCGCCCGAGGGGAGGGACAGGGCGCTAATATTGTCCACGAACTTCGACAACCTGGGCGCCGCGCTCGCCGCCGCCATAGCGCTCCTGGCGTACGGCTCCAGGTCCTCCTACTCGTTGGAGGCCCTCTCGATAGCAGTGGCGGCGCTCGTCGCCCTGGCGGCAGTGGCCGCCGTTAGGTCGAGGATCCCCGAGTCCGAGATGTGGCTCCGCGCGCGGGGCAGGATGCCGCGGGCGGAGCCTGAGGGGCGGCCGGCCCAGCCCCCCGGCGTGGGGCTCCTCGGCAGGTTCTCGTTCCTCGCGGCGCTCGGGCTCTCCCAGTACCTCACGTACGGCCTGATGGCCTTCGTCATAGCGGACTACTTCTTCTCGGGCTCCGCCCTGGACCTGGTGGTTCTCGCCGCCAACGCCGCGGCGTTCGCCGCGGGCCTCGCGGCGCCCGCGCTTGAGGAGCGCCTGGGCTCCATGGACTTCGCCGTCCTCTCCTTCTCCGGGGGCCTGGCCACCATGGCCCCCATAGCGGCCTGGGCCCTGCTGTTCCCCGTCCAGTGGGCGTTCTACCCCCTCCTCGCCCTCAACATGGCGTTCAGCGAGTTCGCCTGGGCCGTCAGAATAGTGTACGAGCCCGCCCTCTTCCCGACCGAGTCCCGGGCCTTCATGGTCGGGCTCGTCCGCTCCGTGCCCATAGCCGCCTACTCGGCCTCCTCCTACCTGACGTCCTCCCTCGCGGAGCCGGCCTTCATAGCCTACAACGCAGTCCTCTGGGCCCTCGGGGCTGCGGCCTCCGCCGCCTGGAGGAGGCTGGGGTACGACGTCTCGAACCTTCCCCTGGAGATCTCGGGCTCCCTCCCTAGCAGGAGGCCCTAGGGCGCCCCTCAGCTCTCCAGGAGCCCCACTATGCCCCCTATGAAGGCCAGCACCGAGCCGACTACGAACCCCCAGAGGAGCGGGAAGGCTATTATGGAGAATATCAATATCAGGACGTAGCCCATCCTGGCCCCCTCCCTCTCCTCCGACTTCGCCAGGGAGAGGCCCAGCGCCCCCATCGCCAGGATGGCGACGGCCAGTATGGCCCAGACCGGGAACAGGAGGAGGTCCGCCGGCCACATGAGGGGCACGAGGGCGGAAAGCGTGAAGTGTATGAGTATCACGAGGAACGCCAGGACCTCGAAGGCGAAGCCTATAGCCGCCATGTAGAACCCAAGGCCCTTAGCCAACCCCCCTCGCCTGCATTTCCTTAAGATATAATGTTATTGTCATCGGGAGCTCCGCCTCGCCGCCGCGCACGCCGCGGATCCAAGCGCGGCCGACCCCAGGGCCAGCGTCCCCCATCCGGCCCTTGGGTCGAGCGCCCAGATCAGGACGCCCGCAACCCCTATGGCCGCCAGCAGCGCGGCCCACGGTCCCTCCCCGCGCCCCGTCGGCCCGTCGTCCGCCAGGCGCTCCCTCAGGAGGGAGGGGAGCTCAAGGGCGTCGTCCACCGCCTTGGCGAGCTTCCTCAGCCTCCTCGCTATCTCCTCCCTGTAGACCTCGCGCTCGACGCCCTCCTCCCTCAGCAGCGAGGAGAGGACGGGCAGGAACCTGAACTCGGGGTCGAGCCTCTTGCATATGCCCTCGAGGACTATTATCATCCTGACGTAGAGCACGAGGTTCCTGGGGAGCCTGAAGGGGAAGCCGTGTATCGCGCGCCCCGCCGCCCTTATGAGGTCCTCGACCTCCGACTGGGACGATATCCCCTCGCCCCTGGCCTCCTCCAGCATCAGCTCCACGGCCCTCCTGAGGGCCCTCCTGTCGGCGCCCGGCTGGACCGCCCCGAGCTCCGCCAGGGACTCCAGGGTCCAGTCGGGATCCCCCTCCACTATTGCCCTGTAAAGCCTTATGATGGACCTCCTTGTCCTCTCGTCCAGCCTTCCCGCCATGCCGAAGTCGTAGAGTATTATCCTGCCGTCCGCCGAGACCGATATGTTGCCCGGATGGGGATCCGCGTGGAATACCTCCCCGCTCAGCACCATCCCCAAGAAGAGCCTCGCGACCCTCCTGGCGAGCCTCCTCCTGTCCACGCCCGCAGCGTCCAGGGCCTCCACGTCGGTTATCTTGATGCCGGGCAGGTACTCCATCACGAGCACCCTCCTGGTTGAGACCTCGCGGAATATCCGGGGCACGAGGACCCCCTTCCTCTCCGCGTACCTCCTTATCGCCTCCGCGTTGGCGGCCTCCCTCTCGAAGTCAAGCTCCTCGTAGATCGTCGACTCGACCTGGTCGAGCGCGGACTCGAGGGAAATCCTTATCGATGGGTCGAGCACCCAGCCGAAGTACCTCAGGAGGGACCTGAGAGCCTCCGAGTCCTCCCTGGCGCGCTCCTCCGCCCCGGGCCTCTGGACCTTCACGACGACCTCGGTCCCCCTGTACCTGGCGCGGTGAACCTGGCTCAGGCTGGCCCCCGAAAGGGGCCTCTCGTCGAACCACTCGAAGACCTCCTCGACGCGCCTGCCCAGCTCCGACTCCAGGAGCGGCCTGACGCGCTCAAACGGCTCAGGGGGAACCTCGTCCTGAAGCCTGGAGAACTCCCTCATGTACGGATCGGGAAGGACGTCCGGCCTGACTGACAGGATCTGGCCGAGCTTTATGAAGAGCGGCCCCAGGGCGACGAACTCCTCGACCGCGCGTGCCGCGTGCCTCCTGAGCGCCTCCTCCCCCCGCGGCCCCAGGTGCCCCCTGGCCCTGCGGTACCTCGAGTCGTCGATCGAGAACCTTATGACTATCGGGGCGAGCCTGAGGGCCAGGGAGGCGGCCCTCCGGATCCCGGGCATTCAGTGCCCCTTCCGGAAAGCGCTCGGCAGCGCCTCCAGCAGGAGGTGGAGTATCGGGTGCTCCCTCGGGTCGAACAGGTCCAGGTGGACCTCGTAGCCGTCCGGGTACTCGCGCACGTGAAGCCCTCCCGGCCCCCTGTACTGCGCGATCGCCCCGTAGGGAAACCCCAGGTCGGTTCTCTCGAACCAGGGAGGTAGCCCCGCCATTACCTCCTTGCTTATCCTGATGCGCAACTCACTCCACTCTGACGCTCTTGGAGCCCTTGACGGGTATCCTTATGGTTAGGACCCCGTTCTCGTACTTGGCGCTGGCCTCCCCCTCGGGATCCGGCGCGAGCGGCAGCGGTATGACCCTGTGTATCCTCAGCGGCCTCTGCTCCCAGTAATAAGTAACGCCCTCCTCCGCCTCCCTCCTGGCGGATATCGTCAGCACGGACCCGCTTATCGTCGTCTTTATCTCCTGCTTGTCGAACCCGGGCATGTCCGCCACGACCACAAGCTCGGATCCATCCTGGTAGATGTCTATGGGGGGCATCACGAGCTCGAAGAACGCCCTGGAGCGGCTGCTCAGCTCCTTGGTCAGCTCCCTCGAGATGTACTTGACCACGTCGCTCACGTTCTAGCACCGGAAGGCCCGCTAGATATCCGTTTCGTGGAATGCCGTGGCGGCCGCCGCAAACGCATAAATCCCATCAACGCTTACCAAGGGCGTGGCCCTGCCGCTCCCCCCATCCCTGGAGCCCTACTCCCCCCTGATAATGGTGGTGCTCTCCTTCGTGGACGGCCTCCTCCTGGGTCTGGCGATAAAGAAGGGGCTGCTCTCCTTCATCCTCCTCGTGGCGGCCCTCCTCCTGGGATCCTACATAGGGATATCCATGCCCGGGCTCTCGGCCGACTACCTTATCTCAAGGGCCTCGTACTTAATTTCGCGCTGGGCCTCCACGGTCCCCCTGACGTTCTCCGGCGTAAGCATCTTCTTCCTTCTGGGCCTCGTGGTGGGGATCTGGAAGGGATGAGCCTCGATCAGCTGAGGGGCCACAAATACATCCTTCTGACGACGTTCAGGAGGGACGGGACGCCCGTGGGCACCACGGTGCTCTTCGCGCTCGACGGGGACAGGATACTGGTCCACACGTCGTCCAGGTCCGGGAAGGTCAAGAGGCTGCGCAGGAACCCGCACGCGTTGGTCCAGCCCTCCACGATCCTGGGGAAGCCCCTCGGCCCTCCCATAGAGGTGGTGGGCCGCGTCCTAGAGGGGGAGGAGGCCAGGAGGGCCGCGGAGATACTGAGGTCCTGTTGCATCGAGAAGAGGCTGAGCATGATGCTCGACGTGTTCAGGCGCGGCCCTCCGGCCTACCTGGAGCTCAGGCCTATTCGGGCGGCGGAAGGGAGATCTTGAGGAGGTTCGCGTGCTCCTGGGTTATCTCCGCCTCCGCGTAGCGCTCCAGCGCCGGCCCCGACGGGCCCAGGCGCACGCGGTTGAAGAAGAACTTCCTCGCCGCGGCGTCGGCCGTGAAGACCCTTATCTCGGGGAGGCCCCCGAGGTACTTGGCAAGCGACTGGTCCGATAGGACGTTGGAGAGCTGCTTCGTGGCGAGCCATGCCCTGACGTGGATCAGAAGCGCGCCCCTGTAGCCGGCCTTCGCAAGGGCTCCTATGGCGCTCGCCGTCAGGGACGCCACGTCCGACATCCTCTGCTCCCCGCCCAGCGACAGGTAGACCGCGTCCGCGCCGTAGCCGACGGCGCCCGACGCGGCGGAATCCTCGCGGCCGCGCTCCAGCAGGAAGACGGCCCCCGCAGCGTCGCGGTAGTTGCCGGCCGCCTCGTATGACGCGAGCGCTGCCGCCGCCATCGCGGAGCATATCCTATCTGGGTAGGCCAGCACCGCGACCCTCCTGAAGCCGGCGAACAGGTGCTTGCCGACCATGTAGCCCGTGAGGGACCTGAGGTAAATTTCCTGATCAAGTGACGCACGACTTATGGCGCTCATCATTGATAATGTGACATCTCTAGTTTAAAAATTTATCTAAAGCTCCGGAAAGGGGGAAACGCCTAAATATCGTATCCGATATCGCATCCGATATGATCCCGCTTCCCAAGGGGAGCCAGAGGCACGGCGCGCTCAGGGGCCTCATACTCTGGGCGCTCAGCCAGTCGCCGGCCAACGGCGCCGAGCTCATCTCGACGATAGAGAAGATGTGGTGGGGGCTCTGGAGGCCGTCACCCGGCACCATATACCCCCTGCTCTCGTCCATGGCGGAGGAGGGGCTGATAGCGAGGAGGCAGGACGGCAGGTACGAGCTGACGGAGCGCGGGAGGCGCGAGCTGGAGGACAGCTACTGGATACCTCAGAGGAGGACCATGAGCGTGGACGTGGCTATCGAGGAGATGGAGGGCTACGTGAGGTACCTGGAGGACCTGAGGGGCTCCCTTGCCCCCCACAGGGAAAGGCTGCTGGAGCTTGCGGAGAGGCTCAGGAGGCTGGCCGGGGAATGAGCGGGGCGGCGATACTGGCGAAGGGGCTCACCAAGGTGTACAACGGCAGGCTGGTGGCCGTGGACCACATAGACCTGGAGGTGGAGGAGGGCGAGATATTCGCCCTCCTGGGCCCCAACGGCGCGGGGAAGACCACGACGATAGGAATGCTCACGACGCTGATAAGGCCGACGGAGGGCAAGGCGTACGTCGGCGGCCACGACGTGGCGGCGCACCCTGATCAGGTTAGGAGGATAATAGGCGTGGTCCCGCAGGAGTACACGGCCGACGAGGACCTGACGGGCTGGGAGAACCTGATGTTCATAGCCAGGCTCTACGGGATACCGGGGGCCGAGGCCAGGAGGAGGGCCGAGGAGCTCCTGGAGATGGTCGAGCTGTCGAGGTTCGCGAGGACTAGGGTCGAGGCGTACTCCGGGGGGATGAGGCGCAGGCTGGAGATAGCCATGGGGCTGATAAACTCGCCCCGCATACTGTTCCTGGACGAGCCCACGCTGGGCCTGGACGTCCAGACGAGGACCGCGATATGGTCGTACATAAGGAAGCTGAAGGAGGAGTACGGCATGACGATATTCTTCACGACCCACTACATGGAGGAGGCGGACCAGTACGCGGGCCGGATAGCCATAATGGACAGGGGCAAGATAGTGAAGGTGGGGACGCCGAGGGAGCTCAAGGAGAGCATAGGAGGGGACGTGGTCACGCTCTCGGTCGACGACGGGGCCGCGGCGATCCGGGTCCTTCGCTCGATGGGGATAGAGCCCAGGGAGTACGGCGGATCGCTCGTCTTCAAGCTGAGGGACGCGTCGACCGCCCTCCCGGAGGTCCTGAGGGCCCTAATGTCCTCTGGGATCCAGGTGAGGCGCATGGAGGTCAGCGAGCCCACGATGGACGAGGTCTACCTGGAGTACACGGGGAGGAGGCTCAGGGACGCCCAGGCGTCATCGGAGGAGGTATTCGCGCTCAGGGCGACGCTCAGGAGGGCGAGGTCATGAGCGACGGCCCCTTCCACGGGATATTGGCGGTAGCGAACAGGGAGCTGATCAAGTGGTACAAGGTCCCCTTCATAATAGGGATGTCGCTGGTCCAGCCCATACTGTGGCTGGCGCTCTTCGGGAAGGCGATGAACCTCGGTAACCTATTCACCTCGACGGGCCTCCAGATACCCGGGCTCAACGTGCCCTCCCAGGTCATAGACGAGATAGGAAGGGAGATAATGCTGAGGACGTTCGGCACCACGGACTACTTCTCTTTCCTGGCGGCTGGGATGCTCTCCTTCATAGTCCTCTTCATGTCCATGAACAGCGGGATGACGCTCGTCTGGGACAGGAGGCTGGGGGTCCTGAACAAGCTGCTGACGACCCCCGTCCCGAGGTCGAACATAGTGATAGGCAAGTCCCTTGCGTCTGTAGTCAAGTCGCTCGTCCAAGCATCCGTCGTCCTCCTCGTGGCGACCCTCCTGGGGATGCGCTTCCGCCCCGGCGTAGGGCCCTTGGACTTCCTCGGCACCTACGCCGCGCTCTTCCTGCTTTCGCTGGGGCTCTCGTCCCTCTTCCTGATCCTGGCCCTCCGCGCCACCAGCTGGGAGAGCCAGATGATGATAATGAACCTGGTAAACATGCCGCTGCTCTTCACGAGCAACTCCTTCTACCCGCTCCAGATGATGCCCTGGTGGCTCAGGTACGTGGCGATCGTGAACCCGATAACCTACTCGAACGAGGCCGCCAGGGGGCTGCTCCTTGGGATCCCGGGCGTAAACCTCTACCTGGACTTCGCCTACCTATTGGCCTTCGCGGCCGTGTTCACGGGCCTCCTCGCGGTGCTCTCGAACAGGATGCTGTCCCGCTGAGTACAGCTCGACGCCCCTTCTCCTCAGGAGCTCCATCGCCCTGGCGACCCCTTCCTCGGCGCCCACGACGCCGTGCATCATCTCCTCCACGACGCCGAGCTTCATGCCGAGCGACCTGGCTATCCTTGTCATGGGAACGTTCTCCACGTGGTAAAACACCTCGACGCAGAGGGCCCCTCTCCTCGCGGACTCCACGACCATCAACGCCGTGGTCACGGATCCGAGCCCCCTCCTCCTATGGGACGGGTGCACCAGGGGCGCGAGCTCCGCGCAACGCCTGCCGTCCATGAACGACTCGCCTTCCGCGACGATCGCGCCCTCGACCTCCCCTAGGATGACGAACCCGCTCGGGTTCTCGGGCGGGAATATCCCGCGCACGTGCCCTTCGAAGTTCCTATACGCTGAGAGGAAGCGCATGAACAGGGTCTCGTGGTCCATCGACGAGTAGAACCTGACTATGGCCTCGGAGTCCTTGGGGCTCGCCAGCCTGAACGAGTAATTGGTGCCCTCGGCGACGTAGGACGCGAGCGGGCCCGAGCGATATGCCAACGAGGTGGCTGCGCGTCGCTCGAATTAAAGGTTGACATGGATAAAGGCGGGGGCGGTCGATCGCTCGGGCAATACCCTCCTGCCGGACGTCCCGTTGAGGATCGTGGCGGCCCCCAAATACAGCGCGTCCAGCCCAGTTATTACCCCCATCCAGCCGGCGGCGTGGAGCGCGGCCGCGCTGCCGGTCCAGTTGGCGGCCGCCAGGAGCTCGAACGTGATCGTCAGCAGGACGAAAACCGTCGTGAGCACAATGGCCTTGGCGTTCGCTGATGCCGCCGCGTAGATCAGCGTCAGCACCCCCCACAGGAACATCCAGAGCCCCGCCTCGCCCCCGCTCACGGGCAGGTGCAAGAGAAGCGTGAACCCCAGCCCTATCCAGAACAGGCCATACGTGCTGAACGCCGTCCCGCCGAGCATGTTCCCCCTTCTGAAGTCCATCCAACCCGCGAGCACCTGGGCCATGCCGCCCCAGAAGAACATGTACGCCAGCGTCATCCCCACGCTGCGGATTATTCCGGCGTTCGCGAAGCTCAGGGCTATTGTAGTGAGGGCGAACCCCCAGAGGCCCAGGCTGCCGGGGTTGGCGAACTGCTGGGCCTGGCTCATGTTTCCATCCTCGACTTGAACTCCTCCCATGCCGCCTTAAGCGCCTCCACCGCGCTCGGATCCTCCAACGTGGTGGCGTCGCCCAGCTGCCTGTTGAGCAGGATGTCCCTCAACAGCCTCCTCATTATCTTCCCGCTCCTCGTCTTAGGCACCTTGGGGACGAAGAGCACGGCCTTGGGCGTCGCTATCGGCCCTATGGTGTCCCTCACCAGCTTTATGAGCTCCTGCTTCAGCTCCTCGCTGGGCTCGTAGCCCGGCTTCAGCACGACCGCCGCCACGGGGACCTCGCCCTTCGCCGGATCCGGCATTCCTATCACTAACGACTCCGCAACGGCTGGATGCCTCAGCAGCACGTCCTCTATCTCCACAGTGCCCAGCCTGTGGCCCGCCACCTTGAGCACCTCGTCGGCCCTCCCGAGGAGCCAGAAGTACCCCTCCTCGTCCTTCACCGCGTAGTCACCGGCCTGGAAGTAGGGCGGGAACCTGCTGAAGTAGACCTTGACGAACCTGTCCGGATCCCCCCAGATGCCCAGGGGCATCCCGGGCCACGGCTGCTTTATCACCAGGTAGCCCTTGACGCCGGGCGGCGTCGGCCTGCCCTCCTCGTCAAGGACGTCCGCGACTATCCCGGGCAACGGGAAGGTGGCGGATCCCGGCTTCAGGGTCACGGTGGCTATCCCAGGCGCGGGGGATATCATGGCCGCGGACGTCTCTGTCATCCACCACGTGTCAACTATGGGGCACCTGCCCTTGCCCACGTGCTCGTAGTACCAGCGCCACACGTCGGGGTTTATGGGCTCGCCCACCGAGCCGAGTATCCTCAGGGTCGGCATCTCGTGCCTGTCCACCCACTCGTCCCCATACGCCCTGAGCGCCCTCACGGCCGTCGGCGAAGTGTAGAGTATCGTGACGCCGTACCTCTCTATCATCTCCCACGGCCTGTCGGGCTTCGGGTAATCTATGGCCCCCTCGTACAGCACCTCCGTGGCCCCGTGCAGGAGCGGCCCGTATACTATGTAGGTATGTCCGGTTATCCACCCTATGTCCGCCATCGTCCAGTGGACGTCCTCCGGCCTTATGTCCCAGTTCCACTTGAACACGCTGTGCACGTACACCATGTAGCCTCCGACGCTGTGCATGATGCCCTTCGGCTTCCCCGTGGTTCCGCTCGTATAGAGTATGAACAGAACGTCGTCCCCCTTCCTGGGCTCCGGCCTTACGTAGGTCGTGTCGGGATACCTGGAGATCAGCTCGTGGTACCAGAGATCCCTTCCCTCCTTCCAAGGGACGCTCGTCCCCAGCCTCCTGACCACTACGACCTTCTCCACGTTCACCCCGGACCTTGCGGCTATGTCCACCGCCTCGTCCGCCGTCCTCTTGGTCTCCACAGGCTTGCCCCTCCTGGGATATGCGTCGGCAGTTATCAGTATCCTGGATCTGGCGTCCACTATCCTATCGGCTAGCGCCTGGGCGCTGAAACCGGAGAAGACGACGCTGTGGATGGCCCCCAGGCGAGCCACGGAGAGCATGGCCACAGGGAGCTCCGGTATCATGGGCATGTAGATCGTGACCGTGTCGTTCGGGCCCACCCCGAGGTCCTGCAGCGCCCTCGAGAACCTGTTGACCTCCTCGTAGAGCTCCCTGTAGCTCACGGACCTCCTGGCGCCGTCCTCGCCCTCCCAGTAGTAGGCCACCTTGTTGAAGACGTGCGTCCCCTTCCACCTGTCCAGGGCGTTCAGCGTCACGTTCGTCTCTCCGCCTACGAACCACCTGTAGAACGGGGGGTTCGAATCGTCCAGCACCTTGTCCCACGTCCGGTACCAGATCAGCTTCCTGGCCTCCTGATCCCAGAACTTCCTCACATCTTCCACGCTACTTCTCCAAAAGTCCAGATATGCCCGCTGATATGGATTATATTTTTCCATATAAGGGAGGTTCTCCCTCTCGTTCACGGACATTCGTGGCGCTTTAGGCAATAGTCCTTAATAAATACACCATAATAGGATATTTGGGTAATAACGCCGCTGATGGCGCGAGGGCCCATGGGGGGCTGAACGAGGCCGCCCTCGCGGCTGGGCGAGGTCCGAGCACTCCAGGGAGAACACGCGCTCCGCGGTTCCCCGCGCGTACTCCTCCAGCTCCGACCTGGGATGGCCCGCGGACTCCATCGTGAGGAAAACTTCCTCCATGTATTCCCTGGGGTCCTCGTCCGCCACCGCGGGGTAGTCGGAGCCGTACATGACCTTTCCCCTCGGGAAGTCCCTCAGCACCATCTCGGCCAGCTCCGGCGGAAGGGCGGCCGTGTCAACGTAAACCTCGGGATACCTTCTCGCTAGGTCCAGGGCCTCCTCCATGAAAACGCCCGGGGCAATCGCGCTGTAGGAGCCGGCGTGCGCCAGCACCACCCTGACGTTCCTATGCCTTGAGAGTATGGGGTCCAGCCTTGACGGATCGCCGTACTTGCAGTACTTCGGGAGTTCCCAGATGCCGGGATCGCACCCCGTGTGCACCGTGATCGGCACGTCCTTCGAGTCCGCCACCTCGAACACCGACTCCACCGCCGGGTCGTCCAGCCTCCTGAAGAAGAATGTCGATATGACCTTGAAGCCGCCAAAGCCCCTGTGGAGCGCCTCCTCGAGGCTCCTGATCAGCTCGTCCCTTTCCAGCGAGAGGTTAGCTGGGTACAGCAGCTCGAAGTTCGAGAGGGCCGAGATCTCCGAGTGGCGCTTGAACTGACAAAATCCCTCGGAGAACCTCTCGGCCGTCAAGTAGAGCGCCTCGGGCGTGAGCTTCGAGCTCAGGGCGGCCGCGAACCTCTCGACGAGGTCCTTGTTCCTCTCGTACTCCTTCAGGACGTCGTCCAGCGTGACGTTCGAGAGCAGGTCCCGCGCGGGCGGTATGCCCAGTATGACTGCCCCTCCGAGCCCGATGGAAACTAGCTCCCTGAGGTACTCGTTCGCCTCCGCCGGGCTGTTCAGGATCGGGCTGTGGACGTGCGCGTCCAGCACGCACGTGACAGGGACGTCCGCCCTCAGCGGACGTCCCCACGCGTCACCCATCTCCCGCTCGGCCTCCCCTGCACCTCCCCCTCGCGAAATACGACTTCCCCCCTCAGCACCGTGTAGACTATCCTCCCCCTGAACTCCATGCCTATGTAGGGCGAGACCTCCGGGTGCTTGTAGAACAGGTCCTCCTCCCTCACGCGCCAGCTCCCCCTCGGATCCACCACTACGAGATCCGCGTTCGAGCCTGGCGCCAGCGAGCCCTTCCTCGGGTATATGCCCAGGACCTTCGCCGGGTTCTCCGAGAGGAGCCTGGGCACGTCCTCCAGGTCGATGAGCCCCCTGAGGGCAGCGTCCAGCGCGAATGGCAGGATCGTCTGGACGCCGGGGATCCCGGAGGACGCGGACCAGACGTCGCCCGACTTCTCCTCCGGCGCGTGCGGCGCGTGGTCCGATCCCAGCGTCGTTATGACGCCCGACCTTATGCCTCTCCAGAGCGCCTCCCTGTGCTCCCGTGTCCTGACGGGCGGGTTCACCTTTATCAGGAGCCCCAGCCGGTCGTAGTCCTCCACGGTGAACGCCAGATGATGGGGGCAGGCCTCTGCCCCCACCGCGCCCCCGCTCGCCCTTATTATCTCCAGGCTGCCGGCCGAGCTCACGTGCGCTATGTGGGCCCTTCCCCCCGCGTGCTCTGCCAGGCGAACTATTCTGGCGACCTCCACCTCCTCCGAGATCGGGGGCCGGGACTCGGAGTGCGCCGCGGGGTCGGACCTGCCGGCCTTCCTGAGCTCCGAGGAGAAGCCCTCTATTAGCTCGCCGCTTTCGGCGTGGAAGAAGACCGGCATGCCGCTGGAGGCTGAGAACCTCAGGGCCAGGAGCACCGACCAGTCGCTGGGCCTGCCGAGCCCGCCCGTCGTGGGCCCCATGTAGGCCTTCAGCCCTATCGCGCCCGCCCTCCTAAGATCCTCCAGCCTCCGCGCGTTTGAGTCCGTGAGGGCGGCGAACAGCGCGTAGTCCACGTACGCCCTGCCCCCGACGTCCCTTCCCTTCTCGAGCAGCCTCTCTGGGGAGTCAATGGGAGGGGACGTGTTTGGCATGTCGGCCACCGTGGTCACGCCGCCCGCTGCCGCCGCCCTCGTCATCGTGGAGAAGTCCTCCTTGTGGGTCATCCCGGGCTCCCTCGAGTGCACGTGCTCGTCCACGGCGCCCGGGAGGACCAGCATCCCCTCCGCGTCCAGGACCGCCGCCTCGGCCCTCAGCCCGCGCCCGATCGCGACGACGACGCCGTCCCTGGCCAGGACGTCCGCCTCCAGGATGCCCTGGCCCGTGACCAGGCGACCTCCCCTTACGAGTATATCCCCCACGGCTGGGTCCTGAGGCACTGCGGGCGTAATAACGCTTCGTCCCCGCGGGCGCCCGGCGCTACCTCGCGGCGTCCGCCAGGCCGCGAGAGGAGGCGGCGGCCAGGACGGCCTCCCTGACCGCGATCGCCTCCTCGCCGGCCGGATAGGACCTCGAGCTGACGACCTCCAGCGCCTCCTCGAGGTAGGACCTGGACCTGTCGGGGTCCCTGATCTCGTAGAGGGAGGAGAGCGCGAGGAGCCGCAGGGCCAGCCGCGGCATCCTGGATGGATCGCGGGAGGCCGCCTCCCTGAGCTGGTCCAGGTCCTTCTCCAGGCTTTGCGCCGCGTCGTGCCCCGGGGGCGCGTCCACGAGCACGCGCACGCCGGTCCGCGCGGCGCTTCTCCTGCGTTCCCCGTACAGGATCCCCAGGACCACTATTATCAGCGCCACAGGGAGGACTCCGCAGCGCAGGAATTCGTACGTGGACATGAGGACGAACGCTAGCATCAGGTAGAGCGCGATCAACGCCCCCGCGATCCTGAGGGCAGGGCGCATCCTGTCCTCCTCCGCCGAGCCTCGCTTATAGCCGTTGTCGCCTCCTCCATCCCAGGGCAACGGCCCTCCGGGACGTGGCGTCCATCGCCTAATAAAGGAACGATCGTTTACGCAATAACGTTTAAACGTGGCGCACGATCGTTCCACATGTGCCCCGCAGGCCCTCCGGCATCAACGAGCTGGACCTGGAGATATACGGCCACGTAGCCGAGGGCGGGGGGCTGACCCTGAGCGAGATCTCCCGGCTGACCGGGAGGAGCAAGGGCGTCATCTTCAGGCACCTCAGGAAGCTGTCCTCGCTGGGCGCGATCGAGCTGAGGGAGGTCGGAGGGGTTCTGCTCGCCTTGCCCCCCGGGTCGCCCAGGCGCCCGATCGCCATGGGCATAATGAGGGCCGCGGAGTACCCGTACGTCCTCGGGATCCTCAGGGGGCTCAGGGACGCCTACGGCCCGATGCGCGTGTTCGTCTACGAGGACGCGTGGAGGGAGGCCCAGGACCTCGCCTCCGGCAGGATACAGCTGGCGATGGTCCCCGCGATGGCCGCGATGCTCGCGAACAGGCTGAGCGGCGGGAGGGTCCACATAATAGGAG
>CAYFFS010000011.1:0-37761 GCA_964342765.1 uncultured Nitrososphaerales archaeon | reverse complement strand
CCTTCTGCATGATAGGTAAGTGCTCCCAGTGCATGATGCGCGTGGACGGCGTCCCCCACGTGAGGACCTGCATAACCCCCGTGGAGGACGGGATGATAGTTGAGTCCGAGGAGCCCCACTCCTCGGATTACCCGACGCCCAGGTACGAGCTCAAGGTGGAGAAGCAGGAGGTCAGCTACGACTTCGTGGTCGTCGGCGCGGGCCCCGCCGGACTTTCCGCGGCCCTCGCGGCTGCCCCATCCGGCATGAGGATAGCGGTCTTCGACCAGTCCCCCTATCCAGGGGGGCAGCTGATAAAGCAGACCCATAAGTTCTTCGGAACCAAGGAGAGCTTCGCCGGGACGCGCGGCGTCGACATAGCGAAGGACCTGGTCTCCCAGGTCAAGGAGCTCGAGAACGTCGAGCTTTACCCGATGACCCAGGTCGTGGGCTACTACCCGCCCGAGGGCGTCCTGATGGCGGTGAGGACCGAGGGGGTGGGGCGCTACAGGGTCCTGATGATAAGGGCCAACAAGGTGCTCGTGGCGACTGGGGCCATGGAGAGGACCCTCGCATTCCCCGGGAACGACCTGCCGGGGGTCATGGGGGCCGGGGCCGCCCAGACCCTGATGAACGTGTTCGGAATAAGGCCCGCGGACGACGTGCTGATAATAGGCGCGGGGAACGTTGGGGTTATAATAGCGTACCAGGCGAGGCAGGCCGGGATAAACGTGAGGGCGGTGATAGACATACTCCCGAAGACCGCCGCTTACCTCGTGCACGCGGCCAAGATCAGGAGGATGCGCATCCCCGTCTTCATGGAGCACACGATAAAGGCGGCTTACGGGAAGGACGCCGTCGAGTCCGCCATAATATACAAGGTCGACAGGTCCTTCAGGCCCGTGGAGGGGAGCGAGAAGGAGCTGAAGGTCGACGGGATATGGATGGCCGTTGGCCTGTCGCCGAGCGTCGAGCTCCTCCAGAAGCTGGGCGCCAGGATAAAGTTCGTCCCCGAGCTCGGCGGGTACGTCCCCTACCGCACGAGGTTCCTGGAGACCAGCGTCAAGGGGGTCTACGTGGCGGGGGACGCCAGCGGGATAGAGGAGGCCTCCACCGCGATGATGGAGGGGAGGATAGCGGGGCTCTCCGCCGCCATAAGCAGCGGGCGGGGAACGGACGCGATGGTGGAGGAGCGCAGGAAGGCCATGGAATGGCTCGACCTGTTCAGGGAGAGCCCCGACTACAGGAGGATAAAGGTGGGCATAAGCAAGGTCCTGTTGGAGGAGGCGGCCTGAAATGTCCGAGCCGGAGGGCGATAGGACCCTGGAGTCCGGCGTCGTGACGATAGCGGTGCTGCGCGAGGCGGGCAGGATACCGCCGCCGGAGGTCCTGGAGAAGGCGGTCGCGTTCCCGATAATAGACTGCCTGGAGGACATACCGTGCACGCCGTGCCGCGACGTATGCCCGACGGGCGCGATAACCATGAAGACAATGATAAACAGGCCGGAGCTCAACTGGGACGCCTGCACCGGCTGCACCCTGTGCGCGCAGGCGTGCCCGGGCCTCGCGATAAGCCTAGTTAACTACAACTTCGGCAGGAAGAGCCTGAAGAGGCCGGGCTACGAGGACTACTCGCTAGTCATAGTGCCGTACGAGCTCCTGCCGATACCCAAGAAGGGCGACAGGGTAAAGGTGCTCGACAGGGCCGGCAGGTACCTCGGGGAGGCCGAGGTCTTCTCGGTCATAAAGAGCCCCAGGTTCGGGACGGTGCTCGTCGGGGTCCTCGTGCCCCAGTCCATAGCCTTCGAGGTGAAGCACGTGGAGGTGATGTCATGAGCTCCGAGCAACCCACGATAGTCTGCAGGTGCATGGACAGGACCCAGGAGGACATGGTGAACTCGTTCAAGGTCATGATAAAGGCGCTGGGGGTCGAGGGCGCCGACATAAACAACTACCGCCGCTTCAGCGCCGCGACGACCGGGTTCTGCCAGGGGAGGGGGTGCCTCGCGATCATGCAGAGGACCTACGTCTCGGAGATGAAGAAGCTGGGGGTCGACGTGGACATGGACGAGCTTAACTACAGGGTGAGGTCGCCCCTCCAGCCCGTTCCGCTCGGCGTCTTCGCCAGGGGGAGCATAGAGGAGGTCTGAGCATGAAGGCGATAATTATTGGGGGCGGCGCCCTCGGAGTGAGGATAGGGACGGAGCTCGCGGAGAGGGGAGTCGACGTCGAGATATACGAGGCCAGGTACCCGGAGTACGGCACGACTGGAAGGTCGATAGGGGTCGTGAGCGTGCAGCAGAGGGATCCGCGCCTTGTGCCCCTGGCGCTCGAGAGCTCCAGGCTCGTGGCGGAGCTCGACAGGAGGCTCAAGCAGGAGGTGGGATACCCGGTCGGCGTCATGGGGGAGGCGGTGCCCCACGTCTCCATAGCACTGACCCCAGCCGACAGGGACGCGCTGGCCGTCCAGGCCAAGGCCTGGGGCTCCGCAGGCGCGAGGGTGAAGGAGATGAGCCCCAGGGAGGTGAAGGAGGAGCTCCTCCCGTGGATAGACGATCGCGCCTTCACCTCGGCCTTCGTGACGTTCGACGACTACAAGGTGACCGCTTTCCCCTACGCGTACGGCATGCTAATGATAATGAGGTCGCACGGCGGCAGGATATACAAGAACAGGGCCGTCACGGGGTTCGAGGCCTCCGGATCCAGGGTGAAGGCCGTCACGGTGAACGGCTCCCAGAGGGCCGAGGCGGACGTCTTCGTGATAGCGTGCGGCGCCGAGAGCCCCCAGCTGATATCCAAGCTCGGGGACCGGCCGATCCCCGTGAGGGCGGCGCTTGGAGGGGCCGCGGTGACCGAGCCGTACAAGTACGCCTTCAGGCCCGTGGTGACGGTGGACCGCAAGGGCTACAGGTTCACCCAGACGATGAGGAACGAGTTCGTCATGGCGATATACGACATGGGGGTGGACAACCCGACGCTGAGCGTCGAGGAGAGCCTCCGCGTCATGGAGCGCATGGCGACGATAACTGTGAAGCTGTTCCCGAGCTTCACGTACCTCAACGTCCTGAGGCACTGGGGCGCCTACCTGGACTACACGCCGGACATGCTGCCCGTCGTCGGCTGGAGCCCGATGTACGAGAACGTGTACTACGCGTACGGGTTCGGGAACTACGGCTTCAGCGTGGGGCCGGCTATGGCCTCCAGGGCGGCGGCCGAGATAGCCGAGGGAAGGAGGGATCCGGCGCTGGAGCCCTTCAGGCCCGGGCGCGCGCTTAAATAAGGGGAGGATGTCGACGGCGCGTGGCCCTGGCCGCAAAGCTCTTCAGGTTCAGGACGGCGGTCAGGCCGGAGGTCGTCGTCCAGAAGCTCCGCGATTTCAGGCTGGAGCGCGAGGACGTGAGGACAGGCCAGGTCCTCGTGGAGGAGATAAGGGACGTCGAGTACTCCTCCGGGTTCCTCTCGGCCCTCCTGATGAAGGACAGGCCCCTCGTCTTCAAGAGGCACGGCGAGGTCGTGAAGACCGTCAGGACGGTGGAGGTCCCGTTCCACGCGAGGCTGGAGGGGGGCCCTCAGCTCCTCCTGGTCATGGCGAAGAAGCGCGTCGCGAACGAGGTGGCATCCGACCTATCGCGCATAATATACGGGGGGCCCGGGGGGATAGTCGAGGCCCGCCTCGACCCGTCGAAGTTCAGGGAGTACTTCGAGGGGGCGATGGAGGGGGCCAGCGTGATATACTTCGACCAGGTGGACCTGCCGAACGTGGACGTCCTGGCCCTCTACGGGGAATCGCTGAGGGACTCCGCCCTCTACCACGAGTACCTGGCCCACGGGAAGATATGGTACGTCGTGGTCACCCTCCCCTCGAGGAACGGGCTGACGGTGGGGGTCACCAGGAACTCCGTGATAACTGCGTTCGGCCGCGCGACCGAGCAGGAGCTCATGGACTTCGCGTTCGGGGAGCTCCCGGGCCTACTCGAGGAGGCCGGGACTTGACTTATTAATGGGGCCCGGCAATGTGCGGCGTGTACGCGATCGTGCGGAAGCTGAAGGAGGTGCCCAAGGCGGACCTGCTTGTGGGGGCCGTGCCCGGCGCTGGCCAGGTCGGGAAGCTCGCGGTGGATCACCTGATATTGGAGCTGCGCGCGGACCCAGTGGCCGAGATCTACAGCCCCGCGTTCCCTCCCCAGGTGTACATACAGAGCGACGGCGTCGCCTACATGCCGCGCTTCCAGATATATCACGCCAGGGCCGGCGGCACCTCTGTCCTGCTGTTCACGGGCCCCTCCCAGCTCGACAGCTCGGAGGCCAGCTACGAGGTCGTGGACAGCGCCCTGGAGATAGCCAAGGAGGCCGGGGTCAGGGAGGTCTACTCCCTAGCAGCCTACATATTGGGGAGGGAGCCGACGGAGAGGCGCGTGCACGGGACGGCCACGCGCCCCGAGCTGCTCGAGAGGCTCAGGATGGCAGGGGTCATGACCATGGACGGCGGCGAGATAAACGGGATGAACGGGCTCATCTTCGCGATGGCTTCGCTCAAGGGGATGGACGGGATCTGCCTTCTGGGGGAGACCGCCGGCTACTACGTCGACGCCCTGAGCTCCAAGGAGGTCCTCAAGTCCTTCGCCAAGCTCTCAGGGATAGAGGTCGACTACTCGAGGCTCGACGCGCTGGCGGCCGAGGCGGAGAAGGCGATAAAGGAGATGCTCGAGGAGCTGTCGAGGAGGGAGGAGTCCTCGCGCGAGGCCCGCCCTGGCCGCATGGACTACATCAGCTAGCGCCGCTCGCCCCCCTTAGCTCGGCCCAGTAGGCGTCGGCGAGCTTCGCCAGCCTCTCGGGCGGCTGGGCCGCGACGACCGACCAGGGTAGGTGGGCCTCCCTATCCAGGGGCCCCGAGAGCCTGAGGAGGTCCATCCCGCACTCGGAGAAGGCGCGCTCCCACGAGCGCCCCCTTGCCCTCCTGAGGATTGGACACGACATCTCGCGCCCTCCCCTGGCTATGGCCACCTGGGCCATGGCAAGCCTCTCGCTGTAGAAGTCGACCCTGATCCCCTCTGGCCTCAGGGCCGAGGCGAGGGCGCGCGCCTTCGACGCCAGCGACGATGGGTCCTCCATCCCCGACCACTGGAGCGGCGTGTGGGGCTTGGGCATGAAGGGCGTGACGCTCAGGGAGAGCCTGAGGCGGGTCCCCTTCCTGATGGCCATAACCTCGTCCGCTATCAGCGAGGCTGAGCCCTCGCCCTCGCCGGGCAGCCCTATCATGTAGTACAGCTTGAGGGCCTCGAAGCCGGCGGACTCCGCTGCCCTCGCGACCCTCAGGAGGTCATCCCTTCCCCATGGCTTCCCCAGGGCCCTCCTGAGGGGGCAGGACCCCGACTCCGGGGCGATTGTCAGCGTGCGCTGTCCCAGCCTCGAGATGGCCTCCAGCCTGCGCTCGTCCAGCGAGTCGAGCCTCATCGAGGGCAGGGACGCCTGGGCCCCCACGTCCAGCAGGAGCTCCAGGATGGCGTCCGCGTCCGGGTGATCGAAGAACGAGAGGCTGTAGAAGGTCACGCGGTTCGTGCGGTTCTCGGGGAGGCCGCGCTCGACTATCGTCCTCACCTGGTCGAGGGGCCTGTGCACGGCGGGGAAGTACAGGTTGCCCTCCATGCAGAACTTGCAGAGCCTGGAGCAGCCCCTGCTGGACTCCACGATGAGGCTCCTCCCCCAGGGCGCTTCAGGGCCCTCGGGCTGGATCTGCGCTATCGGGTGGAACTCCAGGGGCAGCCGATCCGCGCGCACCAGGCGGACGCGCTCGACCCCCGCTGAGAAGAAGCCGTCGCGGCCGGCCAGCTCGTCCGCCAAGCGCTCGGGGGACGAGGCGGCCGCCTCCAGGAGCCTGGGGAGCAGGGGCTCCGCGTCCCCCACGACCACGACGTCCGCTATGTCCGAGAGGGGCGCCGGGTTGGCCGCCGCCGGGGGTCCCCCCACTAATAGTGGGGGCCTGGACCTCCTCCTATCCCTGAGCGGCTCGACGCCGGCCGCCTCGAGCATCTCGACAAGGTTCGCGTAGTCCAGCTCGTAGTGGACGCTCGCCACCAGGACGTCCATCGAGCTCATCCTGGATCCCAGGTCGAGGCCCAGGGGGCCGCGCTCGTGGACGAAGCGCTCGGCCACGAAGTCCGGGAGCGAGTTTATGTAGTAATACATGGCCTGGTAGGCCAGGCTGGCCAGGGAGGCCTCGTACGTCGATGGGTAGATAAGCCCAACCTTCACGGAGCCGGGCCCTCCCCTCTTGCGGACTACGTTCAGCTCCCTGGCCAACGCGCTGCGCGCGCTGATCCAAGGGATCAAGCTTTTGCGACATCCGCGCTACGCGTTTAATCAGGCGCGCGCCGAGGCCCACCGTGAGGCACTGGAGGTTCGTCCCTGGCCACCCGGCCCTGATCCTGGAGGGGGACCCAAGGATACTAGTCGTCTCCGACCTCCACGTGGGGCTGGAGGAGGAGCTCCGGAGGAACGGGGTGTTCCTGCCGCCGCAGACCCCGAGGCTCGCCCGCCGCATAATATCGATAGCGAGGGGGACAGGGGCCAGGAGGCTCGTCCTCCTGGGGGACGTGAAGCACACGGTGACGGGCCTGAGCCCCTACGAGCTCCGCGAGCTCCACGAGCTGTTCTCCGCGCTTATCCCGGAGTTCGAGGAGATAGTGATAGTCCCGGGGAACCACGACGCGGGGCTCTCCTCGATGGCACTGGGCCCCATAAAGCTGGCGAGCCCCTCCGGGATAGTGGTCGAGGCCGCGGGGAGGAGGGTGGGGCTGGCGCACGGCCACGCGAGGCTTGACCAGATCTCGGACGCCGACACGGTGGTCGTCGGGCACGCGCACTTCTACGTGAGGGCCGGCCCCGGATCCGCGTATCCCGTCTGGATCAGGTGCGCGGGGTGCGGGGGCCTTAGGGAGCTGCTCGTGGTCCCGGCCTTCAACGAGCTCCTCGGCGGATCCTCCCCCTCGGGCGCTGAGCCGAAGGGGCCCGTGGCCAGGGCGGTGCTCGAGGGGGCGTCCCGCGCCGAGGTCTACACGCTGGACGGCTACTACCTGGGGAACCTCGGCTCCCTTGCCTCCGTCCTAGAGGCGGAGGAGGCCTAGCTGACGAGGGTCACGCTCGGCCTCCTGGACCTTATGAGGTCCAGCTTGGCCAGCAGCCCCTCCCTTATCTCGCTCAGGCTCTTCGGCTCCCTCACTATCCTCCCGTTCTCGATCAGCGGCTTCAGGAGGCCCTCATAGCCCTCGGGCGGCCTCCAGCCCAAGGGCGCTATGTAGTCGTGCATCGTGGACGGGTTGCGGAACACGTCCTTGGCCCCCGACAGGTCGCCGCGCTTGGACCTCGGCCTGAGCTTCCCGTCCGGCCCCTCGACCTCCACGACCTTCATGTTGAAGTCGATGGAGGGGGCGTCCGAGACGCTCGTGCCTATGCCGAAGCCGTCCACGACGTCGGCGAGCTCGGAGACCTCCTCCTCGTCTATCCCCCCAGACACGAATATCTTCACGTGCCTCCCGCCCCTTATGTTGAGCTCCCACCTGACCTCCTCTATTATCTTCCTCCACTCGCCCCTCCTGCTGGAGGGTGTGTCGAGCCTGACGCCGTAGAGCCTGTCGCCAAGCGTCTCCAGGGCCATTATCGACTCAGTCTTCTCGTCGAACAGGGTGTCCACGAGCGCTATCCTGGGGGCGTCGGGCGGCAGGGCGCGGTCGAATGCCCTCCAGGCCTCCCTCTGGTCGTCGAAGCACAGTATGAAGCTGTGGGGCATCGTGCCCGAGGCCCTGACGCCGAGGAGCTTGGAGGCCACGGTGTTCGAGAACCCGTCGAACCCGGCCATGTAGGCGCAGCGCTCTATTAAGGGGGCAAGGGCCGGGTGGGCGCGCCTCGTCCCGAAGCTCAGCAGTATCTTGTCGCGGCCAGCCAGGAGCCTTAGCCTGGCGGCCTTCGTCGCTATGCCGGACGCTGAGCAGAGGAACCCCAGTATCGCCGTCTCGTACCGCGCGAAGTCCGCGTACCTCCCCCTTATGCGCAGGACCGGCTCGTAGGCGGCCGTCCTGCTGGCGGTCTGGAATATCTCGCCCTCCTCCATGGCCCACGCGTCGATCGGGAGGCCCTCCAGGAGCTTCGCCACCTCGTATATCCCGGCCACCACGCCCCACTCGTCCTGGTAGGGGAGCTTCCTCGTGTAGACCTCGACCGTGACCATTGGGTTCCTCCCTGCCTCCCTCAGGGCCTTCTCCACGTTCAGGAAGTACTGATCGGTGACCTCGCCGCCCTTTATCTCCTCCTCCTTAGCTATCCAGAACTTCCTGTCAGCGAGGTCCATCATACGCCTCCCGCGCGGGCAAGGAGATATTTATGTCTTGGAGCCTCCTAAGGTCCTTCTCGCGGGCGTAAAGCACCAGCTCCCCCTTCCCCTCCACGAGCAGGCTGAGCCTGAGGAGCCCCCCCTCGACGCGCTCCGAGGACGCCAGGACGGCGCTCCTCCCCTCCCTCGCGTAGCGCGCCTTCACGATGACGGAGAGCAGCGGGACGCCGACCACTGCCGCCGCCATGGCCGCCAGAGCCAAGTAGGCGAGCCCCAGCGCTATCCCCCCGAAGGCCACCGCGGCGTAGATGACGAGGGAGAGCTCGGGCAGGTGGGCCGCGGAGCTGGGAACCGGGCCGTACACGAGCAGGCGGCCCTCGCGCGACTCTATCATGTACATGCTGCCGGCGTCGTCCCCGGCCCAGGCGCTCCGCGCCACGCCGCGCGTCCTCGGGGATCAGATATCACCTTTGCCCCTGGAGGGCCCTGCTCCTGGATATCTCCGCCAGGCGCCTCAGCTTCTCGATGTTGTCCGCGTCCTCGGGCCTCTTGTCAGTCCTGATGGACTTTATCCTGGGGAACCTGAAGGCGAACCCTCCCTCGTGTCTGTCGCTTTCCTGCACAAGGTCGAATGCCACCTCCACGACTATCTCTGGCCTCACCCAGACCCTCAGCCCCTCCTCCCTGACGGCCAGCTCCTTCAGCCTGGACGTCATCCACTCTATCTCCCTGTCCGTCAGGCCCGTGTAGGCCTTCCCGACGACCTTGAGCTCATCCCCGTCCCAGACGGCGAAGATAACGTCCGAGAGGAGCCCGGCCCTCTTGCCGTGGCCGTACTCGGCCCCCACGACCACCGCGTCGACGGTGTCCAGCTCCTCCTTGAGCTTCATCCACCTCCATCCCCTCTTCCCGAGCTCGTAGGAGGAGTCGGGGTCCTTCAGCATGAGCCCCTCGTGCCCCTCCTCCCTGCTCCTGCGGAAGAGCGCCTCAACCTCCTCCGCGCTTCCGACGAGCCACCAGGGCGCGGCCTGGATGACCCCGCGCCCATCCCCTATTATCCTCGACAGCTCCTCCTTCCTCCTCATGAGGGGGAGGTCTATCAGGGACCTGCCGTCGGCGTATAGCACGTCGTACGCGATGTACCTCACGGGGATCTCCTCCGCGAGCTCCTCCGGCCTCTTCCTCCTCAGCCTCCTCTGCAGGTCCCTGAAGGGGAGGGGCCTACCGTCCCTCATCGCTACTATCTCGCCGTCCAGCACGACGTTCAGCCCCTCGGCGGACCTCACCACCTCCGGGAAGCTCTCCGTCACGTCCTCGAGCCTCCTCGAGAATATCCTTATCTCGCCGCCCACCGCGTGGAGCTGCGCCCTTATGCCGTCGTACTTGTACTCCGCCACGAGCCTCCTTCCCTGATACCTCTCGAAGGCCTCCTGGGGGCCGGCCAGGGCCTCCGCCAGCATGAACTCGAGCGGCCTGAGGGGGGTCAGGCGGGCCTCGCCCAGCCTCCCCTCCTTCGCAAGGCACGCCGCCTCCTCCAGGCTCCCCGTGAGCAGCCTCGCCCGCCTCACCTCCTCCGGGTCCGCGCCGAAGGCCTCGGCAACCGCCTGCTCGACGACGCCCTCGACGGCCCCGGTCCTGAGCTCCCCGAGGAGCAGCTTCACCAGGTACTTGGCCTCGAGGGGGCTGCAGGAGGTCAGGAGCCCAACGAGCCTTGAGATCTTCCTCTGGTAGGAGCCCTCGCCCGTTATCCTGGCTATGCGCAGGAACTCCTCCTCCACGTCCCTCAGGCTAAGCGGGGAAGGGGGGAGCAGCTGGGCCTGGGCGCGCCCGGCGAGCGATAGCGCCTCCTGGGCGGTCTCGCCCAGGTCCCCGCGGGGCCTGTAGAGCTCGAGGAGGCGCTCCTTCGGAAGGCCCGTCGCGCGCTCCAGCGCCTCCATCAGCGCGCTGTAGCCAACCCCCGCGTCCAGCCCGGACCCCCTTGGGTAGGCGTCGCCGGCGAGGAACCTCACGGCGATCCTCAGGTCCTCGCACCCCAGCCTCCTCAGGTACTCCGAGATTATGGCGACCTTGGCGAGCCTGCTCGTCGTGGAGCCGGACCTCTCAAGGACGGAGCAAAGCTCGCCGAAGCTCACGTGCCCAGTTCCGAGGCATCGCTTAATATCGTTTCAAGGCTCCCCCTGGGCGTTGAGGATAGCGATAGTGGGCGCCGGGGTCGCGGGCTCCTACCTCGTCAGGACCCTCTCGAGCTCGCACGACGTGGTGGCATTTGAGTCCCAGGAGGAGGGGAAGTACGTTGCCGCCTGCGCCTGGGGGGCCCCGAGGGACCCCATGAGGGAGTTCTCCAGGGCGGCGGGGCTCTCGTTCGACGAGTACGTGCTCCACGAGGGCAGGTACTTCACGATGGCCTTCGGGAGGAGGACGCTCGAGATAAGGATCACGGGCCTCCTCACGTTCGACAAGGAGAGGTTCCTCTCCGACCTCAGGCGCGGCGGGGACGTCCGCTACGGGGTCCGCGTCCGCAGGGGATCGATCCCGGAGGGCTACGACCTGGTGGTCGACGCGACCGGGTTCCACAGGGAGCTCGTGGGCAGGCCGGCGCGCGAGTTCGCGATACCCACCGTCGAGTACATGGTGCGCTACAGGGAGATGCCCTTCGACGACTTCTACGCGGAGGTCCACCCCGGCCTCACCGGCTACACGTGGTTCTTCCCGCTGTCCAGGAACATGGCGCACGTGGGCTCCGGCGACCTCAGGCACTCCCACCTGGAGAGGCTCTCGGACTTCCTGGGCAGGCATCCCCCGGACGAGGTCATCAGGAGGGTCGGGCGCCCGGTCCGCCTCTCCAGCCCCGGGATGTCCGCCCCCCTGCGCGCGGGGAACGTGGTGGCCGTCGGGGAGGCCGCCGGCGTGGTCTTCCCCGCGACCGGGGAGGGGATAGTGCCGAGCCTCCAGAGCGCGGAGGTCCTGAGGTCGGCGCTGGAGTCAGGAACGCTGGATTCATTCGAGCGCGCGATGAGGGAGAGGTTCAGGCTTCACGACGAGGTGGCGGAGGCCTTCCTAGTGGACCTCCTACAGGAGCGCAGGTACTTCCGCGCGGCGCTCAAGCTACTTCGCCTTGCAAGGAGGTTCAGGTCCATGAGCAGCCGCTTCGGGCTGGAGCCCGACGCCCTCAGCCTCGTGAGGGCGATGATAGAGCTTTCACGCTCAGCTTAAATAAGGTGCATCAGATCCGCCCCGGGATGGCGCTGAGGATACTGATAGTCGGCGGAGGGGCCGCCGGCGCGTCCGCCGCCGCCAGGGCCAGGAAGTGGAGCCAGGACGCCGAGATACACATGTTCGAGGCCGGCACGATGATAACCCACGCGCCGTGCGGCATACCGTACTACGTGGGGGGCGTGGTCGGGGACCCGGGGATGCTGAAGACTTACTCGCCCTCCGAGTTCTCGAGGAGCCGCAACGTGAACGTGCATGTGGGGGCCAGGGTCACCAAGGTCGACCTGGGCTCCAGGACCATCGAGGTCCTGGAGGGGGGCTCCACCAGGCGCTACGCATGGGATCGCCTGATACTCGCGACCGGGGCCAGGCCCGCGGTTCCCCCCATAGAGGGCGTGGACCTGAAGGGCGTCTTCACCGTCAGGCTGCCCGACGGTGCCCGCGAGCTTAAGGAG
Source organism: uncultured Nitrososphaerales archaeon (assembly GCA_964342765.1). GTDB lineage: Archaea > Thermoproteota > Nitrososphaeria > Conexivisphaerales > Conexivisphaeraceae > Conexivisphaera. The sequence goes on along the minus strand of CAYFFS010000011.1, from coordinate 25,788 downwards.
GGGCTGAGCGCCGCGGGCACAGTCGCGGTGGTGGGAGGGGGCTACATAGGGCTCGAGATGGCCGAGGCAGCGAGGTCCCTGGGGAAGCGCGTCCTGCTCTTCGAGGCGATGGGGCACGTCCTCCCGACCACCGTGGACGGGGACGTCGCGGAGATAATACACGGGGAGCTCCGCGCGAACGGCGTGGAGCTCCACCTATCGGAGCCCCTCGTCCGCATAGAGGGCCGCGGGTCGGTGGAGCGTGTGGTCACGGAGGGCGGGAGCTACCCCGTCGATGCGGTGGTCCTGGCCGTGGGGGTGAGGCCCGACTCCGAGCTCGCCGAGTCAGCGGGGCTCAGGATCGGCGAGACGGGCGCCGTCTACGTGAACGAGTACATGGAGACGAGCGAGCCCGACGTCTACGCTGCCGGGGACCTCGTGGAGACCACCCACCTGGTGACCGGAAGGAGGACCTGGATACCCCTGGCGCCTCCCGCCAACAAGATGGGACAGGTGGCCGGGGCGAACAGCGTCTCGCCCAGGAGCCTCAGGTTCCCCGGGGTCGTCGGGACCGCGATCACGAAGGTCTTCGGGTACTACGTGGGGAGGACGGGCCTCAGCGAGGAGCAGGCGGGCAGGGAGGGCTTCAGCGTGGAGGCCAAGCTGATAAAGACCAGGAGCGCCGCGGAGTACTACGCGCGCTACGAGGACGTCCACGTGAAGCTGATCGCGGAGAGGGGAAGCGGGAGGATCCTGGGCGGCCAGATAGTCAGCAGGGACAAGGTCGTAGCAGGCTACCTGGACCTGATGGCCGTCATCGTGGAGAGGGGGATGACGATAGACGACGTCTTCTTCTCGGACCTCAGCTACTCGCCGCCCACCTCCCCGGTGTGGCATCCGGTGATAACCGCGGCCAGGGTCCTGAGCCACGGCCGCCTGTAGGCGCTCAGTTTATTTGAGGGGCTCCCTGAGCGCTCGCGGCTTGCTTTCCACGAGGGTCACGCGCCTTAAGGAGTCGGCCACGCTCAAGATGATGGAGAGGGCGAAGGAGCTCGAGGCCCGCGGCGTCAAGGTGATATCCCTTGACGTGGGGGAGCCCGACTTCCCGACCCCCAGGGAGGTCGTCGACGCCGCCTACAGGGCCATGCTGGAGGGCTACACGCACTACACGCCCAGCAAGGGGATACCGGAGCTCAGGAGGGCCATATCGGAGAAGCTCCGCAGGGACAACGGCGTGGAGGTGCCCCCGGACCAGATACTCGTGACGCCCGGCGCCAAGCAGGCGCTCTTCTACCTTTTCATGGCCCTCCTGGACGAGGGGGACGAGGTGATAATCGCGACCCCCGCGTGGCCGAGCTACTGGGAGATGGCGACGGTCGCCGGAGGGGTGGTTAAGGAGGCGCCTCCGTCCGACGGCTACGGGCTGAACGTCGACGCCATAGGCAGGCTGATAGGCGACCGCACGAAGATGATAATCATAAACAGCCCGAACAACCCCTCGGGCGCGGTCTTCCCGAGGGACAGCCTGGAGGAGCTCGTCAAGCTGGCGCTTAGGAGGAAGGTGATAATAGTGTCCGACGAGATATACGAGAAGATAATCTACGACGCCGTCCACGTCAGCCCCGCGAGCATCCCGGGCGGGGAGGAGGTCGTCGTGATAGTGAACGGCTTCAGCAAGACGTTCGCCATGACCGGCTGGAGGCTGGGCTACCTCGCCGGGCCCAAGCAGATAGTCGACGCGGCCACGAAGCTCCAGCAGCACTCGGCCACGTGCGCCCCGGCGTTCGCCCAGAAGGCCGCGGCGGAGCTCCTGCCCCAGGCCGACAGGCTCGCCAGGCCCATGATAGAGGAGTTCAGGCGCCGCAGGGACTTCGTGGTCTCCAGGCTCAGGTCCATGGGCTTCGGGCTGGAGCCTCCGAGCGGCGCATTCTACGTTTTCCCGACGCTCCCGGAGTCCGAGCCCGACTCCACCTCCTTCGTTGAGAAGGCGCTCGAGGCCGGGGTGAGCATGACGGACGGCAAGCCCTTCGGCGGCTTCTCGAGGAACGTCAGGATATCCTACGCGAACAGCATGGAGAACCTGAGGGAGGCAATGGACAGGCTGGAGTCGGTCCTGCGCCGCTAGCGCTTCCTCTTCTTCCTCCTCCAAGAAGCGTGGGCCTTGTTCCAGTGCATCTCCAGCTCCTTGCGGCTCGAGAAGACCGCGCCGCATGCCCTGCAGCGGTAGATCTTCGACTCCTCCTCGATGGGATCCCTGTACTCGTCGACCTTCTCCATGTCATGTATTGAGCTCTCCAGGCTGTTTGTGTCCTCAGGCCTTTCCCCGCTCAACCGGCATTACTCTCCCTTTGCTCAACGCTCGAGCATGTGCGGGCCGCCCTTCTAATTAACGTTTCGGAGCCCATGACAGCGCGACCCCGCCCGAGGATCATCACCTGACCTTGGTCCCCGGCGGCACCTCCTCCTGCACGGTCAGCCACACGGGCCTTCCTCCGACGTCCGCTGCCAGCAGCATGCCGTTGGACTCCACGCCGGCTATCGTCCTGGGCCTCAGGTTGGCCACTATCACCATGAGCTTCCCCTTGAGCTGCTCCGGGGCATAGTACTCGGCCCCGCCCGCGACCACGGTCCTGAGCTCGCCGCCCACGTCCACGACGAGCTTCATCAGCCTGTCCCTGCCGGCGATCCTCTCCGCTTCGACGACCCTGCAGACGCGGATGTCGAGGCGCGCGAACTCCTCGTAGCTTACGCGCTCGCTCACGCGCCCTCCATCCCCCCTTCGTATTTATCCCTTGGCCTCTTCCACCTGACCTCGCCGTCGACCACGACCGCCAGGACGTCCTGGCAACCCCCCCTGTGGGCCGCGTACACGTGGGGGTCACCCCCAACGGGGCCGCCCCCCCTGGCGCGCGGGTCCAGGATGACTAGGTCTCCGCGCGCGCCGGGCCTTATCCTGCCGATGGACGCCTCGCCCAGGGCGTCCGCCGCCGACGACGTCACGAGCGAGAGGGCCCACCAGGCGTCGCCGCCTCCGCGCCTGGAGCCCTGGAGGACACGCGCCAGCTCCCCGGCCGCCCTGAGGAGGTCGGCGTCCGGGTCGAGCGCCGCCCCGCATCCGACGGCCACGCGGGCGCCAAGCCTGGAGAGCTCCGGCAGCGGGAACCTGCCAACGTCGGCGCCCGAGCGCATGGCGGCGCGGGGACACACGACGAAGCCCATGCCGCGCCCCGCGGCCTCGGCGAGCGCGTCGCCGGGGGCCTCAGGATCGTACACGGCAAGGATCCTCCGCGGCTCGAGCCCGGAGCTCAGGATGGACCTGAGGTCGCTCCCCGACCCCATGTGCACGACCACCCTCAGCCCGGAATCCCTCGGCAGGTCCTCCGGGATCCCCGCCTCAGAGAAGACGAGCGGCAGCACGCGCCCGCGGCTTGAGGCCGCGAGGCCCTCGAGGCGGGAGATCTCCGACCCCAGCCCCCTCCCGGCGCGGCCGGCCAGGGGGCCGGTCGCCACGCGGACCCCGACCGATTCCGCCGCCCTCGCGACCGCCTCGACGTCGAGCGCCGCCGTGGCCACCGTGGTGACCCCGCAGCTGAGCGAGTCCAGAAGGAACTCCCTGACGACGTCCTCCTCCAGGTCAGGGCTCATCCTCCGGTAGAGCGCCCTCAGGAGCGTTTCCAGGCCTTCCCCGGGGCGCTCCTCCAGGTCCCTGAGGGCGTACTCCTGCGCGTGCGAGTGCGCGTTCACGAGCCCCGGCATCACCACGGCCCCCCGCGCGTCCAGAACAGCGTCGTCCGAGGCCCCAGGGGGGATCTCGCAGGAGCCGCCGACAGAGCTGATGAGGCCGTCCTCCACCAGGACGTACCCGTCCCTCAGGAACCTCCTGCCTTCCATCGTGAGGATCGTGCCATGCCTCACGAGCAGCTTTGCCACGCGGGTCCGGGCCGCCTGGGCCTTAAGCGGTTTGCGGTCGGCCGACCACGCGCGAGACGAAGAATCCGCCCGAGCGCTCCACGTGCGGGTAGACCCTGTTCCCTATCCCCATGTATCCCTTCGGGAGGCCTATCCTCGAGCCCTCCAGCTCCATGTCCCTGACCACGAGCTCGCCCTCCTCAGGGAGCACGGAGCATGTGGAGTAGACCACCGTCCCCCTCGTGACCCTGAGGACCCCCTCAAGCAGCTTCCTCTGGAGCCTCGCGTAGCGGCGGACCACCCCCTTGTTCTCCAGCATCAGCTTAACGCCGGGGTTCCTCCCCGCGTCGCCGCTGTTCGTGCAGGGGGCGTCCAGGATGGACGCGTCGAACCTCCTGCGCTGGAGGAGGCGGGCATCGCAAGCCACGAGCTCGTACCTATGCCCGCCCAGCCCCCAGGACCTCAGGAGCCTTGCCTCGTCCCTTATCCTCCTGATGGATACGTCGCAGCCCACAAGCGAGTAGGACCTGCGCATCAGGAGGATCGCTGCCTTCCCGCCGGGAGCCGAGCACGCGTCGAGGACCACCCCCTCGCCCTCCTCTACCTCCTCGGCCACTAGCGCCGACCCAACGTCCTGGGGGACCACGTATCCGGCGGAGACTGCCTTGAGCCTGGAGAGCGGCCCCTCGTAGTTCAGGACCAGCAACATGTAGTCCAGCTTCCTGTGGCGCTCCACCTCGACGCCCTCCGCGCGCAGCGCCTCGACCGCGGAGTCGACGTCGGTCATGCCCAGGTTCACGCGCAGCCACCTATGGGGCTCGTTGAGGGCCGAAAGCATCGCCTCCGCCTCGGGGCCCATCGCGCGCAGGAGGTCGGCAACCAGCCACCTGGGGTAGGAGGTCCTGAAGGCTATCCTCGAGACCTCGTCCATGCTGTCGGCAATCTCGTCCAGGTCCGGCAGCCTGCCGCGCGGGCTGCTGCGGGCTATCTTCTTCGAGTACCTCTTCCTCTCGCCCTCCTCCAGGTATCCTCCCCCGAAGTAGTAGATCCAAAGGTCAGCGAGGGTCCTCGCGTCCGGGCGTCCCCCGTAGATGGCGTCGGCCGCGCGCGCAAGCGTGTAGTACCTCGATATGAAGTCCCTCCCCGCCAGGTAGGCCGTCCACCTGATCGCGGGATCCAGAGCCTCCTCCCTCTCGTAGCCCTTGAACGCCGCGTCGTAGGAGTACTCGCCCCTCGCAATGCGCCTGAGGAGGCCCTCCGCCAGCCTCCTGAACGTCCACACGCCGAGGGGGCGAGGCACGTCCTGCTTCGGCTGGAACCGTTTTTAAGGCGAAGCCCCCTCCGGCGGCGTGCGCGAGGAGATAGAGGTAAAGCTCCGCCTCGAGGACCCCGCGGCCCTCCTGAGGGAGCTCGAGCGCGCGGGGGCCCAGCTCCTGCGCTCGACGCAGGAGGAGGACACCTACTACTCGCACCCCTGCAGGGACTTCGGGTCCACGGACGAGGCCCTGAGGATCCGCGTCTCCCCCCAGGGCGCCGAGCTGACGTACAAGGGGCCGCGCGGGGGCGGGGAGGTGAAGTCCAGGGCGGAGATCACGGTGAAGGTCGAGGACCCGGCCTCCGCCGCGGAGCTCCTGAGGAGCCTGGGGTTCGAGCCTGTCGCCACGATAAGGAAGCGCAGGTCCTACTACAGGCTCGGCCGCGCCATCGTGTCGGTCGACGACGTTGAGGGGCTCGGCCACTTCCTGGAGATAGAGGCTGAGGACGAATCGCTCGGCGCCCAGTACGTGGAGTCGGTCGCCCGCTCCCTCGGGCTCAGGTGGAGCCCCGTCGAGGAGACCTACCTGGAGATGGCCCTGAGGCGCCTCAGAGATAGCCGGGCCTGATGGAGCCCACCTCCTGCCACTCCTCGTCCAGCAGGAGGTAGCCGAAGACGACTCCCCCGACCTCCCCCTTTGAGCTCAGGACCGCCTCGCACCTGAGCCTTCCCTGGCGCGGCTCCAGGCTCAGGAGCCTCCCTACCCCCAGGAACCTGTCGCGCTCGTCCAGGAGCCCGAGGTAGAGCCCCTCGAGCCTGTCGAGGGTGACGATCCTGGGCTCCCCGGCCCCGCTCAGGACGGCCATCGCGTATCCGTAGGCCTGTTGGTCCAGCCTTCCGCGGAACACCGCGACGGCCTCCTCGCCCGATACGCCCACGAGCTCCGGCCTGAGGCCGGTCGCCGCCTCCAGCCTCCTCCTGAGCTCTCCGTCGTCCTGGAGCAGGAGGCTCCTGGCGTTGACTATCCTCACGCCCTTTAAGTCCACGTCGAGCTCCGTCCTCCTGGGCGCGAGGGAAGAGAGGGACGTGAGCCTGTACCTGGCCCTCTCCGGGCGCCCCTTCGGGGCCGCGCCGGGCGGCGGCAGGCGCCTGACGCGTATGCCCCTGGGTATCGACCTGAGTATGTGCTCGAGCTCGTACCCCCTCTCCAGGGCTATCAGCAGGTCCGGCATCAGGGCCTCCACCTTGTGCGTCTTGAGCGCCCATCCGACGCTGCCCTCCACGAACCCCGTCGTGTTCACGAGGATCGGCCTGGCGCCCGCGTCCCGAGCCTCGTCGGCCATGATCTTCGACCCCACGACCATGGGCAGGAGGTGGCCCGCGGGGCTCTTGTCCCCGACGAAGTACGCGTCCGCGAGCTCGAGCCCGAAGTACGTCGGGGACTGCTCCCTCGGGAAGGCGAGCCCTATCGTGCCGGGGGGCCCGACGTCCGTCTGGCCCACGTCCGCGTCCACTATCGCCGGGCGCCTGCCCGCCGCCAGGGCGCGGTTCGCGATGTAAAGTATCAGGCTGCTCTTCCCGGTGTCCGTCGCCCCTATGACCATCACCCTCCCCGCGTCCAGCGCCGCCTCGGCCAGCTCCCTCCAGGACTCGGGGATCGTGGAGCCCTTGACGACCTCCGTTGATGCGGCATCGCTCCTGAGGAAGCTGTCGGAGAGCGCCTCCAGGGGGATGACCCTGCCCTCGGGCACCCTCAGGCTAGCGCCCCTTCTCAGCCTTGCTCCGAATACCTCGACCTCGCCGTCTACTACCTCAACGCTTCCGGGCCCCCTCGCCAGCAGCGTGAAGCCGCTGGGCAGCTCCAGCTCCTCGGCCACGTCCTGCCGGTCGGGGAGGCCCGGATAAGCTTTCCATCCTACTCGATCTTGCACTTGAGGGTGGCTGGCTCGAGGACGCTGTGGTTTATCGCCGCCTCGGCTATCGTGCCGCTGAAGTTCACCACCTGGGCCAGGTTGTCGACGTACGACTTTATGGCGAGCGCGAGGTTGGGGTCCTGGCCCACGTACTTGTTGCTCAGCTCCACGGCGCCCTTCCTCAGGCTGCGCTCCAGGTCGTTCGAGTTATCTATTATGGGGTTGGCCTTGAGCGGGTTCTTGTTGGCCCAGCTGTCGAATGCCTCGTCGTAGATGCTGCGGGCCTGCTCGGTGTACTTGTGGAGCAGCCCGAGGTCCGCGTCGCTCAGCTTCGATCCGTCGCGCAGTATGGCCTCCAGGTCCATGGAGGCGGCCTCCAGGAAGTCGCCGACCTTCTCCAGGAGCTTCACCACCATCCTGTGGCCTGGTATGTGCTTCGGGTTCTCCACGCCCAGCTTGTCCTGGAGCTCGGGCCTGATGTTGGCGAGGACCAGCTGCCTCACGGAGAGCCAATACACCCTGTCAGCCTCCTCCTCGGCCTCCCTTACGTCGCTGAGCGGCTCCGGGTTCCTCTCCTTCAGAGCCTTCCCCATGGAGTCCAGCATGCGCTCGGTGAGCGAGTGCAGCCTCCTCATCAGGCTCCATATCGGGGAGCTCGCCGGATCTATGAAGCTCTGGACGACCACCTTGTTCGGCGTCTCCTCCACGATGCTGAAGCCGTTCAGCCTGTCCACGGTCGACTTTATCTCGTCCAGCTTCTCGCTGGAGAACCCCTGCTCGCTGACCAGGGTCACGTTGTCGGCCCCGGTCAGGTACAGGGCTATGAGTATCCTCCCGAGGAGCCCCTGGTCGTCGCAGGAGTCCACGTGAACGGTCTTGACTATCTTCTCCCCCTCCTCCTTCACCAGACCCGGCTTTATCTTGAGCGACCCGTCCTCCAGCCTCATTATCGAGACTATGTCGCCCGGCTTTATCCCCATCTGCTTCACCCAGTCCTTCGGCAGCGATACCGAGAGCGTCGAGTAGCCGACCATCTGCACCTTCCTCGCGTCCACCTTCATACCGCTCACTACTGGAAATTAGACGTATTTATACTTGATCCCAAAGGCGCGCTCGATACATGGCTCCGTTTTGCGAGGGCGACGCCCGCCGGATCTACCGCTTTAATCCTGATCGCGCTCGGAGGCGCGATCCTTTTTTAATAATGCTTAAAATAAAGATAATGGCACCTGGCGCGCGATGTCGTCCCAATTCCTAGCGGATCTAGCGACCGAGATGGCGGACATACTTGAGAGGAGCCTTCACGGAGGCCTCAGCAAGAAGGACCTGGGCAGGGCTGAGGACATAGTGAAGCCGAGGCCGCTGAAGTTCTGGGGGCACGAGGTCGAGATCTACGACCTATCGCAGCCGTTCGGCCCCCAGACGGTGATATGGCCGTCCGCCAACGGCGCTCCGGAGTTCACGATAGTGCGCAACCACGCGTTCGCCAGGGCGCGCACGGTCAGGATATGCAGCTCCATGCACGTGGCCACGCACATGGACGCGCCCATCCACGTCGAGGAGGGATACCCGAGCATAGATCAGATACCGCTCGACCGCTTCATAGGGGAGGGCGTGATAGTCTCCATACCGAAGAAGGAGTGGGAGGTTATAACGCCGGAGGACCTGGAGAAGGCAAAGCCCGAGATACAGGAAGGCGACATAGTCGTGATAAACACGGGGTGGCATAGGTACTTCTCGGACGCGGCCAGGTACTACCTGTTCGCGCCCGGGCTGTACAAGGAGGGCGCTGAGTGGCTGCTGAAGAAGAGGATAAAGGGGCTGGCCCAGGACGTCCAGGCCACCGATCACCCGCTCGCCACCGTGCTCGTGCAGGGCAGCATCGGCCAGGGCAGCCAGCCGATAATGCAGTGGCTGGCCGACCTGTACAAGAGGAAGACTGGGAGGGACGTGCGCGAGGACTTCCCCTACTGGGAGCCCGCCCACAGGATACTGTACACGCACGGCATATGGGGGATCGAGAACGCCGGCGGCGACATAGACAAGGTGACCGGGAAGAGGGCGCTCATAGCCGCATTCCCGATAAGGTGGATAGGCGGGGACGCCTCGATGGTTAGGCTCGTGGCCATGGTGGAGAAGAAGTGAGGTGATTGGGATGAGCGCGGCCGAGTACACCATGTCATCGATCTCCGACATATTCAGGCTCGACAACAAGGTGGCGGTGGTCGTGGGGGGCACTGGGGGCATAGGGAAGTTCATAGCGGAGGGCCTGTCCGCCTTCGGCGCCAAGGTCGTGATAACGGGGACCAGGCCCCTCGAGAAGTCGAGGGAGATAGCCAAGAGGATAGAGGAGAGGACCGGCCGCGAGGTGGCTGCCATGCAGTTCGACGCCACCGACGAGGCCCAGGTCATCAGGGCCAGGGACCAGGTAGTGGCGAGCTACGGCACCGTCGACATACTGGTGAACTCGCAGGGCCTCAACATAAAGCACCCGGCCCTCGAGTTCCCGGTTGGGGATTGGGACCGCATGTACGCGGTGAACGTGAGGAGCGTCATGCTCACCTCGAGGGAGTTCGGTAGGGTGATGGTCGAGAAGAGGTATGGCAAGATAATCAACATGTCCTCAGTTAGGGATTCCCGCGCCACCAAGTGGGCGGGCAACATAGCGTATTCGTCCACGAAGGGCGCGGTCGCGATGCTGACGAGGCAGCTGGCGGCCGAGTGGGCGCCCTACGGCGTCAGGGTCAACGCGATAGCGCCGGCCCTCGTCTCCACCGAGACCGGCATGGGCGCTGGGATCACGGCACCGGATCACATAAAGAGGTACCTGGAGAGCATACCGATGGGGCGCATAGCGGTGCCGGAGGACATAGTGGGCGTCGCCGTGTTCCTCGCGTCCAAGGCATCCGACTTCATAACCGGGCAGATAATCTACGTGGACGGCGGGCTCACCGCCATCGGATGACGGCGCCGTCAGGCTTCCTCGCCTAATCCCCGATATTTTGGGCCAAGTGGCGCCGCATCTCAGCTACTGCTTCCAGGTTTCCCCGTCGGCGGCTCGCGACGCCTTCAGCCCATCGCCGCGGGTGCGGCGGCCGAGGGTCCAAGGAAATATTTATCGTTGGGCCTCCGATGACGGGGGCGTGGTATCTGAGGAGGAGGTGCTGGCCGCCCTCAGGAGGGTCGTGGACCCCGACCTCGGGAAGGACGTCGTGTCCCTCGGGTGGGTGAAGGACCTGAAGGTGGAGGACGGGGCAGTCAGCTTCACGCTCACGCTCACGACCCCGGCTTGCCCGCTGCAGGAGGCCCTGGTCTCCCAGGCCAAGCGCGCCGTTGAATCGCTGTCGGGCGTGCGCAGGGTCGAGGTCAACGTGTCCTACAACGTGCCCAGGACCACGCCGGCCGATAACGTGGCGACGTACAAGATCAGGAACATAATAGCGGTGGGGAGCGGGAAGGGGGGCGTAGGGAAGTCCACCGTGGCGGTCAACCTCGCTGTCGCGCTGGCCATGAGCGGCGCCAAGGTTGGGCTCTTCGACGCCGACATATACGGTGCCAGCATACCGCTCATGATAGGCGCGAACACGCCGCCCGAGGTCGTCGGGGAGAACCTCCTGAAGCCTTCCGAGGTCGCCGGCATAAAGGTGATGTCGGTGGGGCTCCTCGTGCCCCCGGGGACCCCCGTCATATGGAGGGGGGCGCTCGTCACGAAGGCGATACAGGAGTTCCTGACGAACGTGGACTGGGGCGAGCTGGACTACATGATAGTGGACCTGCCGCCCGGCACGGGCGATGCCCCGCTCACGGTTGCCCAGAACATGAAGCTCACCGGCGCCATAATAGTGACGACCCCTCAGAGGGCCTCGATAGAGGTGGCGCTGAAGGCCCTCACGATGTTCAGGAAGCTCGACGTCCCCATAATAGGGCTGATAGAGAACATGAGCTACCTGGTCTGCCCGTACTGCGGGAGGGAGATAGACCTCTTCGGGAAGGGCAGCGTGGAGGTCGTGGCCCGCAACATGCAGGTGCCGTTCCTGGGCTCCATACCCATAGACCCCAGGCTGCGCGAGGCGGAGGACAGGGGGGAGCTCCTGGTGGACTTCCAGGACTCGCCGGCGGCGAAGGCGCTGATGGAGATAGCCAGGAGGGTGGCGTCCAAGGTCAGCATAATCGCGTACTCGAGGAGGCGCGAGGAGGGCGAGGGGGAGGGAGGGATCTCCGCCTTCCTCCCGATGCCGCCCAAGAGGTAGGCGCCCAGGTTTATCTCGGAGGACGATCCACGGAGTCCGGATGTCGGAGGAGGGCGCGCTGAGGATAGAGGTAATAGGGGTGCCCGGAATCCCGGAGGTAAGGCCCGGCGACGACCTGGCAAGGCTGATCGTCGAGGCCGCGGAGAGGAGCGGGATAGGAATTCGCGACCGCGACGTGGTCGTGGTGGCGCAGAAGGTCGTCTCGAAGGCGGAGGGCAGGCTGGTCCGCCTCTCTGACGTGACCCCGAGCGAGTTCGCCCGGAACCTGTCGGAGGCCCTGGGGAAGCCGCCGGAGGAGGTCGAGGTCATACTGAGGGAGTCGCGGGCAATAGTCAGGTACCGCAGGGGCATACTGATAACGGAGAGCCTATCAGGGATAGTGACGGCCAACTCGGGCGTCGACAGGAGCAACGTGCCGGAGGGCTACGCGCTGCTCCTGCCCAGGGATCCCGACGCATCGGCCCGCTCGCTCAGGGAGGGCATAAGGAGGCTGACGGGGAAGGACGTGGCCGTGATAATATCGGACACGATGGGTCGCCCTATAAGGGAGGGGCAAGTCGACGTCGCGATAGGGATATCCGGCATAGCGCCATTCAGGGACTACAGGGGGCTCCGCGATCGCTTCGGGAGGGAGCTGCGCGTCACCAGGATCGCGCACGTGGACGAGCTGGCCTCCGCGGCCGAGCTGGCTATGGGCAAGCTCAGGGGGGTCCCCGTGGTCCTGATAAGGGGTTACCCGTACGAGCGTTCGGAGGAGGGATCGCGCTCCCTCAACATGCCGGAGGAGAAGGACATGTTCAGATAGCCTTGGAGGCCTCCACCACGGCCCTCGCGAGGGCGCGCCTGGACTGCGCGTCCGCCATTATCGTGTTGGCGACGAAGGGTATCACGCCGGCCTCCGACCTGACCCTTTCGGCGAGCCCCCTGTCGACCTCGTCCAGGACCATGGCGTCCACCAGCCCGCGGTAGAGCTTCGCCACGCCGACCGGGGACGCCTCGATCCCGAGGTCCGACATCATGCGCGCCGCGGGCCCCTTTATCGCGCGCCCGCCCACTATCGGCGTCACGGCCACCCTGCGCCCGTGCCTCCTCACCGCCCTTCCGACCTCCTCGACGCACAGCACCGGCATCACGCTGGCTATCGGGTTGCTCGGCGCTATTATGACGGCGTCCGCCGACTCTATGGACTCCACGACTCCCCGGGCCGGCCTCGCGGACGAGCATCCCCTGTAGGTGACGGCCGATATCCTCGGCCTCGACGCGTACCTGACGTAGTACTCCTCGAAGCTGATGAACCTCCCGTCGAGGAGGCGCACGAACGTCGTGATGCGGTCGTCCGTGACCGGCAATATCCTGGACCTTACGCCCAGCCTCCTCCTTATCTCGTCCGCGACCTCGCTCAGCGCGCGGCCGGAGGATAGGGCGTTCGTCCTGAAGATGTGCGTGGCCAGGTCGACGTCCCCGAGCGCCATCCAGACGTCCTCCCCGTAGTCCCTCAGGCGGAGGAGCGCCCTGAAGGTGTCCCCCCTGACCCCCCATCCCTTGGACTCATCGACTATGCCGGCCAGCGTGTAGGTCACTATGTCGACGTCCGGGGACACGCGGAGGCCGAGGACGTCCACGTCGTCGCCCACGTTTACGATGGCAGTCACGTCCTCGGGCGGCACGACGTCGACGAGCCCCCTCAGGAACCTCGCCGCGCCGACCCCTCCCGCTATGACCGCGAACTTCACGCAGGGGGTTGCGCGCCCCCGCGTTAAACGGCTAGCGCCGGGCCTCCCGGGGCCCGCGGTATCCTTATCTCCACCCGCGCGCGTTAAGCCCACGTGAACGCCCTCCTCCTGGAGGTCGGCGTGGTCCTGTTGCTCGCGGGGTTCGCGCTGTTGGCGCTGGCCGCCCTGGGGGAGGGGGACAACTCGAAGGGGGCGGCCGTCATAGTGATAGGCCCGGTGCCGATAGCGGTGGGGAACGACAGGAGGCTGGTGGCCGTGGCGCTGGCGATCGCGCTGGCGCTCGTGGTGGTGCTCCTCCTCCTGACCCTGTTGCCCCTATACGCGGCGCAACCCCTTTAAGCGAATGGGCCCTCGAGGCGACCGATGCCCAACAGGGCCCTCCTGTGGGCGGGGATCGCCCTGCTGCTAGCCGGGATGGCCCTCGTGGCGGCCTCCGTCGTGAGCGGAGCCCAGCCGGCCTCCTACGGGGCCGTCATACTGATAGGGCCCGTGCCCATCCTGATGGGAGGGGGTCCCTGGGGCCCCCAGCTGGTGGCGCTCGCGGCCCTGCTGGCCGTGGTCCTAATGGCCCTGGCGCTCCTGTTCTACCTGTCCCGCCCTGCCGCCGGAGAGCCCGAGGGCGGCGGAGATCAGGAAGGGCAGGACTAGGGTCGCGTCGCCGTATACCGTCGCCTTCCTGGCCGCCGGCTTCACCTTGCCCCAGGAGATGGCCTCCCTCACGGGGGCGCCGCTCAGGCTCCCGTCGTACTCGACCGCGGTGGTCACGTAGACCGCGTAGTCGAGCCCTCCCTTGAACTGGGCCCACCATATCAGGTGGTGCTTTGAGATCCCCCCGCCGAGAACTATGCCGCCGAGCCTCCTGCTCTCGAATACGAAGTCCGACATGACCTGCTCGTCCCTCATGATGTCCACCTGGAAGTCGCGCCTCCTCTGGTTGAACATCCAGAGCTGCAGCCCCACGGCCCCGTCCATGGGGCCCGGTATGACCACCGGTATCCTGTTCTCGTACGCCCAGCGCGCGAGCGAGTTCCTATCGCCCATGCGCCTCCCTATCTCCCAAACGAGCTCGACGGTGGATATCCTCCTGACGCCGCCCGAGTAGAGCTCCTCCAGGATCCCCTGGACCTTCTCCTCCACGAGCTCGCCGTAGCCCTCCTTCGGAACCAGGACGCTCCCCAGCCTGTGGTATCCCCTCCTCTCCACCTCCTCGTCGTCCAGCGTGAAGTCGCCCTCGTAGTACTCGCCGAACGCGCGCGCTATGTCGTGGTCCAGGGTGCCGCAGGTGGTCACCACGAGGTCCACAAGCCTGTCCCTCACCAGCTGGATCAGCACGCCGCGGATCCCCGTGGCCATCATGGCGGCCGGGAAGGACAGCATTATCCTCGCCTCGGGATCCGACCACATCCCGGCTATCGCCTGGGCCGCCTCCGCGAAGCTCCTGCCCGCGAACCCGCCCGCGCCGAGGAGCCCCCTCGCTATGTCGGCCGGCGTATCCGAGGCCTTAACCTCGAAGTCCCTGACGGCCCTGCTCAAGCGCGTCCCTCCATGAGCACCTCCGTGAGCGCGCTCCTGGCGCGCTTCGCCAGGGCCCTGGCGCGCTCCTCCGGGGATTCGTCGAGGACCCTTATGCCGTAGCTGAGGAGCCCACCGAAGGAGTCGGAGCCGCCGTACAGCCTTATGCTCCAGTGCATGTTCATGCTGCTCCTCTTGAGGGAGCTCGTGTAGAACGCCGCGTAATATCCATGGGCCACGTCGGCGAGGGCCCTCATCGAGGGGAGGAGCACCTCCGCGAGCGCCCTCAGGTTCGGCATCGTGAGGCGGTAGAACCTCAGCCTATGGCTGCGCGGTATGATCCAGACCTCGTAGGGGGCCAGGGGGGCCCAGGGATAGATGGCCATGTACAGGTCGTTCGAGAGGAGCTCCCTGGGCCCGCTCCTCTCGGCCTCCGCTATCGCGCACAGGGGGCACGTCCCCATGTCCTTCATGTGGGTCCTGTGTGCGTCGTTCTCCCTCTCGACGGCCGGCGGGACCTCAGGGAGGCCCAGCACGTGGATGAGCGCGTGGGAGCCGTCGCCGAAGTCCTCGTAGTAAACGGCCACGTAGTTTATCCCCCTGCGCTGGTAGAGCTCCTTCCCGAACTCCTGGATCGCGTAGAGCGCGAGCGTGAGGCGATCCGCCGTGAGCTGCGACAGCCTAACGCCGTGGTCCGGCGTGGGCACCAAAACGTAGTGCGCGCCCACGCCGGGATCGGACCTCCTGAAGGGGACGGCCAGCTCCCTGGGGCCCTGGGCCTCCTCGGAGAGGATCGGGGAGTGGTAGGGGACTATCTTCAGGTCCCAGTCCGTCACGCGGTCCGACCCCTCCTCCTCCAGCCTCATGAGAAGGCCGCCCTCCTCCCTCCTGAGCACCATGGGGCTGGGAGGGGCCACGTCCTCCGACCCGCGGCAGTAGGGGCATTTGCCCGCGAGCTCCCTCCGCCCCGGCGACACGAGCGCGACGTAATCGTCCAGGTAGTCCCTCCTGAGCTCGCTCAAGTGTGGACCTCGTGGGAGGCCCGGCTAATAAGCGGTTCTGGTCCCGGGACGACTGGCGTCGAACGCGCGGCGCCTCGCCCAGGGCCGCCGCGGCCGCGCCCGCCAGCGGCGCGAGCTCCCCCAGCGCGGCCGCCTCCAGCCTTGGGGGCTCGCCGAGCGCGTATTCGGCGAGGAACCCCGCCAGCTGCCCGTCTATCAGGTCCCTGTTGTGAAGGTATATGGGGCCCCCAAGGACGACGAGCTCCGGGTCGTAGGCGCTGGAGACGCTCGCTATCCCCGCGGCGGCTATCCTCGAGAACTCGCGCACCACCTCGAGCGCCAGGGGGTCCCCGCGGCGGGCGGCCTCGAAGATCGCGGGCGCCTCCACGGGGGCGCCGGACCTTATCAGGAGGCTCAGGGGGCCCTCCAGGTCCGGCCGCTCCTCGGCCATCAGGGCCGCCAGCCTCGGCAGGCCGCGCCCCGAGCAGTACGCCTCCCAGTGGCCGAGCCCCCCGCAGCCGCACCTGAGCCTGCCGCGGTAGTCCACCACGAGGTGGCCGACCTCGTGCGCGTTCCCGCGCCTCCCCATGAGCGGCCTTCCGTCGACTATCGCCCCGGCCCCCAGCCCCGTGCTGAACGTTATGTAGACCAGGTTCCGCAGCCCCCTCCCGCTCCCATACGTCCACTCGCCTATTGCCCCCGCCACGGCGTCGTTGAGGAGCACCACCTCGAGCCCGAGCTCCCTCCTTAGGCGCCCCACGACGTCTATCTCGCCGCGCTCCCCCAGGTTGGGCGGGCTCAGGAGGACCCCCCTCCTAACGTCCATCGGGCCCACGGAGGCCACCCCGACGACGGACGCGCCGTTGGCCATGTCCCTCACGAGCTCCACCAGCGCGTCCAGGACCCCGGACTTGGGGGTGGCGGACCTCCTGACCTCCAGTATCCTGCCGCCCTCCTCCACGAGCGCCGCCCTCAGGTTCGTGGCCCCTAGGTCTATGGCGAGCGCCCTGGGCACGCGCCTCCGTGCCCTCTCCCGTGGAAATCGTTTACGCCTGGCCGCCCGATCCCTGCTGGTCCTGCTGATACTGTTGATACTGCTGATAGGTCGCCTTCCACTCCTCCACCACGTCGTAACCGTACAGGACCTTCAGCTGCTCCCTCCCCTCAGGCGTCACGCGATCCGGGGTCCAGGGCTTGTCCCAGATTATCTCCACGTTCACGCCCTTGGCCTCCTTCACCTTATCCCACACTATGGACTCGGTCATGTAGGCTATCGATGCGGAGACCGGGCAGCCTATCGCGGTCAACATCATCTTTATGTCCACGAACCCGTCGTCGTTCACCCTTATCTCGTCTATGAGGCCCAGGTCCCAGACGTTGACCGGGATCTCGGGGTCGTAGACCTCCTTCAGGGCCTCCACGACCTTCCTCCTGATCTCCTCCTTCTGCTCGGGGCTCAGGCCCAACCCTGTTCGCTCGCGCCCTCCGCGATAATAACGTTCCGCACGAACCCTTCACGTGAAGTCCGAGTGCAGCTTGCGCATGTCAGCCTCGGTGACGCCCTCCGCCTTCGCTATCTCGTGGACGAGGGCCTCGAGGGAGAGCAGCGCCCTGAGCTCGAACGCCGAGTCGAGCGGGTCCCTGGGCAGGTAGCTGCTCCTGAGCCCCTTTATCCTCTGGACCTTCCTCCCGGGCACCACGACCACCACGTCGCTGCTGAGCCCCAGGGACGACGTGGGGAAGGAGGTTATCGCGGCCACGCGGACCCCCTTCGACTTCGCCTTGGCGGCGAGGATCGCCGGCAACTGCTCGCCGGACCCAGATATTATTAGCACGAGGTCGTCCCTCGCCAGGGCTATGCTTCCGCGGTCGAGCCAGTAGTAGATCTCCCTTACCTCGTCGGCCTTCGCCACGTGCCTCATCCTGGTGACGAAGAACTTGCCCACCGTGCCCGAGAACCCCTCGCCGACGACCACGACCTTGCCCGGCCACGGGTTCTCCCTGCTGCGGGGCTTGGGCATTATCGCGTACAGCCTGTCGAACTCCTCGCCCGAGGGCCTGAACTCCGCCGCCGCGTCCACGAGGAGCCTGAAGTTGTCCCTGAGGCTCCCGCTCACCGCGAGCTCCCTTATGAACGCGAGGGAGACGAAGAGGCTCCTGAGCTCGAACAGCGTGCCGAGCGGCGTGAGGGGGGCGTAGGCGTCCCTCGTCAGTATGCGCTCGTAGTAATCCTCGGTCGCCCCGGACTTCGTCCCCCCCGGCACGTGTATCACGAGGTCGGCCAGGGCCGCGGCGGGGCTCTCGGGCGACGCCGTGAACACCACGGTCTTCGCCCCCGCCTCCTTCGCCACCTGGAGCGTCTGGAGCGTGTAGGTCGTGGTCCCGCTGCCGGTGAACCCTATGACGAGGTCGCTGTACTTGATGACGTAGGGGACGTCGTCGGGCCCGTAGCTCCGCTCGTACCCGAGGTTCCTGAGGAACCTCATGAAGACGTCGGCGACCTCCCCCGACCTCCCGGCGCCGACGGTGATTATCCTCCCGGCGCCCTCCACGAGCTCCCTGAGCCTCGACCAGGTTCCCTCGTCGGGCAGGCTCATAGCGCCGACGAGGGAACAGAGGTCCTCGTAGGATCTCCCTATGCTCTCCACGCCCTGGGGATCGGGCGGTCGGCTTTAAGCGTGCACTCCTGGGCAAAGCCTAAAGGGCCCCAGGGGAACCCCCCTCCATGTTCAGGCTGAGGTACGGGGAGACCATAGTCTACGTGGGCGAGGGGGCGGCCTCAGCCCTCCTGAGGCGCCTCGGGGCGCACCGCCGCGTCCTGATCGTGACCGGGCGCGGGAGCGCCAGGAGGAGCGGCGCCCTCCAGGACGCGACCCGCGCGCTAGGGGAGATGGGGGTCCAGTGGGAGCTCTACGACGGCGTCCGCCCCAACCCGGAGGACCGCATCGTGGACGAGATAGCGGCCGCGGCCAAGGGCGGCGGGGCGGAGGCCCTTCTGGCCATAGGCGGCGGAAGCACGATAGACTCGGCCAAGCTGGCGGCCGCCGTCGCGTGCTCCGGGGGTTCAGCGCGCGACTACCTCTTGGGCATCAGGCGCCCGACCTGCGCCCTCCCCGTCTACGCGATAAACCTCACCCACGGCACGGGCAGCGAGGTCGACAGGTACTCGGTGGCCAACATAAGGGAGGAGGGGCGCAAGCTGGGCGTGGAGAGCGTTTACCCGAGGGCGAGCGCCGACGACCCCGCTTACCTGAGGACCCTTCCGGCGGATCAGACCAGGTACACCTCGCTTGACGCCCTCTACCACGCGCTGGAGTCCTCGACGTCGAGGGAGACGAACCCCATGACCCTCTCGCTGGCCCAGGAGGCCGCCGGGATAATCTCGAGGAGGCTCGCCGACGCAATCCGCGAGCCCGCGGACATAGGGGCCCGGACGGACCTGCTCTACGCGGCCGCGATAGCCGGCATAGCGATAGACAACTCGGTCACGCACATAGTCCACGTGCTGGAGCACGTGGTCAGCGGCCTTAACCCGGAAGTCCCCCATGGGGCGGGCCTTGCGATGCTGGGACCCCGCAGCATGAGGTACACGCACGCGGCGATGCCGGAGGAGAGCGCGAGGGTCCTCAGGGCGCTGGACCCCGGGATATCGCCCTCGAGGGAGGACGCTGGAAGGGCTGAGGAGGCGGTGCGCAGGTTCCAGGGCTCCATCGGGTTCGACGAGTCGCTCTCAGACTACGGATTCTCCGAGGGGGACCTGGGCACCCTGGTCTCTAGGGCTATGGAGTCGCTGAGGGGCAACTCGCTCGTGCCGTTCGAGGCGACGCCGGACGTCGTGAGGGACATATTCCTGAGCGCCCTCTAGGGTATTATCTCCACCGTGTTGTTGAACTTAGGATAGAATACGTCGTCCCAGCTGACGGCCCCGGAGGAGACCGCGCCCTCTATCCTCCGCATCCTCGATAGCACGCTCCTTATCGTAGCCCTCGTGACGCGGCAAACCTCCTCCTGCCCCTCCTCCCCCCAGAGCCTCTCCATGAAGGAGTAGAGGCAGCGGCCCCCGCACTCCCTGTAGTACTCGCACCCGGAGCACCTGTCCCTTATCCCGTAGTCGCGCACCTCGAACCCCTCCTCAAGCGTCCCCAGGACGGCCCACCCCTCCTGCACGGCTATCGGGCACGCGAGGATCCTGCCGTCGGTCGATACGGCGACCGAGGTGGATCCCGAACCGCAGGGCGGGTCTGGCCCCCCGAGCACGTGCCTCATGACTATGCCCTGGAAGGGGGCTATGCCGAGCACCTCGCCGCGCTCCAGGGCCTCAACCCATTCCTCGGCCAGCCGCTCTATCCCCGGCAGGTAGCTGCGGTCGGCCCAGGAGCTGAAGTCCCACCTATCGCTCCACACGACGTTGAGCTGCCAGTGCACGTGGTCGAAGAGACCCAGCGCGAGCAGGTGTTTAACGTCGCGGTAGATGTCCGTGTCCGCGGTCGCCGTCATCCTGGCTATCAGGTCGCCTCCATACCCTATGGACCTGAGGTGCCTTGCCGCCCCGACAGCGCGGGCGTAGGTCCCCCTGCCCCTGTGGGCGTCGTTGACCTCCTCCACGCCGTCTATCGATATCAGTATCGCGTCGAATGACCTCAGGACGTCGGGATCCACGCGCCCAATGAGCAGGCCGTTCGTCTGCAGCACGAGCCTCGACCTGCCGCGGAGCGCGCGCACTGCGCCCTCCACGAAGCGCTTGTTGAGGAGGGGCTCTCCCCCGTAGAAGGCCACGACCGGGTCCGGGTCGCGGGACACCAGCTCCTCGAGCAGCCTCGGGTCGTACCTCGGGAGGGGAGGGACGATGGAGGGGTCGAACGAGCCCCCGCAGTAGTCGCACCTTAGGTTGCAGGCGCCCGTCGCAAGCACTATGTAGAGCACGGCGGGCGCGGGCCTCCGGCCCATTATAAGGATCAGCGCCGGCGACGCCCAGAGGCGTTTAAGGCCAAGGACCCCATGGCAGAGCGCGGATGGAGCAGGTATCGATAGGGCTGATAGGGAAGCCGAACAGCGGCAAGTCCACGTTCTTCTCGGCGGCTACGCTGGTGGACGTGGCGATAGCGAACTACCCATTTACCACGATAGAGCCGAACGTGGGGGTCGCGTACGTCTCGTCGCCGTGCGTCTGCAGGGAGCTGGGGGTCAAGGACAACCCGGTGAACTCGATCTGCGTGGACGGCATCAGGTACATACCGGTGAAGCTGGTCGACGTCGCCGGGCTGATACCCGGGGCCTCCCAGGGCCTGGGCCTGGGCAACAAGTTCCTGGACGAGATAAGGAGGGCCGACGTGATAATACACGTCGTAGACGCGTCGGGCTCTACGGACGAGGAGGGCAGGCCGGTCGAGCCCGGCTCCCACGACCCCCTCGTCGACGTGGAGTTCGTGACGCGCGAGTACGAGCTCTGGATGAAGGGGCTCCTCGAGAAGGACTGGGCCCGCATAACCAGGATGGACGTCAAGGAGGCGCTCGGGGAGCTGGAGAGGAGGCTGAGCGGTCTCGGCGTCACCTCGAAGGACGTGAGGGAGGCCCTCTCCAGGGCGGGCCTCCTGGGGTCGCAGCCGAGCGCCTGGTCGAGGCACCTGGACGTGTTCGTGCACGAGCTGCGCGCGATCTCGAAGCCCATGTTGATCGCGGCCAACAAGGTGGACGTCCCGGCCGCCCTGAGGAACCTGGAGAGGCTCCGCGCGACGGGCCTGCGCGTGATCCCCACGTCGGCGCTCTCCGAGCTCGTGCTCAGGAAGGCCGCGAGGCAGGGCCTCATAAAATACGCCCCTGGCGGGGGCGACTTCGAGGTCGTGGAGGGCGCCCCGATAAGCGCGGAGCAGAGGAAGGCCCTGGAGTACATAAGGGAGAGGGTCCTCAGGCAGTTCGGGGGCACCGGCGTGCAGCAGGCGCTTAACGCCTCGGTATTCGAGCTCCTGGACATGATAGTCGTCTATCCCGTCGAGGACGAGGACAGGTTCTCCGATAAGGAGGGGCGCGTCCTGCCGGACGCCTACCTAATGCGCAGGGGCTCCAGCGCCAGGGACCTCGCATATAGGATACACACGGAGCTGGGGGAGACCTTCCTCTACGCGATAGACGCTAAGAGGAAGGTGCGCCTGGGCGCCGGGTACGAGCTGAGGCACAACGACGTCATCAAGATAGTGGCCGCGGCCCAGAGGAGGTAGCCGCTACGCCTGGGCCGGGCCGGGGGCGGGCGGCTGCGCCTCCCCTCCCTGCACCTGGAACGGCAGCTCCAGCGGGGGCCTGTCCTCCAGCTTAGTGAGCAGCTTGGTCTTCATTATCCCGACGTGCCTCAGGACCGCTATCTTCTTGGCCTCGTTGTAGATCTCCGAGGCCAGCTTGCCGAGCACCGCCTCCTGCGCGTACTGCCCGAGGGTCATCTCCGGGACGCGCGCCTGAAGTATCTCGTGCGCCACCCTCCTTATGGCGCGCTTGCGCGAGGTGTTTATGCGGTACTGCGTGAAGACTATGGCGTATGCCCTGATGTCGAGGCCGTCCTTCGTCCTGTAGTCGTGTATGAGCTTCACCATCGACGTTCCGCGCCTTATCAGGCTGTTCAGGTACTCCACCGTGTACTCATGTCCCTTGTACCTCGTGAAAGCGTTTTCCCCTACGACCTTCTCTATCTGGAAGTGGAGCTTGATCACGTACTGCGAGGGATCGAGCTTCAGCAGATCGTACAGCGTCACCTCCACGACGCGGCCTATCGCCGACTCGGGGCGGCTCGTCGGGATCGTCGCTATAGGGTTCCCCCCGAAGTAGGGGGGCGAGTAGACCGTCAGCCAGACCTTCTCGCGCCTCTGCCTAGTGGACAAGTGCTACGTCGAACTGGCCCATCCGATGCATTAATAAACGTTTCACCGCGCGCCCCTCGAAGCTCCCAGGGCCGGCGGCCCATAATTTAAATATAGATCCGCGGGCTCCGCGTAGGTTAATGTCCTGGGGGCGCCTGGAGCAGATCCTGCGCAGGTACGGCGTGCCGGTCGGGCTCGCCCTCGCCGCCGTCCTCTCGATCGCGATAAGGCTCATGCCCATGGCGTACGGCTTCTACCTCAACGAGTTCGACCCCTACTTCCACTACTACGCCACATCCCTCATGGTGAGGGACCTGGAGGAATACGGGTTGCGCGGCATCTCCGTCTACCTTCACACGGTGGACAGGATGGCCTGGTACCCCTGGGGGTACGACCTGGGGAGCCTGCGCGTGAACGGCCTCTACCTGTTCAACGCCGCGCTTTACCTGGCGCTCCGCTCGCTCGGGCTTCACGTCACTCTATACCAGTACGCCGCCTTGGTTCCGGTGGCCATGGGGGGCCTGGCGGTCTTCCCCGTCTTCCTAATAGTCAGGAGGGCTACGGGGAACCCATACGTCGCCCTCCTCGGCTCCTTCCTGATAGCCGTCCTTCCCGGCCTGATGCTCAGGACCGACTTCGGCTGGTACAAGGGCACCCCCTTCGCCTACGTCCTCGGGACGTTCAGCCTGGCGCTGATAATCATGGGGATCGAGGACTCCGGCCCCAAGTCCTACGTTTACTCCTTCGCGTCCGGGCTGTTGCTCGGATACGTGCAGACCATGTGGGGCGGGGCAGTCAACTTCGCCGGCGTCGTCGGGCTCGCCCTCGCCCTGGCGCCTTTCGTGCTCAGGGTTAGCCGCGACCTCCCGCTCAAGGAGCTCCTTTTCATAGCCCCCACGCTGATACCCGCCGCGTTTCCGGCCCCCGGGCCCTCCTGGGTTAAGTACCCGACCGAGCTCCTGCTCTACGGCGCGCTCGTGCTGGGCGCAATAGCAGCGCTGACCGCGAGGGAGGGGGAGGTCCCCCTCCGCGTCAAGGGCATAATGGCGGCGCTCGTCGTCGCGGTCGTGGCGATCTTCATATACAGATCTCCCCACGCGCTCTCAAGCAGGTACTTCTCGGTCCTGAATCCCCTGCTCAGGATAGGGCCGTCCCCGCTCAACACGGTGGCCGAGCAGCAGAGCGTGAGCGGCATAAGCGTGCTCACGACCTACGGGGTGCTGGTGCCCCTAACAATAGCCGGCGGGTACTACCTGCTCAAGGGCAGGCGCTTCTCCTCCATCCTGATACCCGTATTCCTCCTCTGGTCGGCGTACGTCGGGACCTCGTTCGCGCAGCTGCTTCCCTTCGTCTCGATCGCGCTGTCCCTGGGGGCTCCCATAGGGCTTCACTACGCGCTCGAGAACATATCCCCTGGGCCGGCTATCTCCGGCAAGGCCAAGCGCGGCAAGGCCAAGCTCCACTACTACAGCGCCGGCAAGGTCGCCCTTGCGGCGATCGTGGTGGCGCTCGCGGCATATCCGGCTTACGCGTACGGGGTGGTGCCCAACAACTCGCCGGTCACGATAGTGAGCTCCGCGACGACGATGGGCCAGAACCCGGCCTGGCTGACGGCCCTCTCCTGGATAAGGAACAACACTCCCCAGAACTCCGTGATAATAGCCTGGTGGGACTACGGGTACTGGATAGAGGTCGTGGGCAACAGGACGGCGGTCGTCGACAACGCGACCGTCAACGGAACCCAGATATCGCTCGTTGCCCAGATGTTCCTGGACAACGAGACGCAGGCCGTCAAGATACTCAACTACTTCAAGTCGTTCGATCCGTCCAGGCCCATCTACATAGCGGTGTTCGCCACAGGTGCCGATCCCTCGAGGCTCTACGGGGACCCCTACCTCAGCGGCTACCAGGTCTCCGGCAGGATCTACGGTCTCGGGGGCGACGAGGGCAAGGTGGACGCCATGATAGTCTGGGCGGGCTACAACAGGAGCCTCTACATAAACTCCACGACCGGCATGTTCACGGACTACTTCTACAACGACACGCTCATAGGCCAGATGCTGCCCCTTAGGTGGGTGGGATGGGGGCAGATAGACCCCACGACGGGGCAGCTCGTGGGCATATCGCCATATTACGTGACCCAGCCCATGTACCCCTACTACCAGCTGCCGCTCTACACCTACGGCCTCGTCTACAACTCGACGTCCTACCCAATAAGGCTGGCATACGAGACGCCCGTCTACGAGGAGCCCGACGGCCTGTGGGCGCAGGTCCTCATCTACCAGTACGTCGGCAACTACACGGGCTGACGCGCGTTGGACCTCGAGAGCATGATAATCCTCCACCTCGACCGCTACGGGCCCGATTGCAGGTGGATGCTCGCCAGGAGGCTCCTGGGCGCCTCCGGCTACAGGGCGAGGTTCGACGAGTCCGAGGTGGACAGGGCGTGCGAGGACCTCATCAGGAAGGGCCTCGTGGAGGTCAGGTCGATCGCCGTCAAGAGGGGGCCCACGTCCTCAATAAAGCCCTGGCTCAAGAACCGCGCCAGGGAGGGCAACGCGAAGCGCCCGCGCTGCGTGCTCACGGAGAAGGGGCGCAGGGCCGCGGCCCTCCTCAGGCGGGAGGCCCGCCGCTCGTCCCTATCGCCTCAGACCACCTGAAACCATAGCGATCCGAAGCGGCAGGGACTTCGACCTCGCCCACGGATCACGTGCGATCACCGTGGGGTCATGGGTCGCCGTCGAGGCCAGCGGCACGGGCCTCCCATCCACGGAATGCCCGAGGGGGCTCGGAGCAGCGCTCCCATCGCCCCCCAGGGCCCTGCGAAATATGTTCCAAACGGCCGCCACGTCCCTGTGCCAGGGCTCGCCTCCCACGGAGCACCTCCCGACCCTTGAGCCGTTGTAGGCTATCGGCGCCCCGTGCACGGGGCACAGCTTGGACGTGTTCCTCGGATCAACGCGAACTATGGGCACGCCCAGCTCCATGGCCTCCTCCTCTATCGCCCTCTGGATCCCCTTGAACGCGGCCTGGAATATCCTGTACCTCAGCTGAGGATCCTTGATATCATGGATCATTCTCTCGTTCGGCCTCCTACCTAACCTCTCGAGCGCGATCCCGTATCCCCTCTCCTTTGCCGCCGTAACTATGATCCTGGCGACCTTCCTCCTCGCGTCCTCCTTCCTCCTATGATATCCCAGCTTCTTGATCGCCCTCCCCATGGCCCTGAGGCTCCCGGAGTTCCTCTCCATTATCCTCCTCCTGCGGTAGTCGTACCCCAAGGTCATCCTCCTCATCTCGGTCATGAGCATGTACGCGCGCCCATCGACGAGCGCGGTCACGTTGTCCTCGTTCACGTCCACGCCCACGAATCCCTTAGGCTCGTACTCCT
>CAYFFS010000010.1:0-44612 GCA_964342765.1 uncultured Nitrososphaerales archaeon | reverse complement strand
CGCGATCAACGGCTCGAAAGGCCGCCATGCTTGACCGGGCTACACCACCGGAGCGCAGCTCTTGAGTCCCCCGCGGGATTTAACGTTACCTGAGCTAGCTACCTCCTTGCAAGCAGGTAGTCGGTGCCGCCCATGCCCTGCATCTCCCTGAACAGCTTGCAGAGCTCGCAGAGCATGGCGTCGAGCTCCTCCTGCGTGGCGTTCCCCTGCACAAGTGCCGCCGCAAACCTGTCCGCCAGCTCACTTATCTTGGGGTTGCCCTCCAACGCCTCCAGCCACTTCCCCCTCTTGCTCGATAGATAGAAGCTTATTGATGGCTGGGTTATGCCCAGGAGCTTGGCTATTTCCATCTGCGGAAGCCCATAGCCCTCCGCCAGCCTCCTAGCGACTAGCGACCTGAAGGCCGGGAGGGCCAGCTTAACCATCGCCTCACACGGAGGGTGCAACCCCCACGATCCTCGGGCGTCCGCGCCCTCCTATAAGCTGTTTGCACGAACCACCGCGGTCCATCCCTCACCCTTTTATACGCCGCCGGGCCACGCCGGCACGTGGCGAGCGGATGGGTAGGCGTCGACAGGCGCGCCGGCGAGTACGAGCGCGCTTTCGAGCCCCAGCTGGCGCGCCTGGACTCGGAGGTCAGCTCCCTCCTGCGCCGCTACTCGGATAACCCGCTCACGGAGCTCCTCAGGTACTCGATGGAGGGTGGGAAGAGGCTCAGGCCCCTGGTGGCCATCCTCGTGAACGAGTCGATAGGGCCGGGGGAGATGAGCCCCTATCCCGCTTCCATGATACCGGAGCTCCTCCACACGATATCGGTCGTCCACGACGACGTAATAGACGAGGAGGTGGAGAGGAGGGGAAGGGCCCCCTTCCACAAGGTCTACGGGATAGGGAGAACGCTCGTGCTGGCGGACTTCGCGTTCTCGATAATACTCGACATAGCCTCCTCCTACGGCAGGGAGTCCACGAAGCTGCTCGGCCCGGTCTCAAGGGCGGCCATGATGATGGCGGAGGGCGAGGAGAGGGAGATGGAGCTCCTGGAGAAGGGGAAGGCCACGCGCCAGGAGTACCTGGAGGTCGTGGGCCTGAAGACCGCTTCCCTTTTCGAGGTCGCCGCGGAGATAGGGGCGCTCCTCTCCAGGAGCCCGGACATGGCGCAGGCGGCCTCCAAGTTCGGATGGCACCTCGGCATGGGCTACCAGATGGCGGACGACCTGGAGGACGTCAGGAGGGGGTCTAGCAGGGAGCTCGTGAACCTCGTGAGCCCGAGGATGAGCGAGGATGATCTCCTGGAGGAGATGATGATGGAGCTGTCAAGGGCGGAGGAGGCGCTGGGGAAGCTCCCGCCGGGCTCTGCGAGGGACGGGCTCGCGGCGCTCGTCAGGTTCATCTCCGGCGGCGCCGGCCCAGATAGGATGGTCCCGAGCGCGTCCCAGGCGCGCTACGGTCCCGGCCATCCCCCGACTTCCAGCGACGTCGGCGCCTGATGGCAATGATCCGCGGGCTAAGGGCGGCATGGCGGCCCCGGCGCGAGGGTCCGTGGCCTAGGGATCCTCCAGTATCCAGTGCCCTCGTGGGTCAAGCGAACAATAAATGAACGCTACTATATGATTCGAAATTAAGGGCTAAGCCGCGGGGATCAGTCGCCCTCGGATCCCTTCTTCTCGCCGCCCTTCTTCTCCTCCTTCGTCGTGCCCTTCGCCGCTATTATGTCGTCTATCCTCAGGAGCATCGAGGCCGCGTCGGTCGCCGCCTTTATCACCTGGAGCTTCACGCTGAGCGGCTCGTAAACGTTCCTGGAGTCCATGTCGGCGACCTTGGCCTCGAACGGGTCTATGCCGGCCCACCTCCTCCCCTCGCTGTGGGCCTTAGCGAGCTCGGTCTTGGCGTCTAGCGGGTTCATGCCGGCGTTCTCCGCGAGGGTCAGCGGTATCTCCTCCACCGCGTCGGCGTAGGCCAGGACGGCCAGCTGCTCCCTCCCGCTCAGGGTCCGGGCCCACTGCCTCAGCTGATAGGCCACCTCAGCCTCTGGCGCGCCTCCGCCCGCGACTATCGCCGGGTTCTCCACCACGTCCTTGACCACCATGAGGGCGTCGTGCACGCTCCTCTCCGCCTCGTCCACTATCCTCTGGCTCCCTCCCCTCACGAGTATCGTCACGGCCTTCGGGTCCTTGCAGCCCTCAACGAACACCCACTTGTCCTCCTCTATCTTCCTCTCCTCCACGAGCGCCGCGTAGCCGAGGTCGTTCGGGGTCAGCTCATCTATGTTGGTCACTATCCTCCCGCCGGTCGCCTTCGCCAGCCTCGTCATGTCGCTCTCCTTAACCCTCCTGACGGCGAGTATCCCCTCCTTCGCCAGGTAGTGCTGAGCCAGGTCGTCTATGCCCTTCTGGCAGAACACGACGTTGGCCCCGGCGGCCTTTATCTTCTGGACCATCTCGCGAAGTATCCTGGCCTCCTCGTCCAGGAAGGCCTTCATCTTGGACGGGTCGCTTATGCGTATCTCGGCGCTTATCTCCGGCTTCTCTATCTCCAGCGGGGCGTTTATCAGGGCTATCCTGGCGTTCTCCACCCTCTTCGGCATCCCTCCGTGCACGACCTCCTTGTCTATCACTATGCCCTTGACGAACATCGTGTCGGTTATCGCACCGCCCGGCTTCTTCTCCACCTTTATCGAGTCTATGTCGACCTTGTAGCCCCCGTCCCTCTTCTCAGCGACCTGGAGGACCGCGTCGATGGCTATGTTGGCCAGGTACTCCGCGTCCTGGGCGACGACCTTGGAGGCCATGGAGGTCAGGGCTACCTTCTTCAGCCACTCCCTGTCGGTCGGGCTTATCCTTATCGCTATGTTGTTGAGTATCTCTATGGCCTTCTCGGAGGCCTTCCTGTAGCCGTCCACTACGACGGTCGGGTGGACGTCGCTCTCTATCAGCTCCTGGGCCTTGGTGAGCAGCGCGCCCGCGAGGACCACGCTGGTGGTGGTGCCGTCGCCCACCTCGGAGTCGGTGGCCTTGGCTATCTCGACCAGGAGCTTCGCGGCTGGGTGCTGGACGTCCATCTGCTTCAGCATCGTCGCGCCGTCGTTCGTTATAGTAACGTCCCCCAGGCTGTCCACCAGCATCTTGTCGAGGCCCCTGGGTCCGAGGCTCGTGCGGACTGTCTCGGATATTATCCTCGCCGCCTCTATGTTGTTCCTCAGCGCCTCCCTCCCCTTGGTCTCGCTCGTTCCCTCCTTAAGGATCAGGACTGGAGCATAACCTCCTGCCTGAGCTGCCATTCCATATCACCTCCACAGGAGCAGGCGCTCTTCGCCCACCGTCTTTATATAATTTTCTCGCATTTCTTTGCGTTGCACGTCCCGAGCCGATGGCCGACGTGGGAGGGCGATAAAGCCCATAGCCATGGGCACGTCCTCCGGCCCGCCCCATCCTCCGAGGCGTCCCCCGGGCTCTTGAATCGAGAAAGTTAATAAATAGTTCTTATCGCGGATCGGCCGATGTCCGACTACGCCTGGGTCGTCCCCCTAGCGATCTCCGCGGTCGGAATAGCCTACGGAGGCTGGATGGCGTCCTGGGTCCTCAGGCAGGATCCCGGGACCGACAGGATGAGGGAGATAAGCGGCCTGATAGCCGAGGGGGCGCGCGCCTTCCTGAACAGGGAGTACAGGACGATACTCCCCGTCGGGGTCGTGCTGGCGATCCTGGTCGGGCTCGCTTACTACTTCGGCCTCCACAGCGCCCTAATGGCGGCCACGGCCGTCGTCTCCTTCGCGCTCGGGGCCCTGGGCAGCGGGCTGGCCGGCTACATAGGCATGTACATAACGACGCGCAGCGCCTCCAGGACCGCGCAGGCCGCGCGCAGGGAGGGGCTAGGCGGCGCGCTGAAGGTCTCCTACAGGGCCGGAAGCGTCATGGGCACGATGCTGGCGAGCGTTGCCCTCCTCGTGGTCTCGGCCCTCTTCGGCGCCTACAGGTCCCTCCCCTACTGGGGCGAGGCCCTGATACCCGTCGCCTTCGGCGCCAGCCTCATGAGCCTCTTCATAAGGGTGGCAGGCGGCATATACACGAAGGCGGCCGACTGGGGCGCCGACATCGTGGGGAAGGTCGAGGCAGGCATACCGGAGGATGACCCGAGGAACCCGGGCACCATAGCGGACAACGTGGGGGACAACGTGGGGGACGTCGCCGGCATGGCGAGCGACGTCTACGAGAGCCTGGTGGTCGTCCTGACGGGCGCGATGTTCCTCGCCGCCGTCTTCGGCCTCCCCTCGCGGCTGGCGGAGCTCCCCCTGCTGATAACCGCCTCGGCCCTGGTGGGCTCCCTCGTCGGGATGCAGGTCGTAAGGGGGCGCGCCGAGGGGGCCGAGGGCGCCATGAGGAAGCTGAACGCCTCCCTCTACGCCTCGATAGCCGTCACGTTCGTCCTGGTCGCGCTGGCGGCGGCCTACCTCTTCGGGCTCACGCCAGCCTTCGCGGCGCTCGTGGTCAGCGACCTCCTCGGGATGCTGACCGCGATAGCCGTGCTCCACATAACCGAGTACTTCACCCACTACACCCACGGGCCGGTGAGGAACGTCGCGAGGCAGTCGACGATAAGCGCATCCAACGTGATAGTCACCGGGTACTCGTACGGGCTCCTCAGCGCCGTCCCGGTCCTCATCGTCGTCTCCGCGGTCCTGGGGGCCAGCTTCGCCCTCGGCTACTACCTCCTGGAGGGGCTCGGCGTCGAGCCGCTGATGGGGGGAATATACGGGACGGCGATAGCCTCCGTGGGGCTCCTATCGATGGCCGGAATAGTGATAACTATGGACTCGTTCGGCCCCGTCTCCGACAACGCGTCGGGGCTCGCCGAGATGGCCGAGCTGCCGCCGGAGGTCAGGGAGGCAACGGACACGCTCGACGCCATAGGGAACACGACGAAGGCCACCACGAAGGGCTACGCGATAGCCTCCGCGGGGCTCGCCGCGCTCGTCCTCTTCATAGGGTTCGTCTACGAGGTCGTCGGGCGCCTCATGCCGGGCGCCTCGCCGCCCTCCGTCATGGCCGCCGCCTTCGGCTCGACCTCCGTCATGGAGCCGGACCTCCTGATAGGGGCCTTCATAGGGGCGCTGCTGGTCTACCTGTTCTCCAGCAGGACCCTGATGTCCGTGAGCAGGACCGCCATGGAGCTCGTGGAGGAGATACGCAGGCAGTTCCGCGAGATCCCGGGGATACTCGAGGGGAAGTCGAGGCCAGACTACTCGAGGGCGATAGACATAGTGACCAGGCACGCGCTCGGCGAGTTCATGCTCCCAGGGCTGCTGGCGGTCGCCCTGCCGATAGCCGTGGGCCTCCTCCTCGGGTGGGTCGCCCTCGTGGGGCTCATACTGGGGACGATACTCGTAGGGTTCCCGAGGGCCCTCCTGATGGCCAACGCGGGCGGGGCCTGGGACAACGCGAAGAAGTACATAGAGGCGAACATCGACAAGTCCCTGGGCGGCAAGGGCAGCCCGGCCCACAAGAACGCGGTCGTCGGGGACGTGGTCGGGGATCCGTTCAAGGACACGACGGGCCCGTCCCTCAACCCGCTCATCAAGGTCGTGAACACTGTCTCCGTGGTCTTCGCGTCCGCGATAGTCCTGGTCGACAGGCTGCTCGGGATCCAGTGGGGGCTGTTCCACGCGTACGCCGCGCTCGCCCTCCACGCTCTGCTCCTGCTCTGATCGCGGGATACGGATAAATCGGGGGCCGGTCGACCGGCCCCGTGCCCCGGCAGATCAGGCTTCACCTATGGATATCCGGAAGGGTTCAGGGCGTCTTCTTCAGGTCGTCCATGAAGGAGATGGCCGACTCGCTCGGCGTCAGGGGGTGGGTGAGGAACCTGCCCGACGGCCGCGTGGAGGCCGTCCTGGAGGGGGACGAGGAGTCCGTCAGGGCGCTCGCCAGGTGGGCCAGGAGGGGGCCTCCCGCTGCCAGGGTGGAGGAGGTCGAGGAGGTGGAGGAGGAGTACAAGGGGGAGTTCGACGGGTTCAGGATCGCTCGCTAGGGCATTCTAAGCGAGAACGTTTAAATCCGGAGCCGCCCCCTCAGGGGCGTGAACGGGGGGCGGAGGAGAGCCGGGGGCTTCCTGACCGAGAGGCAGCTGGAGATACTGCGCATGAGGAGGGCCGGGATGGGGTACGAGGAGATAGCGAGGTCCATAGGGACCACGAGGGAGAACGTCATGATACTCGAGAAGCGCGCGCTCAGGAACATAAGGATGGCCAAGGAGACGCTCGAGCTGGCCGCCTCGGTGGCGGGCGCCGAGGTCGTGGTGCCGAGGGGCAGGCGCCTCGTGGACGTTCCCTCGATCGTGGTCGACGCCGCTAACTCGCGCGGCGTGAAGCTCTCCCTGAACATGCCGACCCTGATGGCGCAGCTGGGCGGGATGCTCAGGCAGTACGTGCAGGATGGGGTCCTGACGGAGGACGTCAGGATACTCATACTCCCCGACGGCTCGGTAGCGGTGGCCCCCAAGGGATGAGCTCGGCGCTCGAGGAGGGCCTCTCGGCCATCCGCCGCCGCCTGAGGCCCCTGAGGGACCTCGCGGGGAGGTACGGGATAGACCCGCATCAGGCAGCGCGGTACGTGGAGCTCCTGGGATCTGTCGAGGAGGCGGAGGAGCTCCTGAGGGTCGGGGAGGGGGACGTCCTCAGGACGATCAGGGTGAACACGCTCCGCGCCAGCCCCAGGGAGGTCATGGAGAGGCTGGAGGCCAAGGGCGCGGCCGTGCGGCCCTACGAGCGCGCGCCCTACGGGCTCGTCGTCGACGAGTCGCCGGTCGCGCTGGCCGCCTACCACGAGCACCTCCTCGGCCTCTTCTACATACAGGGGCCCGCCCCAATGCTCCCCGTGCTCTCCCTCGCGCCCGAGGGGGCATCGCGCGTGGCGGACGCCGCCGCGGGGGTCGGGGGCAAGACGACCCAGATCTCGCAGCACAACCCCAGGTCGCCGGTGCTGGCCCTCGACGTGAGCGAGAGGAAGCTCATGGCCCTGAAGGCCAACGCCAGCAGGCTCGGCGCCTTCAACGTGGTGGCCTACCTGATGGACGCGAGGGACCTGCCCTCCCTCGGGAGCTTCGACCGCGTCCTGCTCGACGCGCCGTGCACGGGGGAGGGCCTGATGCCCCTCAGGAGGGGCAGGAGGCCCAGGCCGCAGGAGGAGGTGGAGGGGGCGGCCCGCCTGCAGGCCGAGCTCCTGAGGGCCGCCCTGTCCGCCCTGGCGCCGGGAGGGGAGCTCGTCTACTCGACGTGCTCCACCAACTTCGAGGAGAACGAGCTGGTGGTCTCGTCCGTCCTGGGATCCCTGGAGGGCTACCGCCTGGTCGACGTCGGGCTAGGCTTCGGGGACCCGGGGGTAACGGAGTACGCCGGGGTCAGCGTCCCTCGGGACCTGCGCCTCTGCCGCAGGCTCTATCCCCACAGGCACCGCACGGAGGGGTTCACGATATGCAAGGTGAGGCGGCTCTGAGGAGGTGCTCCGAGGAGGAGCTGGCGCGCGTCAGGTCGGCCATCTCCTGCCACTCCTCGGAGGGCATAGTTGGCCTTGACGCGCTCTGCGCGGGGGGCGGCGAGTGCGTGGAGGTTTTCCTCGTGGAGCCGTCGGCGTCCGCGGAGGCCCTTGGAAGGCCCCCCTTCCTGGCAGGCGTCCACTCCCTCAGGCTGTGCGGCGACAGGACGGAGCGCCTCATGGGCCTCCTCTCGGCCCTCTGGGGGCGCATAGACAGGGGCTACATAGTCGTCGACGGGCGCGCCGAGGCCCTCTTCCTCTACGGGAGGGACGTCTTCGCGAGGAGCGTCCTGAGGCAGTCCCCGTCAAGGTGCGGGGTGTACGCGGTCCTCAACTCGAGGGGGGAGCCCCTCGGGTGGGCCGAGCGCAGGGGGCGCGTCTACAGGAACCTCCTGGACGCCGGCTGGTACCTGAGGAGCGGGCTCTAGCGCGGTCGGGCATCGCCGTCATCACGCCTCAGCACTCGGCAAACTCCTCATCCCGCGGGCCCCGATTGCGCGCCAACGTATTTAAGGCGTGGGGCCCTCCCAACGCGCGCCATGATGTGCGTCGGAACTCCTGAGCGCCCGCGATGAGGAGGGCACGTCCTGAGCGAATCTAAGTTCCTCGACGCGCGGGGCGACGCGCGATCCCAACAACGCTTAAATAAAACCCCGCGCAACTCCGCGCGAAGCCAGGTGATATGAGGGGTTGCCGCTCGGAGATGAGCGGTCCGAGGGCGGGGACGATTCGCCCCGCCATAACCCTCCTACCTCCTTCCCCCTCCTGGGGGGTAGCGCCAGATGCTAGCGAGGCAGGAGCTAAGCTACTATAGGACGCCGCTCCTGAGGCTCCCATCGCTGGGGCGCCTCCTCGCGCCCGGATCCATGGTCTACGCGAAATACGAGGGGGTGAACCCGACGGGGACACACAAGGATCGCGCGGCCGCCCTGCACGTCCAGAGGGCGCTCGAGGGCGGGTTCAGGGTGCTCACGGCGGGGACCTGCGGGAACTTCGGGGTCTCCCTCGCGTATTACTCGAGGATGGTCGGGGCCAAGGCGGTGATATTCGTCCCCCGCCGCTACACGCTGGACCGCGCGGCCGACCTGAGGAGGTATGGCGCACAGCTGGTGCTCGTGGACGGATCCTACGAGGACGCGGTCCGCGAGAGCGTGCGCGCGGCCTCGGAGAACGGCTGGTACGACGCGAACCCGGGATCCGTGAACGCGCACGTGAACTTCGAGGCTTACTCGGCCATGGCGTACGAGATAACGTGGGAGCTCGGGGATCCGCCGACGAGCGTCGTCGTTCCGGTGGGGAACGGGACGACCCTGGCCGGCATATACATGGGGTTCGAGCGCCTCAGGTCCCTCGGCTACATAGAGAGGGTTCCAAGGATGATAGGCGTGACCACGGTGCACGGGAACTCCGCGGTCGACAGCTTCCTCGAGGGGAGGGATGCCGCGGTCCCCCTCCCCGAGGTCAAGGAGACCAGGTACAATGAGCCCCTCGTATCCATGATATCGTTCGACGGGGACGCGGCGATAAGGGCCCTCAGGGAGAGCGGGGGAGGGGCTCTGAGGGTTCCCGACAGGGCCATGCTGAGGGCGTCGAGGCTGCTCAGGGAGCTCGAGGGGATAGACGCTCTGCCCGCCTCGGCCTCAGTGGTGGAGGCCCTGAGGGCGCTGGACGGCGGGATACACGTGCTGGTGATAACCGGCAGGTGGCACCTCCCATGAGGAGGAAGGCCCTCGTCCTAGCCGAGGGCGTCTACGGGACCACGGACGGCAAGACCGCCCACGGCCTGGTGCGCCGCTCGGAGAGGTTCGAGGTGCTGGGGGTGATAGACAGCGGGTTCGCTGGGAGGGACGCGGGGGAGGTCCTGGACGGAAGGCGCCGCGGCATAAAGATCTACGCGAGCCTTGAGGAGGCGCTCAGGGAGCACCCGGAGGCCGAGGTCCTCATAATAGGGGCGGCGACCGCCGGGGGGCGCCTCCCACCGGGCTACAGGGACGTGGTGGTCTCGGCGCTCAGGAGGGGGATGGACGTGGTCTCGGGGCTCCACGAGTTCCTCAGCGACGACCCGGAGCTCTCGAGGATAGCGGCCGAGACGGGCGCCGAGATAGTTGACGTCAGGAAGATCTACAGCGGGTGGCGCACTTTCTACACGGGCGAGATCGACTCCGTCAGGTCCGTGAAGGTCGTGGTTGTGGGCACGGACTCGGCGATAGGAAAGAGGACGACCGCCCTAATGCTGACGGACGAGCTGAACGCGCGCGGGCTCAGGGCCACGTTCGTGGGGACCGGCCAGACTGCGTGGATGCAGGGGGCTAGGTACGGCATAGTCCTTGATGCGATGGTCAACGACTTCATAACGGGGGGCCTGGAGAGGGAGGTCGTCAGGGCGTACAGGGAGGAGCGCCCCGACTTCATAGTGATACCGGGCCAGGGATCCCTCCTGCACCCGGCTTTCCCGGGGAGCCTCGAGATACTGACGGCCGTGAGGCCGGAGGTCGTTATACTGCAGCACGCCCCCAGGAGGAGGCACCTGGACGGATATCCGCAGTACCCGATGCCGGACCTCGACAGGTACCTGAAGCTCCTCGAGCTCATAACCGGCCGCCGCGTCTACGCTATCACGATAAACCACGAGGGCATGACGCCCGAGGAGGCGACGTCCGTGGCTGAGGAGTACGAGCGCAGGTATGGGGTGGTCTCGTGCGCCCCCCTGATACACGGGCTCGGGAGGGTGGCCGATCGCCTCCTCGAGGACTTCCCCCGCCTGAGGGTCCCCGAGGGTGGGCGAGCGGATGCGCCCCGACCTGACGTGCTTCGACGAGATTCGCGTCGGCAACCTCCGCGTTGAGCGCCGCAGGATAACCGCGGACTACGTGATAAGGAGGGTGGACGGGGAGGAGCTGCGCTACCGCCTCGTGCACTCGTACGGCGAGGACCTGAAGCGCGAGCTCGCGGAGGACGTTGCCCCCCTAATGGTCGCGGCCCCCGCGATAAACTACGCGCTCTTCTCGAGGAGGATCGTCTTCGAGGTGCCCCTGACGGACCTGGACGTAGAGTTCATCCTCGACAACGCCGACGCCACCGCGCGCGATATATTCGTGAACAGGATAGTCAACAGGACGGGCTACGTCAGGGACGAGTTCCTCCCGGACCCCTCCTCGGTGGGGCCAGAGGACGCCCGCCCGCAGGCGGAGATGTCGTTCCCGGAGCGCAGGGACCCCGTGGGCTTCGAGCCGCCCCGCCTCGACAGGTGCGGTGTCATGTCGTCCGGCGGCAAGGAGAGCCTCCTTACCTACGGGGTCTTGAGGGAGGTGGGCTGCGAGCCCTACCCCTGCTTCTTCAACGAGTCCGGCCACCACTGGCTCACCGCGCTCAAGGCCTACAGGTGGATGTCCGCGAACGAGCCGAACACTCTTCGCGTGTGGAGCAACGTGGACAGGCTCTACTCATTCATAGAGAGGAACATGCGCATAATAAGGCCCGAGGCGCTGCGCAGGCGGCGCCCTGAGATATACCCGATAAGGCTGTTCTTCTTCGAGCACTACGTCCTCTCCTGCCTCCCCCTGCTCCAGGCGCGCGGGGTCGGCAACGTCCTCCTGGGCAACGAGTACGACGATCCTTCGGGCCTAAGCTACGAGCTCAACGGGATAAGGCACTACTACGCCGTATACGACCAGAGCCAGGAGTTCGACGCCTACATGGCCAGGTGGTTCAGGAGGAGGGGGTGGGGGATCCGCCAGTGGTCCGCCGTCAGGCCCCTGTCGGGGCTCGTCGTGGAGCGCGTGCTCTCAAGGAGGTATCCCTGGCTCTTCAGGCTCCAGGTGAGCTGCCACTCCGCGCACGAGGAGGAGGGAGAGATACTCCCCTGCGGCACGTGCTTCAAGTGCAACGGGATACAGCTCCTCCTCCTCGCCAACGGGATAAGCCCCGGCGAGATAGGCTACAGGGAGGAGCACGTGAGGAGGCTCCCGGCCCGCCTGGCTAGGGGGAAGGTGAGGCTCGACAGGGACGAGCTGGAGCACGCGATGCTCCTGGCCTCCATGAGGACCGGCATGAGGTTCCCGGGGGGCCGCGAGCACCCGCACGTGGAGATGCTGCAGTTCGACGACAGGAACTCGAGGTTCGACGCGATGCCGCCCGACTTCAGGGAGAGGATATGGTCCATATACGAGGGGTACACTAGGGGCTACGCGTACCTCTCGGGCGGGGAGTGGGTCGAGCTGACTCGCGAGGAGGCGCTCAGGAGGGCGGAGGTCGGGGATCTATGGAGTTCAGGATAGAGGAGCGCGGCGAGGAGGTCCTGGAGGAGGTCCTGGAGCTCGACCGCGAGATAAGCTGGGAGATGATGGACGAGGGGCAGAGGTCCTCGCTGGGGTACGAGGAGTACGCCCGCAGGCACAGGGAGCTCTTCCTCTCGATCTACCGTTCCCCTGGGAGGCAGAGGTTCTTCGTGGCCTACGACGGCTCAGGCAGGATGATAGGGGTCGCCTGGGTCAAGGAGGAGGTCGACACCGTAAACTACGACGTCTACGCCTACCTCTACGACCTGGAGGTGAGGAGGGAGTTCAGGCGCATGGGGGTGGGGCGCGCCCTCCTGGACAGGGTCATAGAGTACTGCAGGAGGAACGGCTACAGGAGGCTCGGCCTCCGCGTCGAGCTCAGGAACGCCCCAGCGCTCAGGCTCTACTCGCGCGCGGGGTTCAGGCCGGTGGCCCTCCTCATGGAGCTCAGGCTCGGGGAAGGAGCCTCGACCTGAGCGCCGCGCCGGCCCCGGCCACGAGGACCGCCGGCGGGCTCAGCCCGGCCGCCGCGTCCGGCAGCTCCGAGACGCTGGACTCTATCACGCGCTGGGATGGCGTGCAGCCGTTGAGCACGAGCGCAGCCCTCGCCCCCGGCCCAAGGGCGGAGACGAGCTCCTCCGATATCCCCCTTATGTTGGAGAGGGGCATCAGGATGACCAGGGTGTCCGCGGCCCTGGCTAGGGCCCCGAGCCCCCTGGGCGGTCCTCCCTGGACGGTCCTGCCGGTCGTCACGGCGAAGCTCGAGGATCCCCACCGGCTCGCGAGGGGTATCCCGGCGCACGTGGGAGCCCCCGTGGCCGAGCTGACCCCGGGCACTATCTCGCACCTTATCCCCCTGGAGATCAGGTAGGCGCACTCCTCCTCCCCCCTCCCGAAGACCAGCGGATCCCCTCCCTTCAGCCTCACCACCCTCATCCCGAGGCGCGCCCAGCGCTCCATCTCCTCGTTTATCTCCTCCTGCGTCCATCCACCTCCCGGCGACTTCCCCACGTCTATCACCCTGGCGCCCGGCCTGACGTAGGAGAGGGCCCCGGCCGGCGCCAGCCTGTCGTGGAGGACCACGTCCGCGCTCGAGAGCAGCCTCACGGCCTTAAGCGTCAGGAGCTCAGGATCCCCTGGGCCTCCTCCAACTATGTAGACCTCCCCGCTCAACGGGGCCAGGCCCTCCTGAGGGCTTCTATCGTCCTCGACACCTCCTCCTCGCCATGGGCGGCGCTCGCGAACCACGTCTCCATCTGGCTGGGCGGCGAGAAGATCCCCTCGCGGGTCAGCGCCTCGTGGAACCTCATGTAGGCCTCGGAGTCCGAGGACCTAGCGGAGCCCGCGTCCCTCACCGGCGGCTCCCTCATGAAGACCTGGAACATGCTACCCACGCGGTTCACGGCCACCTCCCTCCCGCGCAGGCGCATCTTCCCCAGCTCCTCCGCGACGGCCCTCGCGGCCCCCTCGGCCCTCGAGTAAGGCCATCCCTCCTCCAGCGCCTCTATCGTCGCCAGCCCCGCCGCCATCGTCACCGGGTGGCCGTTGAACGTACCCGCGTTGTACACGCCCCCCGAGGGGGCCAGCATGTCCATCAGCTCGTCCCTCCCCACGACCGCCCCCACGGGGAATCCTCCGCCTATTATCTTCCCGAGGACGGTCAAATCCGGCCTCACGCCGTACAGGCCCTGCGCCCCCCTAAGCCCGAGCCTGAAGCCCGTGACGACCTCGTCGAATATCAGCAGGGCCCCGTGGCGGTCCGCCTCCTCCCTCATCGCCCCCAGGAACCCCGCGTCGGCCGGGACGACCCCCATGTTGGCGGCGACGGGCTCCACGATTATGGCGGCCACCCTGTCGCCCAGGGACGACATGGCGCGGTGCAGCTCCTCGGGGTCGTTGTACCTGAGCACGAGCGTCGCGGCGGCCGCCCCCTCCGGGACCCCGGCTGACGAGGGGACCCCCTCCCATCCGTTCCCCCTCCTCGAGAGGAGGACGTCGGATGCCCCGTGGTAGCACCCCTCGAACTTGACAACGAGCGGCCTCCGGGTCGCACCGCGCGCCAGCCTCACGGCGGTCATCGCCGCCTCGCCCCCGGAGTTCACGAAGCGGACCTTGCCCGGGCCGTAGTAGCCGACTATCTTCCTGGCGAGCTCAACCTCCGACCTCGTGGGGGCGCCGTAGAGCCACCCCCTCTCCACCTGCTCCAGGATCGCCCTCCTCACCCGCTCGTCCCCGTGCCCCAGGATCAGGGGCCCGTACCCCATCACCCAGTCCACGAGCTCCGTGCCCTCGGACGTCCAGATCCTGGCCCCTGCCGCCCTCTCGACTAGGAAAGGCCTGGGCCTGACGGCGGCCCTGATGGGGCTGCTGACCCCCCCGGGCAGGAGGCGCCTGGCCTCCTCCAGAGGATCAGAAGGCACTTCCGCCCATCTCCCTGAGCAGGCGCGCGGCGCGGGGGGCGAAGTAGGTTATCACGAAGTCCGCCCCCGCCCTCCTGATCGCGTAGAGAGTCTCCAGGATGACCGCGTCCTCGTTCAGCCACCCCCTCTCGCCCGCCGCCCTGATCATGGAGTACTCGCCGCTCACGCTGTAGGCGGCCAGCGGGTACTGGGGGAACGCCTCCTTCACGAGCCTTATCACGTCCAGGTATGGGAGGGCTGGCTTCACCATCAATATGTCCGCCCCCTCCTCCAGGTCGAGCTCCGCCTCCTTCAGCGCCTCCATGGCGTTCCTCGGGTCCATCTGGTACGTCCTTCTATCTCCGAACGCCGGGGCAGACTCCGCCGCCTCCCTGAACGGCCCGTAGAAGTTGCTCGCGTACTTGACCGAGTACGCCATTATGAGGGCGTCCGCGTGGCCCGCCCTGTCTAGAGCCCTCCTTATCTCCCCGACCACCCCGTCCATCATGCTGCTGGGCGCCACGACGTCCGCCCCCGCTTCCACGTGGCTCACCGCTATCTTCCCCATGTAGGGGAGGGTCCGGTCGTTGTCGACGCGCCAGGAGCCGCCGTCCCTGACCACTATGCCGCAGTGCCCGTGCGTCGTGTACTGGCACATGCAGACGTCAGTCATTATGAGCGCGCGGTCCCCCAGCTCCCTCCTGAGCTCCCTGACCGCCCTCTGCACGACGCCGTTCGGGTTGTACGCCTCGGAGCCCTCCTCGTCCTTGCGCGCGGGTATCCCGAAGACCAGGAACTTGTCCACCCCCTCCTCCATCATCCTCTTGGCCTCCTCGGCCACTGACCCTATGGGCCACCTGTGGACGCCCGGCATGGACTCCACGGGGATCGGCTCCTTGGCGTCCTCCTGGACGAAGAGGGGGGCGACGAGCCTCTCCGGCCCCAGGTCCGTCTCGGCGACCAGGTTCCTTATCAGGCGGCTGGAGCGCAGCCTCCTGGGCCTGACAGTGGGGAACCCCATGGGCTTCGCCGCGCCCGTCGGGCCTTTATCCTTTGCCTCCGGGGTCGAACCTCCACCTGGAGGCTATGGAGCGGACGTCGAGGTGGCACTGGGGATCGTCCGCCCCCAGCCCTCCTCCCAGGTAGTAGGCCCTTATGCGGTCCCCTCCCTTGCAGACGCGGCGGAAGGGGCAGGACGAGCACCTGGGGCCTGTCAGGTACTTCTCCGTGTTCGCGAAGTAGTCGACCTCCGGCCTCGATGGATCGAGTATCTCCCTGAGGGGGGACCTCAGGACGTTCCCCAGCTCCATGAAGTCGACGA
Organism: uncultured Nitrososphaerales archaeon; assembly: GCA_964342765.1. GTDB lineage: Archaea > Thermoproteota > Nitrososphaeria > Conexivisphaerales > Conexivisphaeraceae > Conexivisphaera. Next base: position 29,089 of record CAYFFS010000010.1, on the reverse strand, counting down.
ACTGACAGGGCCTCACGGAGCCGTCGGGGTATATTGAGACTATCTTCCTGCCGCACCCGCCCTGGGAGGCGACGAGCTCCATCATCCCGCGGAACTCCTCCTCGCTGCCCGAGACGGCGTCGGCTATCGCTATTCCGTCGAAGGGCGCCATCGTCGTCTCGACCTCGAGCTCCCCCGCGTAGCGCCTGCTCCCCTCTATCAGGGATCCTATGAACTCGCGGTACTGGCCCGCGTCCATGTACCAGCTCCTGTCGAGCTCGAGCGCCCTCCCCGCGGCCGACAGGTGGTAGAAGGTGACCCTCCTGGCACCAAGGCCGCGCGCCAGCCCTAGTACCTCCGGGACCTCCCAGAAGTTGCGGCTCGTCACGGTGAACCTGATCCCCACGTCCAGCCCCGCCTCCGCGGAGTTCCTTATGCCCCTGACCGCCATGTCGAAGGCCCCGCGCACCCCCCTGAACGAGTCGTGCCACTCGGGCCTAACCGAGTCCAGGGATATCCCGACGTAGGAGACGCCCGCCCTGAGGAGCTCCCTGGCCACGTCCTTGGTTATCAGGGTGCCGTTGGTGCTCAGGGCAGCCCTCATGCCCCTGTCCACGATCTCCCTCATCAGGTCCAGCGCGTCGCGGCGCATCAGCGGCTCCCCTCCGGAGAGCAGGACGAGGGGCACGCCCAGGTCCGACATCTGGCGGATCACCCCCAGGGCCTCCTCGTGGCTCAGCTCCCTGGGGCCCCTAGGCCCCGCCCTCATGTAGCAGTGCGCGCACGAGAGGTTGCACTCCGAGGTGAGGTTCCAGGAGACCACTGGCCTCCAGACGTCGCTGAACCTGCTCGGCCTCCCAGGCCCGTACTCGCCCTTTATCTTCCTGGAGACCGTGCCCTTCCCGGTGACCATGACGCTGACCGGTATCAGGCCGTGAATCCCCCCTCGCCGTACGCCGCCTCGGCCCCCTCGATCCCGGCGAGCCTCTGGGCGCGGTCCACGAGCGCGTCCGAGTCCGCCCTGTTCCTCGCGTGCACGACGAAGTAAACCCTCAGGTCCCAGCGCCCCTCCACGGGCTCCCTTAGGATCGCGTGCGTTGCCTCCGGGACCTCCCTGGCCAGGGCCTCGCACTCCTCCTCTCCCCCCTTCCCCATGACGACCGCCCCGTGGCGTATCCCGACCGCCTCTGGCTCGAGGACGGCGCCGAAGTCCGCCACGGTCCCCCTCGAGGCGGCCTCCTGGACGAGGTCCAGCAGGCCCTCCTCCGTCTCCCCGATCCTCGAGGCGAGCTCCCTGAAGGGCCTCCTGGACAGGGGCAGGTCCTGCAGCCCCCTCGCGAGCCCTCCGTCCATCCCGAGTTCCCCCAGCCTCGGCGGGTCGGGGCGCAGGACCCCCGGGGGCGACCAGCTGGTCCCCCTCTCCAGGTCGTACTTGACCGAGAGCTTGCACGTGCGGCGCGTCGCGAGCACGACCGCGTCCCCGACGCCGAGCCTTGAGAGCAGGGAGCCGACCTCCTCCCTGAGGACCTCCTCGTTCGCCGCCCTGTAGGTGAACCAGAGGTTGTACCTGGGGAAGGACCTCACGTAGCTGTGCTTGGACCTGCCGATGCTCGAGATCATCCTCGCGTACTCCATCGCCCTCTCCCTGGGCACGGACGCGAGGACGAGCGCAGACGCGCCCCCAAGGGACGCCGGGTTGAAGGAGAAGCCGAACCTCCTCAGGGCGCCGGCCTCCCTCAGCCTCCTGGCCTCCCTCAGGACCTCCTCGACGCCCAGCCCCAGGGCCGACGCCACCTCGTCGAACGGCTCGGGCCCTGGCCTGGCGCCGTACTGCAGGCCCTCCAGAAGCAGGATCTCCCGCGGGCCCAGATCCACGCGGCCCCGGGCCCCTCGGCGCCTTAAATCCTAGCCGGGGATACCGCGCCCGGGCCTCAAAGAGCTATAAGTTCGCGGGGGCGCGCGGGCACGTGCGCGCGCTGAGGATAGCCACCAGGTCGAGCCCCCTGAGCCTCGCGCAGACGGAGGAGGTGGCCTCCCTCCTCAGGAGGTTCGCCGACGTGGAGCTCGTAGTGGTCAGGAGCCGCGGCGACGTGGACCTTAGGACCCCCCTCTACGAGATGAGGGAGAAGGGGGTCTTCGAGAGGGAGGTCGACGCCGCCGTCCTCGAGGGCCGCGCGGACCTGGCTGTACACAGCGCCAAGGACGTCCCCACGGAGATCCCGCCGGGGCTCGTGGTCGCCGCCATCCCTCCCCGCCGCTCCCCCTTCGACGCCCTCGTGTCGCGCTCGGGGCTCGGGCTCGCCGACCTCCCGCGCGGATCCCGCGTGGGCACCTCCTCGCTCAGGCGCATAGGCATGCTCAGGCGCGCCAGGCCTGACCTGGAGGTTGTGCCGCTCAGGGGGAACGTGGACACGAGGCTCAGGAGGCTCGGGGAGGACCTGGACGCCGTCGTGTTGGCGGAGGCCGGCCTGGAGAGGCTCGGGTTCGCCGGGCGGTGGGAGAGGCTGCCCCTAGACCAGTTCGTCCCGGCCGCCGGCCAGGGGGCCCTGATGGTCACCGCCAGGGAGGACGACCGCGAGGTCCTGGAGCTGCTCTCCTATGTGGACGACCCGGCATCGAGGGCGGAGGTGATGGCCGAGAAGGAGTTCGTGGCCGCAATAGGCGCGGGATGCAGGGCCCCCGTGGGCGTCCTGGCCAGGGCGAGCGGGAACGAGCTGGAGATGGTGGCCGCCGTGGTTCCGCCGGACGGCTCCAGGATCATATACGCGAGGTCGAGGGGCCCCCCGGGGGATGCCGTGAGGAGGCTCGTCGAGGAGTTCAGGCGCTCGGGGGGCCTGGACGCCATGGGCGCCTGGAGGGAGTCGCGGGCTTGATAATCCCCCTTTCCACCTCCAGGTTCCTGCGCTGGCTCGAGGCGGAGCTCGGCTCGCCCCCGGTCAGGGGGCCCCCTGTCCTCGCTCCCAGGCTGATCGTCGACCCGGGGGAGGCGGCGCGCGCGGCCTCGCTTGGCTGGCCGGCCATAGTGACCTCCCCCAACGCCGTGGACGTCATGGCGTCCCTGCTCCCGCGCCCCCTCCTGGAGGTTGCGCTCTCAAGGTCGGTGGCGATAGGTCCCAGGACGGCGGAGGCGATATTGGAGGTCGTCCCGGGGGCGGAGGTCGCGACGCCGGAGAGGCACAGCTCCTCCTCGATCCTGAAAATAATCGGGAGCTCCCGCTACGTCCTCTGGTGCTCGGAGGGCGTCGGGAGGGAGCTGGAGGAGGCGGTGAGGGCGCGTGGAGGGGCGGTGGTCAAGCTCTACAGGATAGAGGTGGACGCGCGCTCGCTGGAGGAGGTCCGCAGGTCGATATCGGGGCGCGACCTCCTGGTCTTCGCCTCGCTCTCGAGCGTGGCCGCGTGGAGGTCGATCAGGGAGGGCGTGGGGGCCCGCCCCCGCGCGGTCGCCATAAGCCGCAGGGTGGCCGAAGCGATCAGGGGGGATCCCTCGATATCCGAGCTCATCGTTTTCGACGAGGGAGATGTTCAAAAGCTCCCTGGCTTCCTTCTGAGGGCGCACGAGGGCCATGAAGATACCGATATTCGTCGAGGCCTCCTCCCTTCGCGTCCTGATACTGGGAGGGGGCTCAGAGGCCGAGAAGAAGGCCAGGAGGTTCCTGGAGCACGGCTCGAGGGTCACGGTCTACAGCCTGGAGTTCACGGAGTGGCTGAGGGAGGCCGCTGGAAAGGGGAGGCTGAGGCTCGTGAGGGGCGACGCGAGGGACCTCTCCACGGTGCTCAGCCTCGTGGAGTCGCACGACCTGGTCATCTACACGATACCCGGGCTGCCGGACCTGGAGGGGTCGCTGGCCCGCGCCTGCGAGCGCATGAGGAGGATCTGCATCCTCAGCACGAACGCCGAGAGGACGATGGCCGCCATGCCGATAGAGGTGAGGGCGGCGGGCCTCAGGATAGCGGTCTTCTCGGGGGGCCGCTCGACGCTCGTGGCCGAGCTCGCGGCCGACGAGATACGCCGCTGCCTCTCCGGGAGGAGGGACATAGAGGTCCTCCTGGAGGCCATGGGGCACGCGAAGGACCTGCTGAAGGCAAGGGTCCCCGACCACAGGAGGAGGATGGAGCTCTATCGCGCCTTCCTGGAGGACCCGGAGCTCAGGGACCTCTCGGCCCGCGGGGACCTCGAGGGCGCGATGAGGCGCGTGGAGGAGCTGGTGGAGGAGGCATCCCGATGGACCTGGACAGGGCCCCCATCCTGGTCTTCTGGGAGACGACGAGGGCCTGCGGCCTCGCGTGCAGGCACTGCAGGGCGAGCGCCATGACCCAGCGCCTCCCCGGGGAGCTGAGCACCGAGGAGGGGAAGATGCTGATGGAGCAGGTGGCTGAGTTCGGGGATCCCAAGCCCATGGTGGTCTTCACGGGCGGCGACCCCCTGATGAGGGACGACCTGGAGGAGCTAGTGTCGTTCGCCAGGGACCTGGGCATAAGGTCGAGCGCTGCCCCCGCCGTCACCCCCCTGCTGACGGAGGAGCGCATGAGGTCCCTGAGGGAGGCCGGGCTCTCGGCAGTCTCGATAAGCCTCGACGGATCCCCCGCGACCCACGATTGGGTTAGGAGGTCCGAGGGGCACTTCTCGGCCACGCTGGAGGCCGTGCGCAGGGCCTCGGCCGCTGGGCTGAAGGTCCAGATAAACTCGCTGATCTTCAGGGGGAACGCTGAGGAGGTGCCAGAGGTGCTGGCGGCCGCGAGGGATCTGGGGGTGGACACCGTGGAGTTCTTCTACCTGGTCAAGGTCGGGAGGGCGGCCGAGGGGATGGAGGAGCTCACGCCAGCCGAGTACGAGGACGTCTCCTCCTTCCTCGTGGACGCGACGTCGTACTGCTTCACGATAAGGACGGTGGAGGGGCCCTTCATAAGGAGGATAGCTGCCGGAGGGGGGCTCAGGAGGGGCTCCCTCTACAACCTCCTATCTAGGCGCGCACGCGAGCTCCTTGGCGAGCCCAGGTGCCCCAGGTCGCTCAGGGTCACGAACACGAGGGATGGCAAGGGGATAATCTTCGTCGCGTACAACGGGGACGTCTACCCGAGCGGTTTCCTGCCCCTCCCCCAGGGCAACGTGCGCAGGTCAAGCCTCGTCGAGATCTACAGGGGGAGCCCTCTCCTGAGGGCCATAAGGGCGGCGGAGTTCAGGGGGAGGTGCGGCTCCTGCGAGTACCGCGACGTCTGCGGGGGGAGCCGCTCGAGGGCTTTCGCGTCCCTCGGGGACCCGCTCGGGGAGGACCCCGCCTGCCCCTACGTCCCCAGGTCCCTCCTGCGCGCCAATGCTTGAGAAATCCTTAATATGAACTGGGCTGGGCATGTCCCCGATGCCGGCGGTGAGCGGGCTGCTCAAGCTTCGCCTAGCGATGATAGGGTCGCTGATAGCCGTGACGGCGCTGGGGATGCTGGTGCTGGCCGCCGTCCTCTCGCTCCTCGGCGTGGGCTACGGGGTCGTGTGGATACTTGGGTTCGTCCTCGTCCTCTACGCCGTCCAGTGGCTGCTAGGCCCCTACCTCATAAACGCGGTCTACAGGGTTAGGCCGCTCGGGGAGGACGAGGAGCCGTGGCTCCACCAGATGGTCTCCGAGATATCGAGGAGGGCCGGCATAAGCAGGCCCAAGCTAATGTTGGCCCAGGTCGACGTCCCGAACGCTTTCGCCTACGGATCGCCGCTGACCGGCAACATGGTGGCCGTGACCAAGGGGCTCCTGGACAACCTGCCCCGCGAGGAGGTGGAGGCCGTCCTGGGGCACGAGCTGGGCCACCTGAGGCACAGGGACGTCTACGTTATGATGATGGTGGGGCTGCTCCCCGCGATAATCTACTACATAGGGTACACGCTCTACTGGTCCGGCATCTTCGGCGGGATGGGCGGCAGGAATAACAACAACGCGCTCGCCCTCCTGATAGGCGTGGTCCTCATAGCCATCAGCTTCATATTCAACCTGTTCGTCTTCTACATCAGCAGGCTGAGGGAGTACTACGCCGACTCCCACTCGGCCATGGTCGTGCCGGGCGGCGCGAGGAAGCTGCAGAGGGCCCTGGCCAGGATACTGGCCGTCAGCGGGAGGGTCCCGAGGAGGAAGTCGAACGGGGCCAGCGCCCTCAAGATGTTCCTTATCTCCGACCCGTCCCAGTCAGTCAGGTGGAGCGGCGACATAGACGAGCTGGTCGAGGAGCTGAAGGCGGAGAAGCCCAGCATATGGGAGGAGCTCTTCAGCACCCACCCGCATCCTGCCAAGAGGCTCCGCTTCCTGGACGAGCTCGCGAAGGCCTACCCCTGAGCCTTGGCCTTGTTGTACTCCTCCCATATCATGTTCTCAACGAGCATGAAGTAGATCCTGGTGGCCAGGGGCATCCTCGGAAGGGCCGATTCTATCGCGTCCACCACGAAGGGCACCGCCCTCTTTGATATGTGGAGGTGGAACCTCATGGGGAGGTCCGGGTCCTGGATCACGTTTATCTTGTCCCTGAGCTCCTCAGGGGCCCTCTCGCGCGCCATCCCCTCTATCTCACGGTACCACCTGCTCAACACCTCGGGGTCAAGCCCCTCCTTTAGGCCCTCTATCCTCCCCGCGAGGGCGGCCAGCAGCTCATCCAGCTCGCGCCTGAAGTCTGATATCGATACGTCGTCGCCCACGGCACATCGAGGCGCGGGACCACGTGCTCATGTGTTGTTGACGGATCTGGCGGCGCGGCTCAAAGTCCGTTGACGAGTCGGCGATCGGGCCGAGCCCCTCCTCCAGGCGCCTGGTGAAGGCCGACTTGGCCCAGCGCGCTTCTAGCGTCGCGTTACCCCTCCCAAATGATCCTCAGCGCCCGGTTCCTCGGGCTCGCGCCATCGCAGCTCCGAGGCCCTCGTGGACTATGGGTCGCTGCTCTGGGCCAAGGCCGGATTCCCTTGGATGGGAGGCCCATGTCGCGGCCTCGTCGAGGCCCCTGACGCTACAGGTCGCTATGGTTCCAAGCGGCCTGAGGCGATGAGGGCGAACGGTGGTGGGGCCGCGGGGATTTGAACCCCGGACCGCCAGCGCCCCAGGCTGGCATCCTAGTCCATGCTAGACGACGGCCCCCTCTCCTCGCCATCCTGACCCGATAAATAAACGCGTCGGGCTCAGCTGCTCCTGGTAGGAAGCGGGATGAGCCTCAGGTCGCCTGAGGCCACGCGCTCGAGGAGCGCCCTGGCGGAGTTCGTTAGATCCATGGAGAGGGCGGACCTCAGGTCGACTATCGCCAGGTCCGCCGCGTCGCTCCTGGCCCTCGCCTCCTCCGGCGGGGTCCTGGGCTCGACGAGCACGTCGACGAGCACGTAGTGGTACAGGATGGCCCCGCGCCCGTCCCTCTCTATCAGCTCCGAGACGCCGACTATCCCGAGCGGCTCCCCCAAGACCCCCGCCTCCTCCTCGAGCTCCCTTAGCGCCGCCGCGTAGATGCCCTCCCCTAGCTCCAGGTGCCCTCCAGGTATGCTCCACTTGCCGGCGCCCGGCGGGTTTGACCTCCTCACTAGGAGCACCCTGTCGCCGTAGAGCACTAGCGCGCCTATCCCCACCTCCGGCCTGCTGGGGTACCTCACGTCGCCGCTCCTCCCGGGGATCAATTTCAACGTCCCGGTCCTTCATCCGCCCGGAGGCCGCGCAGGCGCGCTCGTCGACGAAGGGGTTTCCCTCGGCCTCGGCTCCAACGGTCGTCGGCGGCCCGTGGCCGGGGTAGACCACGTAGTTGCGCGGCACCTCCCGGTATATCCTGCATATGGAGCGCTCCAGCTCCGCCTCGTCCGAGAAGGGCAGGTCGGCCCTCCCCACAGAGCCCTTGAAGAGCAGGTCCCCCGTCAGTATGAAGCCCTCGCCCAGGAGCGATATGGAGCCCGGCGTGTGGCCAGGCGTGTGCATCACGCGGACTCCGCGCCAGATGACCTGGCCCTCCTCGGCGAACTCGGCGCTGTCCGGCGGCTCGGGGGGCATGAAGCCCAGGTCCTCCGCCAGGGACAGGAGCTCGCGCCTTACCTCCCAGTCCATCCTATGCACGAGGAACCTAGCGCCTGTCCTCTCGACCAGCTGCCTAGCCCCCCACACGTGGTCGAAGTGCATGTGCGTGGCCACGACCAGGCTCAGCTCGGCCCCGCCGAGGGCCTCCATCAATTCGTCCGCGTCGCCGGCCGGGTCCACGAGCACGCAGTCGCCCTCGCACAGGAGGTAGGAGTTCGCGAGGAGCGGCCCGGCGGCCACCCTCCTGAGGATCACGCGCCTCGCGCCGCTCGAGGCCTTATTGGCGTTGCGCGAATCCGGAGGATGCGCGGAACGGACGGTAACCCTTTTAATAGAACGGGGGCATGGCTGCCCGTGGGCAAGCGTAAGGTGATAAGCGAGGAGGAGCTGAAGGAGCTTGTGCTCCCAGGCCCAGGGGAGATGCTGGGCAGGGTCGTGAAGCTCCTCGGGAGCGACCACATAATGGTGAAGTGCGCGGACGGCAAGGTGCGCGTGGGGAGGATAAGGGGGAAGCTGAAGAGGCGCATATGGGTCAGGGAGGGCGACGTGGTCCTGATCGCCCCCTGGGAGTTCCAGGACGACCGCTGCGACGTCCTCTGGAGGTACACGATACCCCAGGCCGATTGGCTTAAGCAGAACGGCTACCTGCCCCAGGACATCTGAGAAATGTCCGAGGAGGGCGAGGACCGCGCATCAAGGAGGGCCCTGAGGGATCTCCTGAGGCGCGAGCGCAGGGACAGGATCAAGATAAAGGACGCCGACGACTACAAGGTGGTCGAGGGGGTCCTGGACTCCAGGACCCTCATGCGCATCTACTCGCTCATGAAGGAGGGGCACATAGGGTCCCTCAAGGGGGCGATCAAGTCCGGCAAGGAGGCGCGCGTCTACTGGGGCAAGGCCCCATCGGGCGCGGACATAGCGGTCAAGATATATTACGCCGTAGCGTCCCAGTTCAAGCGTAGGCTCATGTACATGGAGGGGGATCCCAGGTTCACCTCGATAAAGCGCGACCCCCACGGCATAGCCGAGGCCTGGGCGAGGAAGGAGTACGCGAACCTCACCCAGGCCCGCGACGCCGGCGTGAAGGTGCCGGGCCCCATCGCCGTGAAGGGGAACGTGCTGGTCATGGAGTTCATAGGGGAGGAGGGGAGGCCAGCCCCCCTCCTAGCGGAGTCCGAGGTCGACGAGCGCGATTACAATACCATAATATATTATGTAAGGAAGCTCTGGAGGGAGGCCTCGATAGTGCACGCGGACCTCTCGGAGTACAACGCGTTCAAGTGGCGCGGCGAGGTCGTGCTCTTCGACTTCGGAAGCTCCGTCGACGTCGCCCACCCGCTGGCCGAGGAGTTCCTGAGGAGGGACCTGAGGACGATAAACAGGTTCTTCGAGGAGCGCGGGATCCCCGTGAGGGACGTGGAGGAGCTGGTGGAGGAGGTGATGGGCCGACGTCCTCCTCCGTGACCCTGAGGATACCGAGGGACAGGATAGGGGCGCTGATAGGCAGGGATGGGGTCACTAAGTCGACGATAGAGAAGGAGTGCGGGGTCAGGATAAAGGTGGACAGCAGGACCGGGGACGTGGAGATATCGCCCGCGGATCCGCCCGAGGACTCCGACGTCCCCACAGCCAGGATGATAGTGGAGGCGATAGGCTACGGCTTCTCTTACGAGAGGGCGTCCAGGCTCCTGGAGCAGGGGAACACGCTGATAGTCGTGGACCTGAGGGAGTACGCGGGCCGCTCGCCCAGCGACCTGAGGAGGATAAAGGGGAGGATAATCGGGGAGAACGGAAGGGCCAGGCGCGTGATAGAGGAGCTGACGGGCGCCTACATATCGGTCTACGACCGCTTCGTCGCGATAATCGGGAAGCTCGACGAGGCGAGGGCGGCGGAGGAGGCCGTGAGGGAGCTGGCGTCGGGCCAGATGCACAAGTTCGTCTACTCCAGGCTCCAGGAGAGGAGGAGCATGATGAGGATGGACAGGATGAAGCTCTGGAGGAGGCCGGGCGAGGAGCAGTAGGTGATCCGCATGTCCTTCGGCGAGATATCGCCAAGCGAGTTCTTCTACAGGAACAGGGACCTCGCGGGGTTCACGAACCCCGCCAGGGCCCTCTACTTCTCCCTGAAGGAGCTCGTCGAGAACTCGCTGGACTCGGCGGAGGCCTCCGCGATACTCCCCGAGATACTGATATCAGTGGAGGTGGACGAGGAGGGGCCCCAGGAGGAGCCCAGGTTCTACAGCCTGACGGTCCAGGACAACGGGTCGGGGATCCCGGCCAGGAGCCTCGCTGACGCCTTCGGCCGCGTGTTCTACGGGAGCAAGTTCCGGCTAAGGCAGTCGAGGGGCGTCTTCGGGATGGGTGCAACGATGGCGCTCCTCTACGCCCAGGCGACCACCGGCAGGCCCTCGTTCGTCGCGAGCTCCACGACGGGAAGACGATACCACGCGGTCCTGATGAAGGTCGACATAGAGAGAAACCGCCCCATAGTGCTCAGGAGGTACGTGGGCGCCGCGCGCGGGTGGAGGGGCACCCTCGTCAGGGTGACGGTCCTGGGGGACTACCAGAAGGCCGAGCAGAAGATCGTGAGCTACCTGGAGCAGACCGCAATGGCAGCGCCCTACGCTTCGATAACGTTCAGGGATCCGATGGGCCGCCAGCTGGTCTTCGAGAGGGTCGTGGACGTCATGCCGAGGCCGCCAAGGGAGACCCTCCCCCATCCCTCGGGCGTTGACGTGGAGACGCTGAGGAAGATGATAAGGCGCTGGAAGGGGGGAGACCTGCTGAAGTTCATGACCAGGAACTTCCAGAGGGTGGGGCCCAGGACGGCCGAGGCGTTCCTCCGCTACGCTGGGTTCGACCCATCCACGGATCCCAGGTCCCTGGGGGACCCGGACCTGACGAGGCTCGCCTCAGCCCTCAGGAGCTACCAGGGGTTCCTCCCCCCTGACGCGAGCTACCTGTCGACCCTGGGCCCCGAGCTCCTGGAGGCGGGGGTGCGCAGGCTCCTGGCCCCCGAGTTCTGCAAGGTCGTGACCAGGAAGCCCCAGGCTTACGAGGGCCACCCGTTCGTCGTGGAGGCCGCGGTGGCGTACGGCGGCCCCAAGCTGAAGCCGGGGATAACGGTGTTCAGGTTCGCGAACAGGATACCCCTGCTCTACGACGAGTCGAGCGACGTGACTTGGAAGGTCATAGGGTCAATGGACCTGGGATCCTACAAGGTGAGGCAGGAGGATCCGGTTGGCGTCATAGTCCACGTCGTGTCCACCAAGATCCCCTACAAGACGATAGGGAAGGAATACATAGCGGACAGGCCCGAGGTGGAGAGGGAGATAAGGCTGGCGCTCAGGACGGCCTTCAGGGAGCTCAGGAACTACCTGAGCAGGAAGGAGCGCATGACGGGCATCGCCCGCAAGGCGAACTACTACTCCAGATACATGCAGCTGATAGCCAAGTTCGCCGCCGAGCTCGCGGAGCGCGACAGGCTCCCGAGGTACGAGCCCCTGATACCCAGGGGGTACTCGGAGGGGGCTGAGGGGGTTGAGGAGGCGCGCGAGGGCTAAGGGCAGCCCCGCCGTGGAGAGGCTGAGGGAGCTGGGCGAGGCCGTGTACGATCAGATAGAGCGCGGGGAGTACCCCTCCCTCAGCATACCCGACAGGAGCGTCGACAACATAGTCTACGACGAGAGGCTTGGGCAGTACGTCCTTGGCCCGAAGAGGGTCCTGAGGACCACGAGGAACGTGAAGCACCTGCGCGCCTTCGCCCAGCTCATGTGGCTGGCCTACTTCTCCAAGGTGCTGGCCAGCTCCCATAAGACGTCGACCCTCAGGGACGTCTACTACTCGGCCCAGGCCTACAACGTGGACTTCGAGGACCAGGACGAGTCCGACGAGCGCATCACGGAGCTGGAGGCCCTCCTGGGGATGGCCAGGGAGGAGTTCAACATCTACCCGGAGGAGAGGAGCTCGATATTCGGGAGGCTGGTGATAGAGTACAACGTGCCGGGCTACGAGGGCAGGAGGCTGGACCTGACGTCGCATCCGGACGGCGTCATGATAGGGCCCGCGCTGACGACCGCGGACTTCGTGGAGACCGACGCCGAGATGGTGCTGGCGATAGAGAAGGGAGGCCTGTTCACTAGGTTCGTGGAGGAGAAGGTCCACGATCGCTTCAAGGCCATCCTCGTGAACACGGCCGGGCAGGCGCCCAGGGCGACCAGGTACCTCCTGAGGCGCCTAAGGATGGAGCTGAACCTACCGGTCTACGTGCTCACGGACGGGGATCCGTGGGGGATGCACATAGCCATGGTCATAATATCGGGGTCCGCGAACGCCGCCCACCTGACGCAGCTGAACGTGCCGGACGCCTCCTGGATAGGGGTCTGGGCCACGGACATAGTGAAGTACAGGCTGCCCTACGACAAGCTCACGGACGTGGACGTGAAGAGGCTGAGGGAGCTCGAGAGCGACCCAAGGTACTCCGGGGAGCCCTGGAGGTCGCAGATAGAGGCGTTCCTCAAGTACCGCAGGAAGTCGGAGCAGGAGGCCTTCGCCAAGTACGGCCTGACCTACATAATAGACAAGTACCTGCCGGAGAAGCTCGGAAGGTGAGGCGCCGCCGGCCCGACTCGAACGGGCGACCTACTGGTCTCCGCGGCACCTTAACAGCCAGCCGCTCTACCAGCTGAGCTACGGCGGCATCCCTCCGCTGACATCCCTCCCTAATAAGCCTGACGGCGCCATCCACCGGGAGGGGACCCGGGGGCGTTGAGCTAACTTTTTAAGGGGTTTCCGGGACCGATCCCGAGGGCCCGTAGCTCAGCTTGGCGGAGCGGCCGGCTCATAACCGGTAGGTCGTGGGTTCAAATCCCACCGGGCCCATCCGCAGAACGGTTATCTTTACGTCGTCCGAGGGCCATAAGGATGGCGCCGGGATGGAGGGATCGCCTGAGGCGGAGCGCCTCCCGCATCGAGACGTCGCCCGTGGAGATGGCATACAGGTACGTCCGCAGCTCGTACGCCAGGCTGATAAACATGGCGAGCGGCAACCCGGATCCGAGCATAGTTCCGGTCGAGGAGCTGCGCGAGATCGCGATGGAGGTCCTAGGGGCGGTGGGGTACGAGTCCCTGGTCTACCCGGACGCCGGGGGCCTCGAGGACCTGAAGAAGGAGATAAGGCTCTACATGGCGAGGGAGGGGGTCCAGATACCTAAGGACTACGAGATATCGGTGACCAGCGGGGCCCAGCACGCCTTCAAGCTCCTCTCGGAGCTGCTGACGGGGGAGGACGTGCACGTCATATGCGAGAGCCCGACGTTCGTCGAGACGCTGGCCCCCCTCAAGCTCAACTCCCGCGTCCACGGCGTGCCCTTCTCCTCCGGCCGACTAGACCTGGGGAGGATGGAGGAGGAGCTCAGGGCGCTGGGGCCGGGCAGCGCCCTGATCTACCTCATACCGACCTGCCACAACCCCACGGGCGTCACGATGAGGGAGGAGGACCGCCGCGCGGTCCTGGAGCTCGCCGAGAAGTACGACGCGCTGATAATAGAGGACGAGCCCTACAGGGCCTTCTCGGAGTACCAGCCGCCGGCCCTCGTGTCCCTTGGGAGCTCCCGCGTCATCTACGTGGGGACCCTGAGCAAGATACTGGCGCCGGGGCTCAGGATAGGGTGGATAGCGGCCCCTGCCGAGCTGGCCGAGGCCGTCAGCAGGCTGGAGAACTACGACATAACCACCTCGACCCTGACGCAGCACATAGCGCTGGAATCGTTCCGCCGCGGCCTCGTGGACTCGACGGCCTCGGCGCTCCGCGCCCACTACCTAAGGAAGCGCCACCTGATGGAGGAGGCCCTGAGCGACCACATGCCGCCCAGCGTCAGCTGGGAGCCCAACGGCTGCGGCCTCTTCCAGCTGATAATCGCCTCCGGGTTCGACGCGGAGGCGCACCTGGCTGAGGCCATAAGGAGGGGCGTGATCTACGTCCCGGCCCGCAGGTTCTTCGTGCCCGAGGGCGATGCGGGCAGCATAAGGCTAAGCCTTGGGCCGCCCTCCGAGGCTGAGATAGCGGAGGGCGTGCGCATACTGGCGGGCCTCATAGCGGAGCGCAGCTCCTCATAGCATCATCCTGGGGGCGCGGTCGCGCATCTCGTAGTACGCGAGCTCGGCGGCCAGCAGGTCCTCGACCGCCGTGCCAACCCCCTTGTATAGGACGAGGCCGGGCGGCCTCCGGCGCCCCTCCCTCAGGAGCTCCGCCAGCGTAGCTATCCTCCCGCGGTCCACCGCCCCCTTCTCCAGCGCCTCCCTGAGCTCCGCCGCCTCCCTCAGCGCGGCCTCCGAGTCCACCACTATAAGCGAGCTCCGCCTCACGACCTCCTCGTCGACCTCCTTGGAGCGCTCGTCCAGCCAGCCTATCGATATGACCAGGACGTCCTCCCTCCCCAGGGATCCCCCCAGGACGACGGGCGAGCGGGAGGTCGTGGCGGCGACTATAACGTTGGAGCTCCCCATGACCTCCTCGGGGCTCGAGGCCACGCGGGCCCTGAGGGATTTCCCGATGTACCTCGCCAGCTCCCTGGCGCGACCCTCGTCCAGGTCGTACACCAGGGCATCCTCAGCGCGCCCCCCGAGGGCGGCCAACAGGGCTGCCGCGTGCGCCCTGGCCTGCAGCCCCGCCCCCAGGAAGCCGAGCGAAAGGGGCCCCTCTGGCGCGGCGCGCCTCGCGACGACCGCGCTGGTGGCGCCCGTCCTGTAGGCGGTGAGCAGGGACCCGTCGATGATAGCGAGGGGCACCCCCGTGGATCCGTCGGCGAGGAGGACTATCGAGCTGGCGGTCGGCAGGCCGAGCGCCGCGTTCCCCGGGTAGACCCCTATGTACTTGAGTGCGAGGAACCTGTCGTCGTGGGCCGACATGACGAGGGCCGTCCCGCCCCCGACGGTCGTTATGAGCCTGGGCTCCGCCACGGCCTTCCCCCTGAGGAACCCCTCCTCGATGGCGTCCACGAGCCTCCCCACGTCCAGCCCGGATAGGAGGTCCCCGGATATGATCGCCAGCTCCACGCCCCCACTTGCCAGCCTCATAATTAATCTGGCGCCTCCGCTATACTTCGGAGGGAAGTTAGATAGAGATATATAGCTGGAGGGCTGCGGTGGCCCGTGCCGAAGCGCGAGGAGAGGAGGCTTCAGCTCACGGGGGGCTCCACGTACATAGTCTCCCTCCCCAAGTGGTGGATAAGGAACCTGGGGCTCGGGAAGGGCGACCCGGTAGCGCTGATACCGCAGCCCGGCGGGGGGCTCCTCGTGCTGCCGGCGTCCGGGGAGCCGCGCGGGATACAGAGGGGGGTCCTCGAGGTCCAGCCCCTCGAGGATCCGGAGGAGGTCTTCAGGAAGTTCCTCGCGATGTACCTGGCGGGCTATGACACTATAGAGGTCCGCATAGGGGAGGGGGCCACGGAGCTCAGGTCCCACCTCAAGGACCTCATGAGGCGCAAGCTCGTCGGCGTCGAGGTGATAGACGAGACCCAGAGCTCGATGACGGCCAGCTGCCTCCTGCGCTACTCGGAGCTGCCCCTCAAGTCCGTCGTGGAGCGCATGCACACGCTATCCTCCCTGATGATCCAGGACGCCCTCAAGGCTGTGCTGGAGGGGGACGACGCGCTGGCCAGGGACGTAGCTCAGAGGGACGACGACGTGGACAGGCTGTACTTCCTCTCCGTGCGCCAGCTGAAGTCCGCCATCTCTAATCCCGCGGTCGCGGGGGAGCTCGGGCTGACCAACCTGAGGGAGGCCCTTGGCTACAGGCTGGTCGCGAAGAGCCTGGAGAGGATAGCCGATCACGCGACAAGCATAGCTCAGGCCGAGTTCCTCGTGGGGAAGTTCCCGGAGGGGCTCTCGGACGGGCTCCAGGAGTTCGGATCCATGGCGCTCAACGTCGTGGACGAGTCCGTGAGGGCGCTGGGATCGATGGACGAGCGCCTGGCGCTCCGCGCGATAGACCTATCCCGCGACGTCATCAAGTACGAGGAGAGGCTGACGGACCAGGCCTTCAGGCTCGGGGCGACGAGCGCCATCGCCGTGGCCGGCGTGAAGCTCGTGCTGGAGTCCGTCAGGAGGATAGCTGAGTACGGCTCGGACATAGCGGAGGTGGTCATGAACATGGCCGCTGACAGGGGGATGTCGTCCCTCCCGGCACAGGAGGCCGCCCCGAGGGCCTCGGGGCGGACGCAACGCTTAATTTGAGTGAGGGCGGCGCGGCCGCGTGCCCCGGGAGGACGAGAAGCGCGCCCTTCTGGAGAGGTTCTCCTCAGAGCCGGAGAAGTACTACGAGGTGGAGCTCTTCAGGGAGAAGGGGTTCGTGAGGAGGCGCTGCGAGGTCTGCGGGAGGTACTTCTGGACGCTGGACCCCTCCGTGACCCGCTGCCCTGACCACTGGGCCGGAAAGGGGTTCGTCGGGGAGAGGGTGACCAGCCGCCCCTTCGGGTACGTGGATGCCTGGAGGAACATAGAGGGGTTCTTCGTCTCCGAGGGCCACGCGAGCATCCCCCGCTACCCGGTCGTGGCGCGCTGGAGGCCTGACCTTTACTTCACGGTGGCGTCCATAATAGACTTCCAGAGGGTCGAGGGGGGAAAGGTCGTCTTCGAGTTCCCCGCAAATCCACTGATAGTCCCCCAGGCATCGCTCAGGTTCAACGACGTGGAGAACGTCGGGTTCACGGGCCGCCACTACACGGAGTTCGTAATGGTGGGGCAGCACGCCCTCAACGACGGCCGCGGCTACTGGAAGGACAGGACAATAGAGCTGGACTTCAGGCTGCTCACCGAGAGGTTCGGCGTGGCCCCCGAGGAGGTGATATTCGTCGAGGACGTCTGGCTGGGCTACGGCGCCTTCGGGTACTCGCTGGAGTACTACGTGAGGGGGCTCGAGCTGGGGAACGCCGTCTTCACGGAGTTCGAGGGGACCCCGAGCAACTACAGGAGGTTCGAGCCCCAGGTGGTCGACATGGGGGCCGGGCTCGAGAGGTTCGTCTGGCTCTCCCAGGGCACCCCCACGAGCTACGACGCCGTCTTCGCGGAGGAGCTGGGGGAGCTGCGCAGGAGGCTCGGGCTCCCGAGGGACGAGGGGCTCCTCAGGGCGTTCTTCGCGGCGAGCGGGAGGCGCGACCTGACGGAGGCCGAGGACCCATCCGCGGTGCTGGGGGAGGTACTGCGCGAGGCCGGGCTCGGGGAGGAGGAGTACAGGAAGTACGTGAAGCCCTGGGTCGACCTCTACGCGGTCCTGGATCACTCAAGGGCCCTGCTCTTCGCTGTGGCGGACGGCGCGCTCCCTAGCAACGTGGGGGGCGGCTACAACCTCAGGGCGATATTGAGGCGCGCCCAAGGGCTCATAGAGGCCAACTCCTGGGACATCGGGATAGCGGACGTCGCGGAGCTCGTCGCGAGGTCCCTCCGCCCGATGTTCCCGGAGCTCGAGGAGTCCCTGCCTGCGCTGCGCGAGGTCCTCGAGGTCGAGCTCCAGCGCTACAGGAACACGAAGTCCAAGGTGAGGGAGATAGTTGAGGGGATACGCCGCTCCGGCAGGCGCCTGACTAGGGACGACGCGATAGCGCTCTACGAGTCGAACGGCGTGACGCCCGAGATGCTCGTGGAGGCGGGGGTCCTGGACCGCGTGCCCCCGGACTTCTACTCGGAGCTGGCGAGGAGGCACTCCGGAAGGCCCCACGAGGAGGCGGGCCCGCAGGTGGACGTGGGGGGACTTCCCCCCACCAGGAGGATTTACTACGAGGACGTCAACCTCTCCAGGTGCCGCTCCAGGGTCCTCCGCGTCTACCCCGACATCGGGGCCGTCGTCCTGGAGGGCACGATATTCTACCCCCGCGGAGGGGGACAGGAGCCGGACCACGGGACGCTCGGCGGCTTCCGCGTGAGGGACGTGGTGAAGGTGGGGAACGTGGTCGTGCACTTCCTGGAGGGCGGCCTTCCGAGGGAGGGGGAGGAGGTCGAGTGCGCGCTCGACGTGGAGCGCAGAAGGTCCCTCATGAGGCACCACACGGCGACCCACATAGTGAACGGGGCGGCCAGGAGGATCCTCGGCCCCTGGGTCTGGCAGCACTCGGCCTTCAAGGACGAGGACGGGGCCAGGCTGGACATAACCCACCACTCGGCCCTCACGAGGGAGCAGCTTGAGGCCATAGAGAGGCTGGCGAACGAGGTCGTCCAGATGGACCTGCCGGTGGAGGTCCAGGTTCTTCCCCGCTCGGCGGCTGAATCCCTCTACGGGTTCAGGCTCTACCAGGGAGGAGCCATACCTGAGAGGGAGCTCCGCGTCATAAAGGTGGGCGACTTCGACGTCGAGGCGTGCGGCGGCACGCACGTCTCTAGGACGGGCGAGATAGGCTCGATAAGGATACTTCGCTCCGAGAGGATACAGGACGGGGTTGTGAGGATAGAGTTCGTGGCGGGCAGGAGGGCGGTCGAGCACTCGCTGGCCCAGTCCAGGACCCTCCAGGATATAGCGGCCGCGCTCGGCGTGCCGCCGGATCAGGCGGCCAAGAAGGCGAGGGAGCTGCTCCAGGAGCTCGAGAGCCTGGGGGACGAGCGCAGGAGGATGGGGGCGGCCCTCGCGAGGTACCTGCTGAGGGCAGGCCCGGCGGGGAGGATCGGGGACGTCCCGGTCTACGCGCTCGACGTGGACGACGTTGCCCAGGACGCGCTGATAGAGGTCGGGGACGCCGTCGCGAGGTCCGCGCCCGGATCCCTCTACGTGGGGCTCAGCAGGATCCGCTCCCAGGGCAAGTCCCTCGTGGTCCTTATATCCTCGGGCCCGCTGGACGCCGGATCCCTCGCCTCGAGGGCGCTCGCGTCCCTCGGGGGAAGGGGAGGGGGCAGGGCGCGCATAGGGCAGGGATCCGTGCCCAGGATCCTCGGGCTCGAGGAGCTCCTCTCCGCGCTGGGCGCCTCGTAGCCATAGAGAGGGAAGCGGTTATAACCGGCGGACGGCACCATGGGCCCATGGGCTCGATAGGCGAGGTCGAGGCGATAGTGGTCGGGGAGAGGGGGTCCGCCGCTACCTGGGCCTCTGTCAGCGTCATAGTGAGGGTCACGACGTCGAACGGTCGGGTTGGCTACGGGGAGGCGGTCCCCACGCTAAGGACGGGGCAGGTGGTCGAGGCCGTCAGGAGGCTGGCCTCGGTCGTCAAGGGGATGGACCCGCACGCCATAGAGCTGATCCACAGGTCCTGGATGAGGGAGGAGTTCTACCTGCATCGCTCCATAGAGTCGACGGCCGCCCTCTCGGCCCTGGACATAGCGCTCTGGGACATCAAGGGCAGGGAGCTGGGGGCGCCCGTGCACGAGCTGCTGGGCGGGGCCTACAGGGACAGGGTGCTCGCCTACGCGAACGGGTGGTACTCCGGCTGCAGGACCCCCGAGGAGTTCGCTGAGGCAGCCTCCAGGGTCGTCAGGATGGGCTACAGGGGGATAAAGTTCGACCCCTTCGGGGGGTACTTCGACTACATAGACGGGGCTGGCATCAGGAGGGCCTCCGAGATAGTTTCGGCCGTGAGGGAGGCCGTCGGGGACGACGTCTACATAATGATAGAGCACCACGGGAGGTTCAGCTACGAGTCGGCCATCAGGGTGGCGGAGGAGCTCTCCAAGTACTCGCCCCTTTTCATGGAGGAGCCAGTGCACCCGCACGACCTGGAGGGGCTTAGGGCCTACAGGGCGCGCACGCGCGTGCCGGTGGCGCTGGGCGAGAGGATACTGAACAAGGAGGAGGCCCTCCAGTACCTGAAGGAGGGGCTCCTGGACTTCCTGCAGGTCGACGTGACCAACGTAGGGGGGATAACCGAGGCCTGGAAGATAGCGGCCATAGCCGACGCGTTCGGCGTCAAGATGGCGTATCACAACGCGTTCGGCCCCGTGCAGAACGCGGCCACCCTCCAGCTTGACGCCACAATACCGAACTTCATGATACAGGAGACGTTCTACGACTTCTTCCCCCAGTGGAAGAGGGACCTGGTCGGGGACTCCATGAGGCTCGTGGACGGCCACCACCTGGTCCCGAAGGGGCCCGGCCTGGGCATAGAGGTGAGGGAGGACGTCCTTGAGTCGCACAGGGCGGAGGGGCTCGAGGAGAGGGTCCCCGGGGAGCCGGTGTGGGTCGTCAGGGGCACGTGGATAGGGGAGGACTCAGGTAGGATACCCTGATCCGCTGGGGGCTAATCGAAATCGATATAAGGGCCGCGTTAAGGGGTGCACTTGAGCCGCGGTAGTATAGACTGGCCTAGTATGCCGGCCTGTCGACGGCCGCGGGCCGGCGGACAGCCGGTGACCCGGGTTCAAATCCCGGCCGCGGCGCCTGCTCGGGAACGGTTATATCGGCAGGGGTTCCCTTGGCCGCGTGGGCAGGAGGATCAAGGTGCTCGCCACGCTGGGGCCGGCCAGCGACGGCCCCGGAATCCTGGAGGCCATGGTGGCCGCTGGCGCCGACGGGTTCAGGCTCAACTTCTCCCACGGGACGCACGAGCAGAAGGACGCAGAGATCTCCCGCGTCAGGGCGGTCGAGGGGAGCTCCGGGAAGTACCTCCCCATAATAGGGGACCTGCAGGGCCCCACGGTGAGGCTCGGGGACTTCCAGCCGATCCAGGTCTCCAGGGGCTCCAGGGTAAGGCTCGTTCGCGGGGGGAGCGGGGGGATCCCGGTCCCCAGCGACGAGTTCTTCCGCGTGGTCGAGGTGGGGGACGAGGTAACGTTCGAGGGCGGGAGGATATCTGCCCGCGTGGTCGAGAGGTCGAGCGATCAGGTCCTCGTGGAGGTAATGGTGGAGGGGACCCTCGCCCCGAGGAAGACGGTCGCTATAAGGGGGAAGGAGTACGACCTGCCGTCCCTCACGGAGAAGGACCTGGAGGACCTGAAGTTCATCGTGGACAGGGGCCTGGAGTACGTGGCCCTTTCGTTCGTCAGGACGAGGGAGGACGTGAGGAGGCTCAGGGAGGCGCTCTCCGAGATGGGGGGCGACGCCTGGGTGATAGCGAAGATAGAGACCATGCCGGGGGTTGAGAACGTGGAATCGATAGCGGAGGAGGCCGACGCCCTGCTGGTGGCGAGGGGGGACCTGGGGGCCAAGTTCCCCCTGGAGGAGATGCCGTTCATACAGTCGAGGATAATAGGGGCGGCCAGGTCAAGGGGGAAGCCCTCAATAGTCGCGACCCAGCTCCTGGACTCCATGATGGAGAACCCAGTTCCCACTAGGAGCGAGGTGGTGGACGTCTTCACCGCGGTCAGGGATGGGGCCGACGCCGTGCTCCTTACTGGCGAGACGGCGGCGGGGCGCCACCCGGTCGAGAGCGTTGATTGGGCCTGCAGGATAGCCGAGAGGGCCGAGCGCGACTACTCGCCCGGGAGGGCGCCGATGGTCGCCCCAACCATATACGACGAGTTCGCCCTGGGCGTAGTCGAGCTTGCGGAGTCCGTCGGCGCGAGGATAGTAGCGTACACCGGCGGGGGAAACACGGCCAGGAGGATCGCCCGCCACAGGCCTTCCATGGGGGCTCACGTGTTCACGCGCGACGTGGCCACCGCCAGGAGGATAGCGCTCCTCTGGGGGATATACCCGGCTGGCGTCTACGAGCCAGGGAACCTGGACGAGCTTGCGGAGGAGGCGGCCAGGAGGGGGATAGCCGGCGAGGGCGAGAGGCTGGTGCTCGTCCGCGGCGCCACGAAGGGGGCCACGGACATCCTGAGGGTCAGGATCCTCTGAGGGATCCGGCCACCAGGTGCAGGAGGAGGGCCGCCTCCGCGTTCTCGCGGGCGAACTTCCCCAGCATCTCCTCGAGGCGGCCCATGCGTCCCCACCACTCGGAGTAGTCGAGGCCGCGTATCCTGGAGATCACGTACTCGTACTCCCTCCTGAGGTCAGCCAGGCCCACATCCCTCCGCCTCCCGAGGATGGACTCGTCCGCCTCCGTCAGCGGGACCTCCTCCCCGAGGGCCTCGGAGACCTCCTTCCTCACCTCCACCAGGGAGCCGTCAGCCTCCATCTGCCTCAGTATCATCGCGATGGAGCCCATGCCGGAGGAGCTCAGGGCCTCCAGCGCGGTCCTCAGGTCGTACACGACCGCCCTGAAACCCGAGTCCACCGCCCCGAGTATCCTGCGCCTCACCTCGTCCACGTCGCCCGAGAGGAGCCCGAACTCCGACCTGAGAACGGCCGAGCTCGTCTCCTCGCCGTCGTGCGCCGCCAGCGCCACCAGGCGTATGCGCCCCTCGTCGTCCAAGGGGAGGCTGATGGCCTCTATCGAGAGCAGCCTCAGGGCCTTCGACGGCCTGGGGATAGAGACGACGCGGCCCCGAACCTTCATCGTCACGCGCTGCTGCATGAGGACGTAGTCTATCGCCTTGAGCGCGTATGCCCTGGCGAGGTCCCAGCGCATGCCATAGCCCAGGAAGTCTGCGTAGGCGTACTCGTCGAGCGCGCTCAACAGGACGTCGTCCAGGTCGTCTGGCTCGTATGCCTCGACCTCCCTCCTCACGGCCGCCCAGTCCAGGTCCTCTATGAGCCCCGAGCTCTCCGGCTCGTGGATCCCCATGTACTTCTTCTCCCCCACCTTCCCCAGGTCGTACTCCAGGGCGTCGAGGGGGAGCCCGAGCCTCCTCCTGAGGACCACGATGACGTACGCCAGTCCTATCCTCATCAGGTTCACGTCCTCCGACGGGTCGAGCTCCAGCCCTATCCCGTACGTGTAGTCGCTGTACCTGCCGGAAGTGGACGCGGGGACGTCGACCACGCGCATCTCCCTCCTCACGACGGTCCTTCCCGAGATCCTCCTGACGATGGGGTGTGAGCTGTAGACCCTCCAGAGGACCCTGTTGGGTATCTTCTCGTACCTCCCGAACCCCCTCCTAGGCGGGTATACGACGCAGTGGACGTCCGAGTGGAGGCGCCCGTTAACGTAGTCCGAGACTATGTCGGGGCGCTCGCGCCACTGGAACTTCGCCTTCTCGTACTCCTCGTAAGCCTGCGCGAGGGGCGCGTAGTCCCAGAGGGCGCGCTCCGATAGCCTGCGCTCCACGACTGCGGTCACTGCCCCCTCCGCCTTCCTGTGCTCCACCACTATCCCGTCGGCCGAGTAGTCTATGCTGCCAGGCTGGAACTTCTCGACGAGGTCGCAGTGGGATATGTCCTCCAGGTAGCGGGGGGATGCCCCCTCCTCGACCACGCGCTTGACCCCGAAGGGCGGGGCGAACTCGTAGAAGTTCATGTAGCGCCACGCCCTCTTCCCTGCCTCGGTCAGCTCGTTCCCCTCCACGAGCCCCATGGACCTGAGGAACTCGTAGCGCTCGCGCGGCATCCTGGCCCTCAGCGAGGGCGATATGAACTGGGCGAGCGACTCGAATAGCTCCATGTACTTGTTCCTCGGGTTCACCAGGGCCTTCTCGGGGCCCAGCTCCATCCAGCGCCTCAGGGTCTCAACGCCCCTTGAGAGGAGCTCCCTGTCCCAGGTGGACAGGGGGAACACCACGGTCTCCGAGAAGGCGAGGGACTCCCTCCTCCCCTTCCTCCCCTCCCTCTGCAGGAACTCCCTGGTGCTGTCGGGGAGCCCAACGTGCACTATCCTCCCGACGAGCCCTATGTCCAGGCCCTGGGCGAGCGTCCTGGGGGATATCAGCACCTTCACCTCCCCTATCCTGGCCCTCTCCTCCAGCTCCGCCCTCTCGGACCTCAACGCCAGGTGATGGTGCACCGCCACCCTATCCCGGAGCTCCGAGGGGAGCTCCGCCCTGATCCTCCTCCCCAGCTCCTCGGCCTTGGCTATGCTGCGCGTGAAGACCAGCGTGACCACGGGGTCCTCCACGTACCTCCTCAGGACCTCCACCGGGTCGTACTCCGAGCTCGGAAGCCTTATCCCGAGGGAGCGGGCGGCCTCTATCGCCTTGTAGTGCTCCACCTTGAACTTCTCGTAGTCCTCCAGGGCCTCCAGCACGTCGTCCCCCACCGAGCCGGAGGAGCGGATCTCTGCCTCGTGCGCCCTGAGCTCCTCCCATATCCTCCTCAGGTTCTTCCCCAGGACGACGTAGACCTTGTTCCTGACCCTGAAGGGCCTGCCCTCCACCACCGCCACGTCGCGGCCCGTGAGCTCCCTCAGGAATCCGGCCAGCGGCGCCGGGTCGCTGAGCGTCGCCGTGAGTATCGCTACCCTGAACTCCTTGGAGGCGAGGTCCCTTATCAGCCTGAGCATGGAGAGCAACAGCGCTATCTCCCTGGGCCCGTAGAAGTCGAGCTCGTCGATCACTATGAGCCCGACGGACGAGAGGAAGCGATCCATTATCCTCCCCCTGGTCCCCGTCACCAGCTTCTTGACCTCGTTCAGCAGGAAGGCCGGGTTCGTCACGAGGACGTCCAGGCCAGCCACCCTCGCGCGGAGGGACGCCCTACCCTCCGCGTGCACCAGGTCGTCGCGCCTGAGGGCGTCCAGCGCCTCAACCCTCAGCCCGGTGGCGCGGGATATCTTGGTTATGCGCCTTATCTGGTCGTTCGCCAGGGCCAGCGTGGGATAGATGGCCAGGGACCTCACGCGCCCCCTGACGGCGTGAAGTATCCAAGCCTCCGTCTTCCCGGACCCCGTCCCGCTCCTCAGTATCAGGTTCATGCCCGACTCCAGTGCCCTGTATGCCTCCTCCTGGTGGCGGTACAGGTTCCTCCTCGATAGCTCCACGAGCTCCGGGTCGCCGGACGACGAGAGCTCCGGCAGGAGGTCCGAGAACCTGAGCTGGGAGAGCTCGGGCCTGACGGCCTCCTCCTCGTAGCCGTAGTACTCGTAGCCCAGATCCCTCAGTATCTCGGACGTGTCGCCCGGCGCCAGGCCTTCCACGGCCGGGAGAAATTCACGGGAGAAAAAAAGGTAAGGGCGAAGGCGATCGCTCAGCCCACGGTAACGGTCGCCTGGAACTTCTGGCCGTAGGCCTCGTACTGGCCGTCCACGTCGTACACCCTCACTATGTACGTCCCGGGCGGCACCGCGCGATGCATCTGGAGAACCACCGTCGCGTTCTGGCCCAGCGGCACGACGAGCGCGAACCCATCCGAGTGGACCGGGTGGAGCGGGAACTCGTTGCGTATGTCGGACTGCGGGATGTGGCCGAGCTGTGAGGCGTTCCACTGGTAGAAGACTGTCCCGTTCGGGTAGAGCACCTGCACGAGGACTATGAACCCGCCGTACGTGTCCGGGCCGTCCACGCGCGCTATCTGAAGGTAGAGCGTCCCGTTGGAGAATAGCTGGGTTCCGTGGAGATCGTACCCGGGCGTCTTCGAGTAGTTAGTGAGGTTCGTGAACCCGTGGAAGAACACCTGGTAGCTGGCGAACGTCAGCCCCGTCGCTATGACTACGAATATCGTGGCCGCAACGACGTACCTGTCCATGGCCATCACCTCACCAGAGCGGGATGTGCCACCTCCCTATCCTCAGCCCCTTCGGGTACTTCCTCGCGATCAGCTGGTCCAGCGAGAGCCACCTGCTGCCGGTGAACATGAACATCAGGGCTGCCGCCCCCTCGACCGCGGCTATCTGCCACTCGTCCAGGCACGTCGTGCCCAGCCATCCGGCGCCCAGCCCTATGCCCCAGACGAGGAGGGCCAGGGCCAGCCCTGACAGCCTGCTCATGAATCCCAGCATCATGAATAGGCCAAAGATGGCCTCGAGCGCCGTCCAGAGGACCAGGAACTCGTAGAGGAGCACAGGGTGCTCCAGCGTGTACTCCAGGATCCCGGAGATGAGCCATGCGTGCGGTATGAACGTTATCAGCTTGCCCCCGACGTACGCCGAGGACGCAGGGTTCATCTTCGCCGGCACGTTGACGACCCTCCTGAGGAACGCCGAGAAGAACATCCAGCCGAGGGTTATCCTCAGGATTGGCAGCGCGACCTGCGTTTTATCTATCTGCATCTCCGACATTCGGAACCTGCAGCTAAGTGTGGTTTAAGTTAACTTTTGCGGTGATTTTGTTAGGGTTCCTCGCGCAGGCTTTTATCGGACCCGGGCGCAGCTGGCGCGTGGGGCCGCAATACTCGAGGGTCGAGGAGGACGACCTGAGGTTCCTGAGGGAGGTCGTGGGCCCCGAGAACGTGTCGACCAGGGGATGGGAGCTCGCCGTCTCGGGCTCTAACGCGGTCAGCGAGATAGAGGGGAGGGCGGAGGCCGTGGTCTGGCCCTCGAGCGCGGAGCAGGTCTCCAGGATCCTCGAGTACTGCACCAGGCGCAGGATACCCGTGACGCCGCGCGGGAGCGGCAGCAGCACCTCGGGGAACGCGGCGCCCGTCATGGGCGGAATAGTCCTGAGCACGCGCAGGATGAACCGCGTCCTCGAGGTCAGCAGGGAGGACATGCTGGCGGTCGTGGAGCCCGGCGTCGTCTACGAGGACCTCAACTCCAGGCTCAGGGGGCTCGGGCTGTTCTTCCCGCCGGAGCCGGCCAGCGGCAGCGTGAGCACCATAGGCGGAATGGTGGGGAACAACTCATCGGGGTTCAGGGCTGTCAAGTACGGGGTCACGAGGGACTACGTGGTCGGGCTCGAGGTCGTCCTGCCCACCGGGGAGATCATGAGCCTGGGGACGAGGGCGCCCAAGAGCAGCATAGGCTACGACCTGGTCAGGCTGTTCGTCGGGAGCGAGGGCACGCTGGGCTTCTTCACGAAGGTCACCCTGAAGCTGAGGCCCCTTCCGGAGACCAGAAGGACCGGGATCTGCTACGCCGGCTCTGCGAAGGGAGCCGCCGAGGCCGTCTTCGACCTCCTCGCGTCCCCGGCGAGGCCGAGCGCCATCGAGTACCTTGACTCGAGGACCCTCGGCCTCCTGAGGGGGAGCGGCTACCCCTACAGGGAGGCGGGGGCGGCCCTCCTCATAGAGACGGACGGCACGGCGGCGGAGGCCGAGGAGGGGATGAGGAGGGCAGATTCCATATGCGCGTCGCACGGCAACGAGTTCAGGCGCGCCGAGGGCCAGGAGGAGGAGGCGCTCTGGAAGGGCAGGAGGTCCCTGGGGGCGCTAGTGGCGAAGCTCTCGCCCGAGGTAATAGTGGGGGACGTGGACGTCCCCGTCTCGAGGCTCCCGTGGATGGTGGAGGAGATACGCAGGCTGGGGGACGAGAGGGGGGTCGGGGTCGTGGTGTTCGGCCACGCCGGCGACGGGAACCTTCACGTGAACATATTGGTCGGCGGGAGGGACGAGGCCTCCAGGTCCAGGGCGTGGGGGCTTTACGAGGAGGTAATTCGCAGGACCCTTGAGGCAGGGGGCGCCATCGCGGGCGAGCACGGGGTGGGGGTCGAGAAGCGCGCCTTCATGGAGGCGCAGCACGGGAGGCTCGCCCTCGACCTGATGAGGAGGATAAAGGGGGCGGTGGATCCCTCATGGATAATGAACCCCGGGAAGCTGCTGCCGTAGCCTCGAAGGTGAGGGAGCTCCTCGGGCGGGCCGCGGACGTGGCGGAGCTCTGCATGAGGTGCGGCTTCTGCAACGCCGCCTGCCCGACCAGCTCCATACCCTCGGCGTACCTCGAGTCCAGGACGAGCAGGGGGAGGGCCATCTTCTTCAGGGAGCTCCTGGGGGGAGCGCCTCCGGAGCCGCCGCTCTCGGATTCCGTCTCGGAGGACATGGAGTACTGCATGTCCTGCGGGAGGTGCATGAACGCGTGCCCCCTTGAGATACCGATACCGCTGCTGGTCGGGGCGTATCGCGAGGCGCGCGCCGCGGCGAGGGGCAGGGGACTCGCGGAGGCCCTGCTCTCGAACTACGGGGCGCTGGACAGGCTGGCCGGCGAGCTCCCCGCCCTCTACAACGCCCTCTCGGGCGCCCTGAGGGGAAGGCTGGCCGGCGCCCTCGGGTTCAGGGAGGACCTGGAGCTGCCCAGGGCCAGCCCCAGGAGGCCGAGGGTCAGGGGGGTCGAGGGAGGGGACGTCGTGCTCCTGATGGACACCTACACTTGGGCGCACGAGCCGGAGGCGCCCGAGGCCGTCAACGCCCTTCTGGATCAAATGGGGCTGAGGCCAGAGGTCCTGGGGCCCCTTGACCACGGGATGGTCCTGCTGGACCTGGGCTACATGTCGCGCCTCAAGGAGGAGGGCAGGAGGCTCGTTGGGCGCATATCGGCTCTCGCCCGCGGGAGGCCCTTGGTCGTGGTATCGCCGGCCAGCTACTACATGCTCAGGAGGATCTACCCGTTGCTCCTGGGCGACGAGGCCAGGGCCTTGGCCGATAAGGTGGTCGACGTGTACGAGCTCGTCCTTGGGAGGTGCTCCGGCGCCGGCGACGCCGGGGCCGACGTGGTCTACCACGAGTCTTGCCTTTCCAGGTCGAACTCCCAGGGCCCGAGGATAAAGGGGGCCCTGGCCATGGCCGGCTATCGCGTCGCCGCGACGCTCAACAGGTGCTGCGGGCTCGGGGGCGCCTGGGGCCTCAGGAGGGGGAGCTCCAGGATTTCGGACGAGCTCGTCCGCTCGTTCATGGAGGAGGCGTCAGGGCTTCCGCGCGGATCCGTCGTTGTGAGCGAGAGCGAGGCGTGCAGGTTCCAGCTCAGGAGGCTCCTTCCGGGGTTCACGATCGAATACCCGGCGGAGCTTCTCAGGAGGTCGGCGGAGTCCGGGGTCCTCAGGTGTCATCGCGGCTAGCCGATTCCTCGTAGCAGAAGTAGGGCCTTCCCCCGTTTATCGCCTCCATGGCGGCCTCAACTATGCGATCCTCAACCTCCTTCCAGCGCCTGTCCCAGTCTATTCCCAGGAGCACGTAGTGCGCCTCCCCCTCCTCCTCCGTGACCACCGCCCAGAGGGGCCTTCCGTAGAACGGCTTCACGAGCTTCATCCCGTGGAAGGCGCAGTAGTACCTGCCCCTCTGCACGCGCAGGTGGGCGCAGCTGAGGCACCACTTTGACATCCATATTATCTCCCTCTGCGGCCTGTGGACGCGCGCTATCTCCTCCTCTAACCTCTGGGCCTCCTCGCGCGCTATCTCCTCAAGCCTCCGGCGCCCCTCCTCCGTTCCCAGGTAGTAGTCGAGGTTCTCGTAGACGTCCTTCACCCAGGAGAGCGGCCCCCTACGCTCCTCCTCCCCC
>CAYFFS010000009.1:0-46193 GCA_964342765.1 uncultured Nitrososphaerales archaeon | reverse complement strand
GACTTCTCCGGGTCTATTATCACTATCCCGTCCTCCCTCACGTAGACGGCGCCGTCCTTCGCGGCCTTGACGCACGGCGGGTCCCTGCACATCTGGCACATGATAGGCATATAGGCCACGGTTATGTAGGGGAAGTGCCCCCTCTCCCTCTTCTCCACCCTGATCCACTGCTGCCCGAGCTTGGGCTGGGCCTTGGAGTAGGGCGGATAGTCGTTCCCCCAGAACTCGTCCTTGCACGCCACGAAGCAGTTGTAGCAGGCGTTGCACTTCGCTACGTCTATCACCATCCCGTAGCGGACCATTTAGGATCCCTCCCACTTCACGACCTCCACGAGGGCGCTGCTCGGCGCCATGCCGTTCGCGTTCTTGGAGAGGAACCTGTGGGGCGTGAGCAGGTTTATCGATCCTCCCTTGTCGGGGGACTCGCCGGGCTCGCCTATTGGGTCATACGCCGCCGATGCCTGGTAGCAGTGCACGACGCCCGGCCTTATCCTCTCCGTGACCTCCGCTATGCATATGACCGCGCCCCTGTCGTTGAACACCTTGACCAGGTCGCCCTCCTTTATCCCCCGCTTCTCCGCGTCCACGGGGTTTATCCTCAGGACCCTGTAGAAGTAGCCGTCGGGCCCCCTCCTCCTGTGCTCGGGTATCTCGTCGATCCAGGTCTCCTTGGCGTCGTACTGCGTGTGGAAGCTGTACCTGGCGTGCGGGGACATCAGCTGCAGGGGGTACTTCTGGGCGAGCGGGGTGTCGGGGCCCTCCCAGGACGGTATGTACTTGGGGACCGGCGGCCTCTCGGGATCGTTGGGGTCGAACCTCTTGAGGCTATTCGACTCGAACTCTATCTTCCCGCTCTGGGTTCCCAGGCCGCTCCCGTCGGGCAGGCTCAGGACTCCTCCGCCGGCGGGCCCTCCTCCCAACGTGTCCCTCCTCCTCCCCTCGTAGAACCACCTGAGCGCCGGAGTTATCGGGCGCTTCTTGACCGGCACGACGAAGTACCCCTTCCTCTTGAACTCCTCCCACGATATGTACTTCGATAGGTCGCTCTTCTCGTAGAACCTCTTGACCCAGTCCAGGAGGGTCATGCCGCCCTCGGTGTACTTCTCGTAGAATCCCAGCCTCTTGGCCACCATCGCGAATATGTCGTAGTCGGACTTCGACTCCCCCAGGGGCTCTATCGCCTTCATCTGGAGCACTATTATGCGGTGGTTCACGAACTGGACGCTCTCCACGGACTGCCCGGATATGTTCGAGAACTCCCCTATGTCCCAGCGCTCGAAGCTCGTGCAGGCAGGCAGTATTAGGTCAGCGAACTTCGCCTCGCCCTCGAACCACGGGTTCTGGTTCACGACGAACTCCAGCTTCGGGCTCCTGTACATCCTCACCCACCTGTTCGTGTTCGTCATCGTGCCTATGTAGGCGGCACCGTAGCGCCAGAACATGCGTATCTCCGAGTACCCGTCCTCAGGGTACTTGTACTTCTTGAACTGGGACTCGATCGATATGGTGTTGAACCCCTTGCCCCTCCACTCGACGGGCGGGCTCATTATGGCCTCCGGCAGTATGAGCCTGAGCACGTGCTGGCCTCCGGGCTGGTTTATCCTGTCGCTGACCGGTATCCTGACGAAGCCGCGGGGGAGTATCCTAGCGGCCCCCGTGTTAGCCGTGTCCCCCGAGATCCCGCCGTCCCCGTACCCTGGGAAGAAGAACCCAAATGGAACGGAGTCCTCCGGGAAGTTGGGCGTGTTGGGGGATCCGGTGCTCGTGGACCACCAGTTGACGCCCGGCCTTCCAACGCCCTGCATCGCCTGCAGGGCCACCATGTACCTGGCCCACTCGTGCCCGTAAGCCGCGCGGCCCGCCCCTCCCATGCCGGGCCTGCTCCCGAAGCCCAGCATGGTCCTCTTCCTGGCCCACTCCCTGGCGAGCGCCCTTATCTCCCTGGCCGGGACCCCGGTTATCTTCTCGGCCCACTCCGGGGTCTTCGGGACCCCGTCCTCCTTCCCGAGTATGTAGTCCCTGAACTTCTCGAAGCCGACGGTCCTGTTCTCCACGAACCACTTATCGTAGGTTCCCTCCGTTATCCAGACGTAGGCTATCGCGGCCGCCAGCGCCGTGTCCGTCCCGGGCTTCGGGGCTATCCACTTGTCAGCGAAGTTGACAGCCGTGTAGTTGTAGAACGGGTCTATTATCACGAACTTGACCCCGAGCTCCTTCAGCCACTGGCGCCAGGGGTTGCTCTCGAACCCGGCGTACGTCCCCATGGTAGTCTCAGGATCGGCCGACCACAGCACGATCATCTCGGTGTTCTGCAGGGCGTCCGTGAGGAGGTCGTTCTGCTCCGGAACGCCCACGCCCCAGTTGAAGCCGTACATGTGGACGGCTCCCCAGAGTGCGCCCTCCCAGCTGTCGGGGTTGTGGTCCGCGTAGGTCACGCCGAGTATGTCTATGAACCTGAAGTAGGCGCTGAGCCTGTACCCTATTATCCCCCACGAGTGATGCGACGAGGAGGTCGTCCCTATGGCGCCGGGCCCGTACGTCTTGTAGACCCTGGTTATCTCCTGCTCGAGTATGTCCAGGGCCTCCTCCCACGTTATCCTCTCGTACTCGGACTTCCCCCTGTTCTCGGCCTTCCTCTGGTCCGGCGGCTTGTTAGGGTCGAAGTCAACCCTCTTCATCGGGTAGAGGACGCGCTTCGGCGAGTAGACCCTGGCCCTCTCGGCGAGGACGTAGGGTGCCACGAGGGCCTTCCTGGGGGGCGAGAACCTCCTGCCGCGGGCCTCTATGGTCCAGGACTCCGCGTCCTCGGGGGAGAGCTTCAAGGGCTCCACCCTGACTATGCGCCCGTCCTTCACGTAGACGAAGACGGGGCCCTCGTTCGTCGCGTTGGTGTAGACCTTCGTCCCATCCTCAAGCTCGACGCCGAAGCCGACCTCTGGCTCGTGATCCAAACCGGGCGGTTTAGCGCGTGACTATATTTAACGTCGCCGGCGCGCCGTTGGCCTTAAAATACTGAAATTACTTATGGTTGACCGCCGCTAGCGAGGCGGATCCAGCGCGGGTATCAGAGCCTCCACGCGCCTCAGCGCTATCCCGTACGCCTCCTCCAGCAGGTCCTCCCTGAGGACGGAGCCGATGGGCCCCTGGGCGACCGCCCCGCCCTTAGCCAGCAGTAGGGCGCGGTCCGCGTAGAGCCCCAGCAGGTGCAGCTCGTGGGACGTCACCACTACCAGCGCCCCCCTGGCCGCCTCCTCGCGTATGGCCGACATGGCTATCGCCTGGTTCCTCAGGTCGAGGCTAGCCAGGGGCTCGTCCAGGAGCAGGACTTGGGGGCGCCTGGAGAGGGCCCCCGCCAGCATGACCATCTTGCGCTCGCCGGAGCTCATCTCCGAGATCCTCCTGCGCTCCAGGGAGGCGATGCCCAGGCGCTCCAGGGATCTCCTGGACTCCCTCACGTCTTCATCGGATGGCCTCGCCCAGGGGCTGCCCGGCCCCATCCTGTAGGAGATCACGACGTCCAAGGCCGACATCCACGGATCGACGTCCGGGTAGGCCGGGGCATAGGATATCCTATCGCCGGCGTCCAACCTAGCGCCGGGGCCGGCGACCCTGTCGCAGCAGCGCAGCTCCCCTCCGGCCACCTCAAGGGAGCCGGATATCGCCCTGAGGAGCGTCGTCTTCCCCGCGCCGTTTGGGCCAACGACCGCGAGGACCTCCCCCGGATATGCCTCTAGGTCCAGGCCGCCCAGCACCTGGCGGTCGCCGTAGGCGAGCGAGAGGGACCTCGCGGAGAGCAGGGGCTTCATCGACGCCTCATCCTCGCCAGGAGGTAAACGAGGACGGGGGCGCCCATCAGGGCAGTTATCGACGTCAGGGGCGCCATCCCGCCGGGCTGCACGAACCTGGAGGCCAGGTCCGCCGCGACCGTCAGGGACGCGCCAAGCGAGAGCGAGAGCGGGTAGGACCTGCGGAAGGCTCCCCCGGATCCCAGCCTGGACAGCCAGGGAGCCACCAGGCCTATGAAGCCGACGGGGCCGGCTACCGCGACCGCCGCGGAGGTGGAGAGGGCGGACGCCAGGGCTATCTCGGCCCTTAGGCGACGTGCCCTGACGCCCATCGACTCAGCCACGTCGTCGCCGAGCATTAGCGATTCCAGATGGCCGGCCCTTAGGAATATCCAGAGGGCGCCGGCGATCATGAGCGGAGCGGCGTATGCGAGCTCGTTCCACAGCACGTAGGCGACCGTGCCGAATAGCCAGGCTAGGGAGCCCTGAACGGAGGGGCCCAGGTCCATCATCAGCATCATGTCGACGGAGCTCAGCGCGTATGAGGAGGCAACCCCCACCAACACGAGGGAGAGGCTAGTGAGGCCCAGGGCGGACGAGATCGCCATGACAAGGGCGAGCGCCGCGAGGCCGCCGGCGAGCGCTGAAAGCGAGATCTCCAAGGGCCATAGGAGGCCGGCCGCCACGGCCGCCAGCACCCCAAGGGCCGCGCCCGACGATATCCCCAATATATAGGGATCCGCGAGGGGATTCCTGAGGAGCACCTGGAGCCCGGAGCCGGAGGCGGAGAGCGCCATGCCGACTAGGGCGGCGGAGAGCGCGCGGAGCAGCCTGATCTCGATCACGAAGTAGCCAATGCCGTGCGCGAACGGGTTCACTAGGCCGTATGGACCCAGGAGTACGGATAGCGCGAAGAAGAGCGGCAAAAGGAGGTGGAGGAGGGCGCTCCTCATGGGGAGCTCACGGCGGGGACGTACTGAGGGGTGCTTATTACGGGAAGCGATGGCGGCACGGGGAGGCTGAAGGTCTCAGGCGACACGACGTGGGGTATCGACGTGTAGTTAATCCCGTAGGCCTCCGGATGTATGAGCACCGAGAGCAGTATCGTGCCCTCCCCCACGAACGGCCCGGGCTGCACGAGCCAGTCGTTGTAGGCGCCCGTCACCGCGTAGACGCGGCCGTCCGCTATGGCCGGGACGCTGTCGGCGGCCGGCCCCAGCTCCTGGTACAGGGTGGACATGAACTCGGTGTAGTTGAACTCGCCGTGGCCGGCGGCGTATATTATGACCTGGGGTTTCTCGGCTATCAGCGCCTCGGGATCCACCGGCGCCCATCCGCTCACGTTCGAGAAGGCGTTGGAACCCCCCGCTGCGGCTATCATCTGATCCTCCCACGTCCCGTTCCCAGCGACCCAGATGGGGGACGGCCACACCACCAGCGCGACGGAGGTCCTGTTCAGCCCCATGACCTTGTACTCCGCGAACTGCAGCTCGGCCGTTACGTTATCCGCCAGCGCCTGGGCCCCGGCCACGTGCCCGGTCAGCCTTCCGGCCACGTAGATGCTTTGGACGACGTCCTCTATGGTGCCATCGGGGAGGAGGACGACCGGTATGCCGTACGACGCGAACTGCTGCTTGAGGGCGTAGTTGCTCGGGACGCTCGACACGCCGAACACCAGGTCGGGCCTGACAGACAGTATGACCTCGGGATCCGGGTACCAGCCGCTGCCTACGTCCTTCACGGTGCCGTTGGCCTCCAGGGAGCTCAGGTAGGGGGGCCAGTTGGAGTACTCGTCCACGCCGACGACTTGAGGACCGGCCCCGACCGCGAACAATATCGCGGTGTCGCTCGGCATGAGGGACACTATGCGGGTCGGCATCGAGTAAACGACTATCTGCTGGCCCGTGGCGTCGACCGCGGAGGCGGGGAACTCCATCGAGCTCCTGAGCTCGTTTATCTGCGACTGAAGGTAGCCCTGCTGGGACGATAGGGAGGCCAGCTGGGACTCGATGCTCTGTTGCTGCGACGCGATCGTGTGGTTGAGGGAACTGACCTCCGAGGACAGGGAGGCCAGCTGTGCGGAGTACAGCGACGTCTGATAACCTATGTAGGCGGCGGAGGCCGCCACGACGACCGCTGCTATTATTATGGATATTACAATTGATGATATAGCAGCTCTTCCCATGTGGATGGACTATCCATCCATATGGTATTAAAGCCTTTTGCGGGCGCGGCCGGAGGAGGGCGCTTCGCTTTTTAGGCCGGACGCGCAGGAAATGGCGTTGGGCAGGCCCATCAGGGTCGTGATAATGGGCGCAGGGGGGAGGGACTTCCACAACTTCAACGTGTTCTTCCGCTCGAACCCAGAGTACAAGGTCGTGGCGTTCACCGCCGCGCAGATACCGGGCATATCGGGGAGGAGGTACCCGCCCGAGCTCTCGGGCCC
Organism: uncultured Nitrososphaerales archaeon; assembly: GCA_964342765.1. Classification (GTDB taxonomy): domain Archaea; phylum Thermoproteota; class Nitrososphaeria; order Conexivisphaerales; family Conexivisphaeraceae; genus Conexivisphaera. The sequence goes on along the minus strand of CAYFFS010000009.1, from coordinate 39,962 downwards.
CATGTACCCGGAGGGCATACCAATACTGCCTGAGGAGGACCTGCCGAGGGTAGTCAGGGAGGAGGGCGTGGACCTCGTCGTGCTATCCTACAGCGACCTGACGAACTCGGAGGTGGGCGACAAGGTGAACAGGGTTCTGGCGAGCGGGGCGTCTTTCATGGTGCTCGGCCCCCGGGACACGATGCTCGTTCCGTCGCGCCCCACGATAGCCGTTACGGCGGTGAAGACGGGGGCCGGAAAGAGCACAGTGTCCCGGGCAATTGCCCGGGAGCTGACCTCCAGGGGAATAAGGGTCGCGCCGATCAGGCACCCTATGGCGTACGGGGATCTCTCGAGGATGGCGGTCCAAAGGTTCGCCTCAGTGGGCGACCTGGAGAGATCCCAGCTCACAATAGAGGAGCGCGAGGAGTACGAGCACTACGTGAGGATGGGCCTGCCGGTCTTCGCGGGGGTCGACTACGCGAGGGTCCTGGCGGCGGCGGAGGCCGAAGGACAGGTCCTCCTCTGGGACGGCGGAAACAACGACCTCCCCTTCGTCCGCCCTCACTACATGGTCGCGGTGGCCGACGCCATGAGGCCGGGCCTCGAGTCCTCCGCGTTCCCGGGGGAGGCCAACGTGCTCCTAGCGGACGCCGTGATAATAAACAAGGCGGACCAGGCAAGGCCTGAGGCCGTGCGGCACATAGCCGAGGAGGTCAGGCGGCTCAACCCAAGGGCGAAGATCAGCGTCGCCGAGAGCTCCGTGGAGGTCGACGACGCCGACGCCCTGAGGGGAAGGAGGGCGCTCGTGGTTGAGGACGCGCCGACCGTGACGCACGGCGGAGCCCCGTACGGCGCAGGGTACGTGGCGGCGCTCAAGTACGGGGCATCGGTCGTCGACCCAAGGCCCTACGTGAGGGGCGAGCTCGCGGAGATCTATAGGAAATACAGCCACATAGGGCCGGTGCTCCCGAGCCTTGGATACACCGAGTCGCAGAGGCGCGAGCTCGCGGAGGCCATAGAATCCTCGCCGGCGGACGTCGTCGTCCTGGGGACGCCGGCCGATATATCGAGCATCGTTAGGGGCAAGCGCGTGGTGCGCGTCAGGTACGAGCTGAGGATCGTCGAGGGCCCGACCATAGGGGAAATAGTGGAGGAGTTCCTCTCCCGCGCGGGCCTGGGCGCAGGAGCGCGGAAACCTTAAGATAGCATTTCCCTCACCCGCGCCAGCTTGGAGGACGCCTACGAGAAGGTCGTGGAGCTCGCGAAGAGGAGGGGCTTCTTCTGGCAAGCGTACGAGATATACGGAGGGGTTGGGGGGCTCTACGTCCTCGGCCCCCTGGGGGTGGCCATGCGCAGGAGGCTGACCGACCTCTGGCGCGAGCTGTTCGTCCGCAGGCACGGGTTCGTGGAGGTTGACTCGCCGTCCATAGCCCCATACGAGGTCCTCAAGGCCTCCGGGCACGTCGACAACTTCAAGGACCCAGTGGCCGAGTGCACCAGGTGCGGCAGGAAGTTCCGCGCGGATCACCTGCTCCAGGAAGCGGGGATAAAGGTGGGCGAGGGCGCGTCGGTGGAGGAGCTCCAGTCCCTGCTGGAGGAGAACGGCGTCAGGTGCCCCGAGTGCGGCGCCTCCTCCTGGAGGGTATCCACGTTCGTGACGATGTTCGAGACAAGGATAGGCCCCTACTCGGAGGACGTGGGATACCTCAGGCCAGAGACGGCCCAGGGCATATTCACCGAGTTCAGGAGGATCTACGAGGTCACGAGGGAGAGGCTGCCCCTCGGCGTTGCCCAGATAGGGAGGGGGTTCAGGAACGAGATCTCGCCGAGGCAGGCGATGGTGAGGCTCAGGGAGTTCAACATGATGGAGCTGGAGTTCTTCATGGACCCGGAGGCGCCCTGTCCCTACCTGGAGGAGGTAGGGGAGGAGAAGCTGCCCATCCTGACGGAGGAGGTGGCGGAGAGGGGAGGCGAGGACGTCATCCTCGTGGGCGCCAAGGAGGCGGTGGAGAAGGGGATCGTGAAGAACGGGTGCCTAGCTTACTTCATGGCGCTCTCCAAGAGGTTCGTCTCGTCCCTCGGCATCCCCCAGGAAGCGCAGAGGTTCCACGGGAAGCCTGCTAGGGAGAGGGCGCACTACTCAGCGCAGACGTTCGACCACGAGGTCGTGGTGCCGGGGCTCGGGTGGCTCGAGGTGGCCGGGCTGGCGTACCGCACGGACTTCGACCTGAGGGCACACAGCGAGGCCAGCGGGAAGGACCTCTCCGTCTCCGTGAGGCTCCCCTCCCCGATCACAGTCAGGAAGACCAGGTGGAGGGTCAGGTCGTACGAGGAGCTGAGGAGGGCGGCCGGGGATAGGTGGAAGGAGGTAGCGAGGATACTGGCGGAGTCGGAGGACCCGCGCAGGGACCTGGAGGCCATGGGATTCCGCGTGGAGGACCTGCCGGTATCCGAGGAGGTCGTGGAGGAGAAGGTCAACGTCAGGAGGTTCTACCCGCACGTCGTGGAGCCGAGCTATGGCGTCGAGAGGCTGATGCTGGCGGCCATGACCTGGGCCTACAGGGTTAAGGAGGACAGGGTAGTCCTATCGCTTCCGCCTCGCATAGCCCCCGTGCAGGTGGCGGTGTTCCCCCTGGTCCCCAGGGACGGGCTGGACGAGGTAGCGAGGCGCATAGCGCGCGAGCTCTCCTCCGAGTTCGACGTGCTGTACGACGAGGACGGCTCGATAGGCAGGAGGTACGCCAGGGCCGACGAGGTGGGCGTGCCCTACGCGGTCACGGTCGACTACGATACGCTGAAGGACGGCACCGTCACGATAAGGGACAGGGACTCGTGGGAGCAGGTCCGGGTTCCCATGGGGGAGCTCCGCGGGAGGCTGGCGGAGCTCCTAGGCGCGAGGGCCTAGAACAGGAGGGCCAGCGCCCCAGCCAGGGATATGGCGACCGCGTTCACGACGTGGTTGTTGACGAGCGGGCTGCCCGTAGCGCTCGCGTTTCCCTGACACCCGGAGGGGTCGTCCAGCAGCTCCCCGCCGCACAAGTACCTCAGCTCCGCGAGGTCCCCGAGCAGGCTGTCCACGACGTTCCCGAGGAACCCCAGGAGCGTCGCCAGGGCGAATTGGGACGGCGAGCCCAGGAGCCCCAGCGCCCACGCGATAGCGGCTATCGCGGCCGCGGCCAGCAGCCCAGCCATGGTCCCGAGCGCGCTCACGCCGCCGGAGGTCCCCGGCCTGACACTCTCCCAAGGCCTCGTTATGCGCCTGGGCCGCGACCTCGAGAGCATGCCTATCTCTGTGGAAACGGTGTCGGAGGTCGCGGCCGCAACGGCCGCCGCGAACGCCAGGGGCCACGGGCGGCCCGGCACCAGCGAGTAGGCCACGGCGAACGCCAGCGGAGGCAGCCCGTTCGCCAGGACGTTCCTGGCGCCGCGGTCGGCCCCGGACAGCGAGGGCGTCCCCTTCACGCCCGATCCCACCCTCGTCAGCGCGGATCCCAGGAGGGTGAAGGACGCGAGGAGCACGAGCCACCCAAGTCCCCCCGCGACCAATATCCCCAAGCCTATGATCGCCCCTACGACTGCCCCGGCCACGGTCAGGTAGCGCTTGGCCACGGCCACCCCGGCCAGCAGCGCAACTAAGACCAGGCCCAACACGAGCTCCCAGGCCTGGCCGGTCAAGTTGGAGCGGTATGGCCGAGGTGATATATTTGCGCTTCGCATACCAATTTATATTTATACTTACATTGAACTTAATCTCCTTATGATCTCGCCCACGTCCATGCTAGCGAGCGCCAGGACCAGGCGCTCGCGCTTCGCTAGGTCGATCGATAGGGGATCCACGCGCTCGGTCCCGTGCATAACCACCATCCTGGGCTTCAGGTGGGAAACCCTCACCGCTATCATGGGGCTCCTGCCCAGGACGACCTTTGTGAACACCAGCACGCGCTCGGTGGTGGATCCATATATCCTGTAGAACTCGTTCCCGGAGAGCGCGTAGATCGCCTTTATGCTGTCCAGGATCGTGTACCCGTAAAGCGGGCGCTCCATCTGGTCCTCGCCGGTGAAGACCTTCAGGGAAAGGGCCTCGACTATCGCGGAGACTGTCCTGGGCTCCCTGAACTCGCCCATGCTCAGGATAGCGTCGGGGCTTTCCTCGAGGGTCCTCGGCCCTATGAGCACCCCCTTATCCCTGTCGAGCCTAACTATTGAGGCCACGTACTTGCGTATGAAGTGGGAGCCTGGGGACTTCCTCCTTCCCCCCTCGTAGTCGCTCAGAACTGAAGGCGATATTCCCATCTCCCTCGCGAGGGCCGCCTGCTGCACCCCCAGCTTCTCCCTCCACTGCCTCATGAGCCTGCCCGGCTCCCGGCTGAGGGCGAGCTCCCCGGCGAGCCTGATCGCGGCCTCGCGCAGCCTTGGATCCCTCAGGATATCGTCCAGCTGTTCGCCAGACAACGGGCGCGCGGGGCGTCGCTCTCTAATAAGCGCTTCGTCGGATGACGTTCCGCCCAACGGCGCGCGCCCCCTGCGCGCTGAAGAACGTGCGCGTCTGGCCGAGCGCCTGGAAGTCCGCCTCGTCGACGTCCACTATTATGGGCAGCCAGCTCGTGGCCTTCCCCACCATGAGGGCGCGCCCCCTGTTGAGCGTGGGCAGGATCCCGGAAAGAGTCTCTGCGTCCGTCGCGGAGTACCTAGCTATCAGCTCTATGTCCCTATCGTTCGTGTAGTTGAAGAGGAATAGGTTGTCGGCCTGCCTGTACACCATGTCCTTCAGCGCGTCGGGCTGGTTCGTTATGAAGACCGCGAATGCCCCGTAATGCCTCATCCTGGTGACGAGGTCCTCCCAGTACGTCTCCCTGACGTAAAGATGCGCCTCCTCCGCGAATATGAAGAGCGGCGGTATTATCCTGGCGTGGAGGAGCTCGGAGATCTTTGCCAGCACCATCTCGACCGCGATCCTGCGCGCAAGGGGGCTGACCCCGGCGAGCATGAGGACGAGGGCGCCTCCCCCCTCCCTGGACTCCACGTCCGCGAAGAACTCCTCGAACCTGAACCCCTGCTCGTCCGTGAGCAGCCTTGTGGACGCGAGCGAGTAGTAGCGCGATAACAGGGCGTCCCTGACCGCGTCGCTCGTCCTCCAGCGCGTTATGTACTCGCCCAGCTGCTCGAACGTCAAGCGGCCGGAGGACTCGAGGAACCCCCAGATCCTCAGGAACTCCCTGGCCGACGTGGCGGGCAGGTTGAGCGCGTTCCTCAGTACGTCCACCATGACGTTCCTGCCGAGATACCTCATGTTGAACCTCAGGGAGGTGCCTGGCTCGAGCAGGTATACCCTGTCCGCTATCCTCGAGGGATCGCCCTCCCTGTTCCTTGTTATCCCCGCGTACTCGTTGTTTATGTCGAAGACTATCGAGTAAGCGCCGCTCTCCACAAGGCCGCTTATCAGGAGCTTCGCCAGGTGGGATTTGCCGGAGCCCTTCTTCCCCAGTATAAGCGTCAGGGAGCCGTCGAGCGCCGAGAGCGGAAGGCCCACCGGGTGTCCATCGGTGGTCCTGCCGACCCTGATGGTGGGGCCATCTCCTCCTATTATGGAGGAGAGCTCGGCGCCAGGGACCCTCTCTACCCTGCCGACGGCCCTGCTGGGCAGCCAGTCGACCTCCGGCCTGAGCCCCGAATCGCTTAGGGTGCCGCGCACCTTGCACCTTATCAGCCTGACGTCCTTGACGCGCCTGGTTATTGACTCGTACTCCGGATCCTGGGAGGACACCATCGTCCCCTCAAGGAGAAGGTCCCTCAGCAGGTCCTCCTCTATCCCGGGGACGTCGAAGTACTCGACCTCGTAGACCTGCGCGAGGAGGAAGCGACGGCCTCCGCCGTCGCTCACCCTTACGTAGTCGCCCCTTGAGACCTCCTCCCCCTCCGATATCAGGAGGAGCTCGTCCCCCCTCTTGGATAGCACGCGCAAGGGCCTCACCCCCTCACCTTGAGGAGGCCCAGGAGCGCCTCGCGCCTCTCGAGGGGCTTCGTGAGGGAGGCGCCGCGCATGGCCAGGGAGGCTACGGCCGCCACCTCCTCGGCCGTCGATATTATCGATGAGTAGTGCGCGAGCCTCAGCGAGTCAGGGTACCCCCTGACTATCACGTCGCTCGCCAGGAGGCTCGACAGGGATTCCAGGTCAACGACGTCAACCCTGAGCGGTATCCCGTACTCCTCGAGCCTCGCCGCGGTCACGTAGTAACACCCAGACCTATAGAGAACTGAGTAGCCAGGGCCCGGCGGCAGCACGCCCAAGGCCGAGGGCACCACCTTCGTGGCCTTCGAGATCCCTATCAGGTGGACGTCCCTCCCCCTGGCCGCGGAGCACTCGAGCTCCGAGAGCCCCGTAAGCGAGCCGTCCACCAGGATGAGCGTGCGCCCCCTTATCGCATCCTCGCGCAGCAGCTCCATAACTATCGATCCCTCCACGCGCTCCCTGAGCCTCCTCGCGGCCGCCTGCTGGTCCTCGCCCTCGCGCCTCTCGAGCTCCGCCAGCTGGGGGCCTACTCTGAATATGGATGGAGGGGACCCCGCGCCCCCTCTGACAACTATCCCCGCGCTGAAGACGAGGTACCACTTCCTCTCGGCGTACGCGAGGGGTATCGCGCTGGAGTCCACCGCCACTAGCGCTGATGGCGACCCGCTGGCGATGCGCCTGAACTCCCCCACCTCCACCCTAACGCCGGGCGGCTCATCGTCCTCCAGGATCACAAGCGTTCCCTCTCCGAGCCCCGAAGCCCTTAGGCCGTCCATCTTGTTCAGCCTGTTCATCAACTTGAACACCGCAGGAACGTTTATCTCGGGGGGCGCCATACCCATGCTATGGGTATGGATGAGCGGGTAATAAATCTTGCTCAAGTTGAACAAGATGTCTCGGCCGCGGGCGAGAGGGTGAAGGTCAGGTTGAGAAGGGGGGACATAGAGATAGAGGTCGAGAGCCCCGTTGACCGCGTCCCCGAGGTCGTGTCCAAGCTGCTAGAGGGCCTCTCCCAGAGCCCCAAGGCCGAGGAGCGGCCGCCCGCCCCGCCCGGGGGCGCGACCTGCAGGGGCCTGATAGAACAGCTCTGGAGCGAGGGGTGGTTCGCCGAGCCCAGGGGCCTCAGGGAGGTGGCGGCTGAGCTCTCGAGGAGGGGGTATCACTACGACGCGACCGCGATATCCCATGCTCTCACGGACCTCGTGAGGGCCGGCGTGCTCACGAGGATCGGCACCCCCAGGACGTACAGGTACGTGCAGAGGAGGCCGCCCGGCTAGCGGGGGCGCGAGGCCAGCTCCCTCGAGAGCCACTCGATGCCGTATGTCGTTATGCGGTAATAGACCGTGCGGTTCTCAACGCGCCTCTCCACGACGTTCTGCTTGGCGAGCTCGCTGAGCCTGGAGCTTATCGACTTCGGCTTGAGGGCCGTCGCCTGCTCTATCTCCTGCACAATCATCCCATCCCTCTCGGCCCTCCCGAGCTCGTACGCTATGCGCGCCGCTACGAGCTGAAGGGCTATCAGCTGCTTGTCGCTCATCTTCGGATCCTGCACCATCACCCTGGGGCCCTCGGGCGTCAACTTAACGTAGTCGCCGAACATCTCGGCCAGATCCCTCAGCGTGAAGCTCTTGTGGAGCTTCTTCGCTAGCTCCAGCTCCGGTATCACGGACACCAGGAAGCTGTTCAGCGCGTGAAGGACCTCGTCCGCGTCCTTCCCCGTGAACTCGGCGCTTATGTCCCCATAGACCACGCGGACCACGAGCTCGGGCATGGCTCACCCTCCCGCAGCGGGCTCCCGGGCTATGTAAACGTACTCGCCCTCCTCCTTGAAGCGCCTTATCTCGCCGTCCTTCGCAAGCCTGAGAAGAGCCACCGCGACGCTTGACTTCGGGTATATGAGCCCGAAGGACGAGAGCGCCTCCATGACGTCCGACAGCTTCCTCGGGCGCCTCCCCCAGCCTGTCTCGAACATTTTCCTTATTATGTCGGTCAAGGAGTCCCCCTTCTCTATCTTGATCTCTGGGAGGTCCGCGGTAACGGGGGCCGCGGATCCTGTCGGTGCGACCTGCGCCTCCTCGGGCTGCGCGCTGGGGGGAGCCGCCCTGGGAACCGAGCCGGAGAGCTCCATCATTATCCTCGATGCGGCCTCGACGGCCGCCTCTATCGAGGAGGGATCCCCCACCTCTATTTCCACCTCCCCCTCGGACGTCCTCACGTGTATCTTGACGGCCGTCGACATGACGAGGCGTCTTTTTCATCCCGGCTGAAAAACGTTTTCAGGTTTTCACGAGCGCCCGCCAAGCCTCTCCATCAGCTTCCTGCGGAGGATCTCATTTACCTTAGCGCCGTCCACCCTCCCCCTGACCCTTGACATTACCTCCCCCATCAGGGGGCCGAGCGCCCTCTCGCCCCTCTCCTCTATAAGCCTGGAGTTCCTGTTCAGGACCTCCTCCACGAGCGCCTCGAGGGCCGAGTCGTCCAGCGCGGAGAGGCCCAGCGCGGAGGCCGCCGCCTCCACGTTGGCCGCGCGGCCTGAGGCGATCTCCCGAAGCACGTCTGCCGCCGCCTCCTTCGCTATGCGCCCGGACGCTATGGCGGAGAACAGCTCGATGAACCGCTCGTCCGGCAGGGAGTCAACGTCTACGCCCTCCCTCCTAAGGCTCACGAGCGTCTCGGTGAGGAGCGCCGCCGCGACCGTGGGCTTAACGCCGATCTCCACAGCGCGCTCGAAGAGCCCGTAGCGCTCGGAGTCGAGGAGCTCGTCCGCGAGCTTCCTGCTCAGGCCGTACCTGGAGGCCAGCTTGGCCACCTGAACGTCCCATGGCTCGGGGAGGCTGCGCCTGACCTCCTCGAGCATGGACTCCGTGACGACCACGGGAAGCAGGTCCGTCTCAGGGTACATCCTAGCGGAGCCGGGACGCGGCCTCATGTACCTGGTCTTGCCGTCGGGGGTGGGAGCCCGGGTCTCCGAGGGAGGGCCCAAGGCCAGCTCCCTGAGCCTTGAGGCGATTACCTCGAGCGCGCGGCGCGATACGTCCTCAGGCCCAAGGACTATCACGAACGCATCGTCGGGGCCGGCGGAGAGCTCGGCGCGTATCTCCTCCACGGCGCGCTCGTCTATTCCGTAGCCAGGCAGCTCGTCCGAGTGTATGACCCCGCCCAGCCCGAACGCGTTGGCTATCGATGCCAGGTCGCGGCCCACGCGGACGCCCTCGTAAGGCTCGGAGCCCAAGAGGCCGCGATAACCCCTGGCCAGGAGCGCAAGCGCCCTAGCGCCTCCCGCGAGCGCCCTTCCCACGAAGCCCCCCTTGACCTGGGATAGGGCCCTGGTCACGTCCACGACGTCCCCGGCGGCGCCCTCAGGCGTTATCCCCCTCCTTGAGAGCTCGGCCGCCACGTCCTTGAACCAGCTCAGGCGGCGGACCTCGAAGTCGACTATTTTGGCTATCAGCGGGAGCTCCTGAACCCCCTTCACCTCGACTATTCCGCTGCCCTCTATCGATATGTTCAGGTCCTGGCGCACCGTCCCGATGCCCCTCGCCACCATCCCCGTCGACTTGAGGAGCCTCCCGAGGGCGGATGCCACCTCGACCACCTCCTGCGCAGACCTAGGCTCCATGGGGGCCAGGGAGACCTCGATCAGGGGTACCCCGAGCCTGTCGAGCCCATACCGCTTGACCCTCCCCTCCGAGCCCAGGATCCTGGCCGCGTCCTCCTCCAGCGTTATTGTCTGCACGCCCACGGACCTACCGCCCACCTTAAGGGAGCCGCCCACAGCCACGAGCATCGTCCTCTGGAAGCCGGCCGTGTTGGAACCGTCGACCACGATCTTCCTCATCACGTAGATCTCGTCCACCACCGTGGAGCCCAACATCTCAGCGACCGTAAGGGCCGCCCTCAGCGCCCTAGGGTTGACGTCGTGGGGCGGCTCCTCGTCGGCCTCGACGAGGCAGCTGCTCCTGTCCCCATAGAAGTACTCGAACTCCAGGCCCTTGGCCGCCTCGAACCTGGCTGCTGGATCCACCTCCCCTAGCTCGCTCTCCGAGGGGATCAGGAAGCGCCTGAAAGAGGCATGGCCCTCCTCCCTCGAAGTGCTGCAGCCGCAGAACAGCTTGCCGCCCACGTCAAGCTGCCTGTGGAGCTCTATGCCCACCTTGACGCCGAGCGAGGAGTAGTCGAGCCCAGCGCTCATCCTATGTACCTCCTCTCGGACAGCTCGCCCCTAAGGTTGGCGGGCATGAGGGAGCGCATCTCCTCGGGTCCGGCGCCCTGTCCCAGCAGCCACATGGCCTTCACAAGAGCGACCTCCGGCAGCATGTCGCCTAGGGGGACCACGCCAATCCTAAGGAGGTCCCTGCCGGTGTCGTAGACAGTCATCCTAACGCTGCCCCATATGCACTGGGAGGTCATGCCGACGAAAACGCCCGAGTCCACCGCCCTCCTTATGCTCTCGTAAAGCTGGCGGCCAACGTGCCCCAGGCCGGTGCCCTCCAGTATCAGGGCCCTGTAGCCTGAGTCCACTAGGTGATCCACGATGCCGCCGTCCATGCCCGGGAAGTACTTAAGGAGGAAGGCCCTCCTGTCGAAGCGCGGCCTGACGACCAGCGATCCGGGATCGCCGCGCGGAGGGAGGTCCTCCAGCTTCCTGATTTCCATGGAATAGAGGTCGACGACCGCCGCCAGCCTGGAGTTGACGGATTGGAAGGCGTCCCTCCTGCTCGTGTGGTTCTTCCTGACCCTGACCCCCCTGTGTATCGCGATCTCGCGGTCGGAGAGGTCCTTGTGCATCGCCACGTAGACCCCGCTGAAGTCGCCCCGGGACGCGGCCAGGATGGCGCCCTTCAGGTTCGAGGGGGCGTCTGATGACGGCCTGTCGGGGGACCTCTGGGCGCCCACGAGGATAACCGGTATTGGGAGCCCCTCGAGCGAGAAGCTGAGCGCCGCCGCCGTGTAGTGCATGGTGTCCGTGCCGTGCGTGACGACGACGCCCCTATAGCCCTCCGAGACGGCCCTTCCGACGCGCTCCGCTATGGCGCTCCAGTGCTCGGGCGTCATGTTCTCGCTCAGTATGTTGAAGAGAGGGTCCGTGTCGACCTCGGCTATCCCCCGGAGATCCGGTATCCTCGAGTACAGGTCCTCGGGCCTGAAGACGGGCGTCACGGCGCCCGTCCTGTAGTCGACCCTGCTGGCTATCGTGCCGCCGGTCCCCACTATCAGGACGTCGCCCCTCCGGCCAGCCCCCTTTGGCTGGGGAGGTATCGCCTCCTGCTGCGGCCTCGCGAGCAGGCGCGCTCCCGATATCTTTGACACGGAGATCCCCACGTTGTAGCCGTTCCTGAGCTTCAGCGTTATGTGCAGGTCATCGGCGTACTCGTAACGAGGCATCAACACGCCGGTCAGGACGGCGCCCGTGGACAGGCGAACCTCCACCTCATCCCCCACCTGCAGGCCCGCTGACTGAAGGAGCTCGCGCGCCGGTCCCCTGTAGCCCTGCAGCGGATCCTCCACGTGTCGCCGCCTCGGGCGGCAGTATAAAAGGGCACGCCCGCTCAGAGCCTGGACCTCAAGGCGTCCAAGAATGCAGGGACGGAGGATACGTCCAGGCTGCCGGTCGCCGCCTCCTGCCCTCCCCCTCCTCTGCCGCCCAACTCCTCCAACAGCTCCCTCAGGAACTTCCCAGCGTGAAGGCCTGAGCCGCGCGGCGCCGCCAGGAGCACTTGGGCGCGTTCGCCCCTCAACACGACGACCAGATAAGATCCGGAGGAGGAGGCCGCTTCTACGGCCTCGTCTATGAGGCCCTTGAAGTCCAACCCCTCGACCTCAAGGACCCTGAGCTCCGCCCCGGAGGCCGTTCTCAGGGTCGTTGGCCCTCTTATCAAGGACCTGGCAAGGGATCTCTGGACGGAGCGCAGCTCGTCCAGGCGCGAGAGAAGCTCCGCCACCCTTGCGGCGACCGATCCCAGCTTGGCGTTAAGAGCCCTCGAGGATAGACCGACGTCCCTGATCGCGGCTGAGAACACCTCCGCGGCGGCGGGGCCAGCCCCGAACCGGATCTCGTGGCGCCCCTTCGAGAGGCTCCTCAGGTCGCTCACGGAGATCCCCCAGGCCTCGGAGGTGTTCGACGCGTGTTCCCTTGCGCAGGCGGCCCAATCATACCCCTCCACCTCCACGACGCGAACCGGCGGCCTTATCCTCTCCTCGTACGCCCTGAGATCCGGAAAGGCGGCCCTCGCCTCCTCCAACGAGCCGAACTCGCGCTCGATGACGCGCCTCCCCTCCATTATCACGGAGTTGGCCTCCAGGAGGGCGTCCGAGATGGCCTCCCACGTTGGCTCGTCGCCCTCCACAACTATTTTCCCTGTCCATCCTTCCTGCTCCACAAGGATCGGACGAACCTTGACCCTCTTGGTGAGGGCGCGCATGAACACGTGTTCCGCGGTGTGGGCCGCCGCCTCAGGCTTCGTCATCTGCGCTGCCTAAACGGCGATCAGCCGAAGAGCGCCGAGAGCCCCTCCAGCGCCGCTTCCTCTTCCTCCTTCTTCTCCTCCTTCTTCTCCTCCTTCGGCTTCTCCTCCTTCGCGGCGGGAGCGGCCTGGGCGGGAGCCGCGGGAGCGGCCACCACGGGCGCGGCGGCGGCGCTCTTTATCACCTCATCTATGTTGACCTCGCTCAGCGCGGCCACCAGAGCCTTCACGCGGACGTCGTCCACCTTCACGCCGGCCGCCTCCAGGACCTTCCTAACGCCGTCCTCGTTGACCTCCTTCCCAGCCTTGTGCAGCAATAGCGCCGCATACACGTACTCCATTCCCAAGGGGATCACCTCTCCTGCTGTCCGCTCCCCGGGCGGCCTTATTAGCTTTCCGCCTCGGACATCGGATACTTAATGGATGCTCCCAAACCACTTAACGAACGCGCCGTCCACCGCCCAGGACCCTGAGGGACATCCGCCCTGCCCCTGATGCGTATCGCTAACGCGCATCAAGGACCTCCGTCGGCCGCGAGCGATGGTTGCCGTCACTCCCCGGGGCTCCCTGGCGTCGAGCGCCTTGCGGCCCATTCACATGATATCTGCCCCTTTTTATTCTACTATATTATTAACTATATTATTAACTATTGGAAATAAAACGCGGCGTGGCCCGTCTTCAGGGCAGCGCGCCGAAATTGTTTATATTTGGGGGCTCCGCGGGACGGCGGCTTGTCCAGCATGGCGTGCCCGGAGTGCGGGGGCAGGATGATATACGATCCGGTCACGGGCTATTACACTTGCACCTCCTGCGGGCTCTCGGCCACCAGGGCTCAGCTGACCGCCCTGAGGGACAGGAAGAGGTCGCAGGAGTCGCGCGGCAGGTCCCGGGCCAAGGAGTACCTGGACTGGTGGACCTCCAGCAAGAAATAGGCGAAAGGCCGCTAAAGCTTTTGCAGGGGGACCCTGGAGCTGATACGTGTACGTCGTGTTCTCCGTGGGGACCGCGGGCTCTGGAAAGAGCCTGCTGACATCCGCGCTCAGGGAATGGCTGGAGGAGAAGGGCTGGGACGTATACGTGGTCAACCTGGATCCGGGGGCCCACAGCCTGCCCTACGAGCCGGACCTCGACGTCAGATCCTCAATAAGCCTCGAGGAGCTGATGGAGAAATACGAACTGGGCCCCAACGGGGCGCTAATGTTGGCGGTTGACCTGATCGCGGCCCGCGCACTTGAGCTGCTTCGGGAGCTGGTCGACTCCTCGCCTGACTACGTGCTGGTGGATACTCCGGGCCAGATGGAGCCGTTCGTCTACAGGCCCAGCGGCCCCCTGATAGTGGAGCAGTTCCCGGGCGAATCCAAGGCCATGCTCTTCCTTATGGACGGTTGGCTGGTCTCAAACCCCATAAACTACGTGTCCGTGCAGCTGCTGGCGGCGTCCGTCAGCCTCAGGTTCCGCATACCGTTCCTTCGCCTGCTCACAAAGGTCGACCTGATAGAGGATCAGGTGGAGCGCGTGCTCTCGTGGTCCAAGCCGTCGGAGCTGGAGGCGGCCATAGCGTCGAGCTCCGACGGCGACGTGTACCTCATGCACCGCAGGCTCCTCTCCGCCCTGGCGAGGGGCGGCTACCTGGAGAGGCCCATACCTGTTTCGGCCGTCACAAGGGCCGGCTTCATAACGCTTTCCTCAGCGCTAGCGAACGTGTTCAGCGGAGGCGAGGACGTCCAGGATTAACTCCCTTTGCCCGAGCCGGATTTGCCGGCCAGCAGCCCCTCTATCTCCTCGACCGTGTAGAGGAGGACGCCATAGCTCCTCGCCCTCTCCTTGGCGCCCTTGCTGAACGATCTGGAGACCAGTATCGGCACGACGGTCACCCCCAGCTTTTCCTCGAGCAACCAACGTATGTACTCCTCGTAGTCCTTCCTCGTCTGGCTCACGTCGGAGGGCATTGCCTGGTCGGTGTTCTTGCACTGTATGACGAACACAGTGCCGCCCTTGGATATAACTAGGTCGAGTATGCGGTCCCCGAACTTCCTCCTCTTCTCCACCCTCCATCCGTTTCCCTCGGCGATCTCCTCCACGAGGTCCTCCAGCTCCTTGCCCTTGTCTACGGCGCTCTTCTTGGCTCGCCCCATGTCGCGACCCCCGAGACCCCGCGTATTATAGTTCTCCTGTCGGAACTCGCGCGGCGGCCGGCCGCCCAGGCCCTCGGCGGGCGCCACACGCCATGGAGCCCGCCGCCCTCATCGCGCCGTGTATGGCCTGCGACGTGGAGTCTGCCCAGGCGACTATGACGCATGAGCCATCGGCTGGCTCCGGTGACGCGACCAATGGGTACTCCTGGCCGTCCTCCGGGAAGACGTACTTGCCGCCCCTCTTGATGAGGACGAGGGCGCCCAGGGCCCCGCCCCTGACCGCCTCGTCCCTCTGGCGCACGCCCGTCCTGAGGAGGTCGCAGGCCGCCTTGACCTCGACGCCCACCACGGCGTTCCCATATCTCTCAGGAAGCTCAACCCTGATCGGCCTCACGAGCCTGAGCAGGGACTCCGACTTCTCCTCCCCCGCCGGCGTTAGGTATGCCCCTCCTCTATCAGAGGCCGCAAGGCCCGCCGCCTTCAACTTCGAGAGGATCGTCCTCCCAGTGGCCTCGCCGACGCCGAGCGCCTCGGCCAGCCCCTTCCTGCCCATCCGGCCCTCCCTGAGGATCATCAGGGAGTAGGCAGCCAACGCTGCCTTGGGATCCGAGAGCCAGGAACACGGGTCGGTGATCTCGTCCAACGCCGCTGTTTGTTGCTGCGGCGCGCGACAACTTAAGCTTGACGGGCGCCCGATCCCTCCAGCTCCTTCAGGGCTAGGACGTAGTTATAACCGTCCACGAGGGCGCCCATGCTCGCCTCAACTATGTTCCTCGAGAGGGAGGTCGTGGACCACCTGCGCTCCCCATCGGTGAACTCCACGTAGACGCGCACCTTCGAGGCCGTCCCCTCAACGCTGTCCACAACGCTGACCTTGTAGTTCACGAGGGAGACCTTGGACAGCTCCTCCGCCAGCTTGCCTATGGCGGCCCTCATCGCGTTGTCCAGCGCGTGAACGGGCCCCACGCCCCTTCCCCTGCCGTGTCTGACCTGATGGCCGAACTTGACTATGACGTCCGCCACGGACTCGGCCTCCCCCTCCTCCTCCTTCGATACGTCTACGCTCCAGTAGACGACGTTCAGGTAGCTCGCCTTCACGCCGAGGTTCCTCAGGAGTATCAGGTGAACTGTGGCCTCCGAGTCCTCGAGCGAGTAGCCCTCTGCCTCCAGCCTCTTTATCTCCTCCAGCGCCCTTGTGATGGCCGGATCGTCCTTGTCGACCTCGAGGCCGAGCGCCTTGGCCGCGTTCACCAGCGCCGCCCTCCCGGCCAGCTCGCTCACCGTTATCCTCCTGTAGTTCCCGACCAACGCTGGGTCTATGTGCTCGTAGCTCCTTGGCTCCTTCAGCATAGCATCTATGTGGATGCCGCCCTTGTGCGAGAACGCCCTGCTGCCCACGTAGGGCTGGTAGGGGTTCTCGGGCATGTTGAGGAGCGTGTAGACGTAGCGGGAGAGCGCCGTGAGGCCCCTTAGCTGCTCCTCCCTGGGCCTATTGCTCCTCAGGGCCCTCAGCCCCATCTTGAGCACGAGTGCCGGCAGCACCTGAACTAGGTCCGCGTTCCCACACCTCTCGCCTATCCCGTTTATTGTCCCCTGGACGTGCGTGGCCCCCTCCACAACGGCCATCAGCGTGTTGGCGACCGCGTTGCCGGAGTCGTTGTGGGCGTGTATCCCGAGCGGGGCGCGCACTGCGCCCTTGACCTCCCTCACTATGCGCGCCACCTCGTGAGGCAGCGAGCCGCCGTTCGTGTCCGCCAACACCAGCCTCTCCGCGCCCGCCTCCTCAGCGGCCCTCAGGACCTCGACGGCGTATGCCGGATCCTCCTTGTAGCCGTCGAAGAAGTGCTCAGCGTCGAATATGACGCGCAGCCCGTGCGCGCGCAGGTAATCTATCGAGTCCCTCACGAGCTCCAAGTTCTCCTCCGGCGTGACCCCCAGGACATTCCTCACGTGAAGCAGCCAGGATTTGCCCACTATGACCGCAGTCCTCACGCCGGAGCTCAGTATCGCCCTCAGGTTCTGATCCTCCTCCGCCCTGACGCCCCTGCGCCTCGTGGAGCCAAAGGCCACGACCTCGGTCCTCGTCAGCCCCAGCTCCCTGACCCTCGCGAAGTACTCCAGGTCCTTCGGGTTGGAGGCGGGCCATCCGCCCTCCACGTAGGAGACGCCGAGCTCATCCAGCTTCTCGGTTATGCTGAGCTTGTCCTGCAGCGTGAAGGAGACCCCGCTCGCCTGGGCGCCGTCCCTGAGGGTCGTGTCGAGCACCTCTACGTCTAGCTCGGACGCCATCGCGCTCAGCCCCCTTTGATCCCGTCGGGACACCTGAGCACGGCGCCCTCGTCCGCCTGGCACGCGAGGCGGGCGTACCTGGACAGAACCCCTGAGAGGGCCTTGGCCGGCGGCCTCCACTCCTTCCTCCTCCTCTCCATCTCGTCCTCCGAGAGCTCCACGTCCAAGCGCCTCGCCTTCACGTCTATGTATATCATGTCGCCGTCCCTCAGGAGGGCGATAGGCCCCCCTACCGCTGCCTCGGGCGCAACGTGGCCAATGCATGGACCCCTGGTGCCTCCCGAGAAGCGCCCATCCGTCACCAGGGCCACGTCGGATGAGAGCCCCATGCCGACTATCGCGGAGGTCGGGGATAACATCTCCCTCATGCCGGGTCCTCCCCTGGGGCCTTCGTAGCGTATCACGACGACGTCGCCCTTTGAGATCTCGCCGCCCACTATCGCGCGGTAGGCGTCCTCCTCGGAGTCAAAAACGCGGGCAGGCCCCCTGAACCTCAGGTTCTCCGTGAGTATCGCCGCGGTCTTCACGACTGCCCCCCTCGGCGCCAGGGATCCCCTCAGCACCGCGATTCCCCCCTCCTGGTGCACCGGGTTCTCCGGCCCCCTTATGACGGAGGGATCCCTGATGGATGCCGAGCTCACTATCTCGCCGACGGTCATGCCGGAGACGGTGCGGGCATCCAGGTGCAGGAACCTGGATATTGACCTCATGAGCGCGGGCACCCCTCCTGCAACGTGCAGGTCCTCCATCATGTAGGGCCCTCCAGGGTAGATGGGCGCCACGTGAGGCACCATCCTGCCTATCCTGTCGAAGTCGTCGAGGCTCAGGTCGACCCCGGCCTCCCTAGCTATGGCGAGGAGGTGCAGGACCGTGTTTGTGGAGCCGCCGAGCGCCATGTCGACAGCTATCGCGTTCTCCAGGCCCTTCCTGGTTATGAAGTCGGAGGCCCTGAGGCCCTGCCGGACCAGCTCCACTATCCTCCTGCCGGCCCTCCTCGCTATGTCCCTCCTCTCGGCGCTCACGGCCAGCGCCGTGGCGGAGTAGGGAAGGGAGAGGCCCATCGCCTCCGAGATCACCGCCATGCTGTTCGCGGTGAAGAGCCCGCTGCAGGAGCCGGGGCCTGGACAAGCAACCCTCTCCAGCTCCTCCAGCTCCTCGGCGGACATCCTGCCCGCCCTGTAGCTCCCGACCGCCTCGAAGACGTCGACGAGCCCCACCTTCCTCCCCCTCCAGATTCCGGCCGCCATGGGACCTCCCGTCACCACTATTGTGGGGAGGTTGAGCCGCGCCGCGGCCATCAGCATGCCCGGTGTTATCTTGTCGCAGTTCGTTAGCAGGACCAGCCCATCGAACTTGTGGGCGTTGGCCATTATCTCTATCGAGTCGGCTATGACCTCACGTGATGGCAGCGAGTACCTCATCCCGGAGTGCCCCATGGCTATCCCGTCGTCCACGGCGATCGTGTTGAACTCGAAGGGGACTCCCCCGCCCTCGCGAACCCCCATCTTGACCTGTTCCGCCAGCTGCCTAAGGTGGACGTGTCCAGGGACCACCTCGGAATAGCTGTTCGCTATCCCGATGAACGGCTTCCTGAAGTCGTCGTCGCCCAGGCCCGTGGCCCTGAGGAGCGACCTATGTGGGGCCCTCTCGGGCCCCTCCTTGACCTCGGAGCTCCTGAGCACGG
This sequence comes from uncultured Nitrososphaerales archaeon, assembly GCA_964342765.1. GTDB lineage: Archaea > Thermoproteota > Nitrososphaeria > Conexivisphaerales > Conexivisphaeraceae > Conexivisphaera. The sequence goes on along the minus strand of CAYFFS010000009.1, from coordinate 21,398 downwards.
GCGGCCTCAGGAACCCCACATTATAGCGCTTTCCCGAGGTCCCAACGCGCTGGGGTAAACTATATTTCATCGCTGGGCCGGGCACCGCCCATGAAAGTCCGCATACACGTCCACTCGTTCGAGGATAGGAACTCCATGATAATCTGGCTCCGCGGAAGGCCGGTTCTGATCGTCAAGGATGGCGACAAGTTCTACGGCATGGACGCCGTCTGCGCGCACATGGGCTGCGCGCTGCTATCGGAGGTCAGCGGCACGACGGCGATATGCCCAGCGCACGGCGCCAAGTACGACGTGAAGACGGGCAAAATGATAGAGCCGCCACACGTGAAGCCCGAGGTCCCATGCGAGCAGGAGGAGGTAAGGGTCCCTCTGAGGACTTACAGGGTTTTGGTCGGACAGGATGGGCTGTTGGACATAGAATAGCGCCCGCGGGGGAACAAGCACCCCGTGAGCCGTTAAATCCCAACCGGTCAGGCTTCCCTGAACAGCGGAATCCGGCTACATGGCTCGGACCCGTCCAAGGATCACGTGAGACGCCACAAGGGCCGCGGGCGGCGGCGAGGCCAAGGCGAGTTCTCCCCGCGCGTAAACGCCATTGCGACGGAGCGCGTATAACATGCCAAGCTATATATTTAATTTATTGATTAATTTGTATTCCACGCCCCTTAGCTAATATATTATTCTCTTAAGGATAAGCGCAACATGTTAAGGTGCTGCTCGCGCGCGGGCGGCGTGCCCACGCGGCGGCTTGGGCCCGCGGACGGCAGGTAGCCGTGATGAGACTAAGCTACGCCAGGCCCGGCACGACCTCTATAGTGAAGTTCTCCAGGATCTCCCTCTTCCTCTTCCTGAGGGTCACCGTGCTTATGCCGGAGACCTCCGAGAGATCCCCCTGCCTTATGTCCTCGTTGAGCACGTTCCCCGCGACGCTCAGCAGGGCTATGGCTATTCCGCGCGGGTTCCTCCCCATCAGGACGTCGTAGTTGATCTGCCTGGCCATGTCCCTCGCCAGCGCCTCGACCCTCGGGCTCAGGCCGAGCTCGCTAGCCAGCTTGCCTATGTGCGCCATGACGTTCGCGCGAGTAGGCCTGGTTTCGTCCGCCTCCTCCAGCCCATCGTCTATCTCCCTGAGGCTCATGTAGTATTCCCTAACCGATCTCTTCAGCGATCTCCTGCTCATGCCCCACGCGCTGCCCACCTCCAGGAACTCCTCCACGCTCCTGCCAAGCCCCCGGGCCCTGCTCACGTAGTACAGCAGCGCGATCGCGAGCGGGGCCAGCCTCCTGCCCCTTACAGCGTCCCTGCGCTCCAGCTTCATGTACATCCTGGCCGCATCCTCAAGGTAGCCGTTCGGCAGGCTGAGCCTGGAGGCGACGTCCCTCATGAGCTCCATGAAGCGCTCCCTCCTCCTGAGCTCGGAGTCGTCCTCCACGAACCTCTGCGCCCTCCTCAGCCTCCAGGCGTCCTCCCCCTCCCCTCCTATCATCGTGGAGAGAGGCCTGGGATCGCTGAGCCTGATGGGGCCGCCGACCTGGCTCCTCCTTATGGACTCCTCCAGGTCGCCAGCGACCCAGAACTTGCCCCCGTCGACCGCGCGATCCTCCGACACGTGGCCGTCCGGGCACACGTACTCGCCGCTCTCGGGATCAAATATCAGCGCCTTGCCGCACACCTTGCACCTTTCCATCCTCGCCCACCTCCGCGTACACGTCCTCCCCTATCAGCCCCCCTATCCTGTCGGTCCTCGGCTCAAGGGAGGCATAGGGCGACCTGACTGGCCCGAATACCTCCCTGACCACGCCGACCTTCCTTCCGCGCCTGTCATATAACACGCTCCCCTCCGGGACCTCGACAAAGAGCTTCACAATTATGCGCCCGCTTCTGGCCTGCCTGAGCACGTAGCCCACGGCCTTCAAGCGCGCTCGCCCCTAATCCTTGAGAGGTGGATCGCCACCTCCCTGATGACCGCCTGTTTTGACCTGCCCTCCACCTTGCGAACCTGGACGTACCCCGTGGGGAACTGAGCGTCAGGGCGCCTGGCCACCTTCGCCGCGACCACCTGAAGGCCCGCGGCCTCGGCCGCCCTCCTCAGATCCTCAAGGGTCGGGCTCCTCGCCGCCAGGCTGAGGGGCACCCTCCTCCCCTTTCTCCTTCCAACCCTTGAGTTGAAGTAGTCCAGCCAGAGCACCAATAGGTCTCTGCGCTTCAAGATTTCTCACTTGCCCTCCAGCAGGACCGCGTTTATCACGCCGTCCTGCGGAGGCCTGGAGGTCACCAGCGCCCTTCCAACCTCCGTCTCTATTATGGCGCCCTTGGTTATCACTCCCCTCCTCTCGTAGTCCCTGTCGGCCGGGTTGGCGAGCACCCTGAGTATCTTAGCGCGCTTTGACTGCCCCGTCCTCCTGTCCACAACCACGTTGGCGAACTGGTCGCTGAGCAGCGCCACCTTGATGCCGCCGCCCCTGACGCGCTTTATCTTCACCCTGTGCTCCCCAAGCACGGTCTCGATGGGATATCCGTCCTTCTCGTACTTCCTCCTTCCCCTGCTGGCCCTCCTCCTTCCTCCAGTGATCTTCCTCTTCTCCAGGTTCTCGTAGGGCCTCTTCACAACCCAAGCCGCCCCTCGACCACGCTTAAACGTTTCGCGCGGAAGCCCGAGCCAAGGCGCAGGCAGGAAGGGCTGGGCGCCGGAAACCTTTTGAGCGCGGGGTCCCCATCGGATTCGATGTGCGGCCTCGAGGCGAGGCTTTGGTCCGAGAAGAAGGCGGTGATGGGGAAGGAGCTCGCCGCGATCCTCGTGGGCCTCGGGGCCCTCAAGTTCGGCGACTTCAGGCTGACGTCCGGAAGGAGGAGCCCTTACTACATAGATCTGAGGCTGCTCCCTTCCTACCCCAGCGTCCTTGAGAGGATAGCCGGCATGTACATCGAGGTCCTGGAGAACGAGGTGGGGCTGGAGGGGATAAAGGTGGCCGGGATACCGACCGCGGGGCTGCCGCTGGCCACGGCCGTCAGCCTGAGGGCCAAGTTGCCTTTGATCTACGTGAGGGAGACCCCGAAGCTGCACGGCGAGATGAAGATGATAGAGGGCGTACTTGAGAGGGGCGACAGGGTCGTCCTCATAGATGACCTGGTGACGACCGGAGGAAGCCTTCTGAGGGCGGCCGAGGCCATAAGGGACTCCGGGGGGCGCGTCGAGCACGCCGTGGTGCTCATAGATAGGGAGGAAGGGGGCTCGGAGAACCTGGCCGCCGTCGGCATATCATTGCACGCCGTCTCCAAGATAAGCGACCTCCTCTCCTGGCTGGAGGAGGTGGGCGGCATACCTGAGGAGAGGGTGGAGGCGATAAGGGATTACCTGAGGAAGGTGAGGAATCCTTGAGCGTGAGGCGCGTCGTGGAGATACTTAGGAGAAGGGGGGTCGTCAAGAGGGGCAGTTACCTCCTCCACCTGGGCAACTCGAGCGAATACTACGTGGACCTCAGGTCCCTTCCATCGTACCCCGACGACTTCGACGAGGTCACATCCGCGCTCGCGGACCTCCTCGGATCCCAGGCCGGAGGCTTCGACAGGCTGGTCGGCATAGGGGATGGCGCGTCGCCCTTGACCGTCGCGGTGAGCCTGAAGATGCAGAAGCCCTACGCGATACTGAGGAAGATGGAGGCGGAGAACAGCTTCAGGGATCCGCTGATGGGCGAGCTGCGCCGCGGCGAGAGGATCATCCTCCTGGACGACGTGGCGTCCACTGGCGTCACGCTGGCCTGCGCGACCGCCATCGTGAGGGCCATGGGCGGTCGCGTCGACTCAGCGGCCGTCCTCGTCGACAGGGAGCTGGGGGCCTCGTCCCTCCTCTCCACGATGGGCGTAAGGCTCCTCAGCCTGGCCAGGCTCAGCGAGATCCTAGGCGAAGGCGGAGCCCCCTGAGGGCCTCGTCCCTTATCCTCGAGAGGCTGCCCATTGGATCCTTGGACGACGTTATGGATCTGCCCACTATGACGGCGTCCGCGCCCGCGAGGACGGCCTCGTAGGCGCTTCCCCCCTGCGCGCCCACGCCGGGCGCCACGACGATCATTCCGTCCCCCACGACGCGCCTGAGGGCGGATATCCTGTCCGGCCTCGTGGCCGGCGCGACTATCCCGTCGGCCCCTGCGTCCCTCGCGACCTCAGCCAGGCGCTCGGCGCATCCTTGGTAGCAGAGGAGCGCCCCCGGGTTCGACATCTCCACGACCACGAGGACGCCCGCCCCGTGGGCCGACCTTATGACCTCGGCCACCACGTCCGGCCCCGGGAACCCGTGCACTATGACCCCGTCGGCCCCTGCGTCCGCCAGCTCCCTGGCTATGGCGCCGCTCACGTGCGGGACGTCGGCTATCTTGACGTCGGCTATCACCAGGCCCCCGCGCGCCAGGTCCTTGGCCGCGGATATCGCCCCGACGCCGGCGCGGAGCAGCGGCGCCCATCCAACCTTCAGGTTCAGCGGCCCGGGTATCCCCCCTAGGATCCTCGCCGCCTCCTCCACTGGCTCGTCTACGGCTATCACAACCGGGTCGCGCCTGGCCCCCTCCAGGAATCGGGCGGCGAAAGGGCCGGGCAATCTGCTGCTATGCCTCCCTGATCCTCTCCAGGTAGGAGAGGGCGTTCCAGAGGGTCACCCTCGCGTAAGGCGGCACGTTGGGATCCTGCACTATCTCCTCGAGCGCCGCTATCGCGTTAGCGGCCCTGACGGCCGGGGAGAGGGATCCGCTGTTCAGGGAGTCGACCACCTCCTTTATGGCGCGCCTGATGTTCCTGGGTATCACAGTATCGTTAGCCAGCGTCTGAAGTATAGCGGCGGCCTGCCTCAGGTTCTCCAGGTTCTCGGAAGACAACCCGTCACCTCCAGCCTGGCGGGAGGCGCACTAGACTTAAACATTACCCCCTAAGCCGATATCCACGTGAGCTCCAGGGCCATAGACAGGCTCGTCATAGACCTGATGCGCCGCGGGGCCACGCTGCTCAGCGAGACGTGCCCGAACTGCGGGGGCATAATGCTCAGGTACAAGGGGGTGACCTTCTGCCCAAGATGTTCCGGCTTCACGAGCGTCGAGGAGGTCGAGGAGAGGCTGGCGGTCCCCAAGGACATACTTGGGGACCTCGAGCAGCTGCTCTACGACGGGATAAAGGAGGACGTCAAGGCCCTCAGGGCCGCGAAGGACCCCGGGGACAGGGGCGCAACCCTGAGGCTCCTCAAGGAGGAGCTGGAGGTGCTCGAGGTAGTCCTGAGGCTAAAGGGCAAGGTGTCGGAGCAGGGATGAGCTGCGAGGTCAGCGCGGCCGAGCTAGGCCGCGTCCTGCGAATGGTCGAACGCGGCGACCCCGAGGCAATCCGCGCGGCCGCCGAATTGGGGCCGGCGGGGGCCGAGATGTCCCTGGCCGCGTCCCTGACCATAGAGCCGCCGGCCCGGAGGGCCGGCCTCTTCGTTGTCCTGACCGGAATAGACAGGGCCGGCAAGGAGACCCACGCGTTCAACCCCGCTCACATCCCCGGCGTCAGGCCCCTGGTCGATGTGCTGGGCGAAATGGGATACGAGGTCCTTGGGGTACGCCAGCCCGAGTACGGGTTCGCGAGCGGGCAGCTGATAAGGTCGTACCTAGGGCTTGAGGGCTGGTGTCGCCTCAGGGGGAAGCTCGAGGAGGACGTCGCGTGGATCCTCTGGTCCATGAACAGGGCGCTCGTCAACCGCGCGGCGGCCCACTGGCTTTCAAAGGACGGCCGCGCGGTCATCGCGAAGAGGTGGGGCGAGAGCAACCTGGCCTACCACGCCCCGCAGGGCGTGGAGCCCAGCCGCATACTCTCCCTCGAGTCCAGGTTCCTGAGGCCGGACGTCTTCCTGGTCCTGGACCTGGATCCGAGCGTGGCGGCCAGCAGGATGGAGGGAGGCGCGGACGCGTTTGAGTCCAGGGCGAGGCTCCTCTCGGAGGCCAGGCGCATACTATTGGAGCTTGACAGGTACTTCCCCGGCTCCGAGGTCATCAGGGTCGACGCCTCCCGCAGCCCGGCCAGCGTGAGCGCAGAGCTCGTCGAGGCCCTCAGGAGGTTCCTGAGCAGGTGATTAAAAGGGGACCTGGGACGCGCGCGGAGAACGACACCAGGCCGCATCCTGATATCGCCTCGGAGACCTCCTTGTACTCCGGCCCCAGCTCCGCGAGCGCTATGCCGGCGACCGCGCACCCGGAGGCCAAAGTTATGTCTGCCCTCTCCACCAGGATGGCGGCGGGCGCCAGCCCCCGCCGCGCAAGCGAGTAGAGCACGTAGCTGCCGACGCTGCTTCCTACCGCGTACGGAAACGCCAGCACCCTGCCTGCCACCTCCTCCCCCTCGGCGCGGAGCACCCCCCTCACGTGGTCCAGGTCCCCAAGGGGGGAGATCGGCCTCCTAAGGACGAGCGGCCTCCCGGAGCCGGATCCCCCGACGAGGACCCTGGCCCCCCTTATCTCCAGCGGCTCACCCCCTGCTGACGAGCGCGCGCCTGAACCTCTCCCTCTCGCCGAGGGGAGCCGTCGCATCTATTCCCCACTTCGCCGTGGTGAGGGTTGCCTGGTCGCTCGAAGGGTCGAGCGAGGAGCCGCGAAGCCCCGGTATAACGATGATGTCCCTGTCGGGCTGAACCCTAGTCGCTAGGGCGAACTCAACCTCAACGGGGTTCGATGGATCCACGTCCTCGTCCACCACGATGACCATCTTCAGGGACTGATCGTAGGTGAAGGCCGCCACTATCGCTGCCCTTGGGTCGCTCTCCAGCCTCTTCTCCAGCTGGACGACCGCGTGGAGCCAGCGCCCTCCTCCCTCCGTGAGCACGACCCTCCGAACGCCCGGCACCACGTCCCTCAGGTGGCGCTCGAGCTTTACCTCCACAGGATACGACATGAGGAACCTGTGCTCAGGACCCCCCGCCAGAAGGCCCCTCATGAGGGGCCTTTCCGAGAGGTACATGCGCTCGAACTCCACGACCGGCTGCATCCTCGGCTTGTCGTACATCCCGAGCACGTCTACCATGAGGTCAAGGTCCTGCACGTCCCTCCTAATCCTTCCCTCCAGGAGCACGGCGCTCCCCTTCGGGACCTCCAACCCGCCAACCTCCGCGAACCCCAGCTCGCCGGCCGCCAAGGAATTCGCTATCCAGGCCTCGTAGAGCCCATAGGGCGCCTGGTAAGCAGAAGCGAGCTCCACCAAGGGGTTGGCGCCCACCTCGACGACCACCCTCAGGTCCTCGTTCATAGAAGCGGCCTCCACGAACATCCTGTGAAGATGGCGGCCCTCGACCATCCTTATCACGCCCCTGCGCCCGTCCAAGACCCTTATCCTGTGGATAGACGCGTTCGCCCTCCCATCCCTATCCCGCGCGAACACCACGGAGCTGGTCAAGTAGCGGCCCGCATCGCCCTCGTAGTACTTCGGTATGGGGAGCGCCTCCAGGTTAGGCTCCAGGGGGCCCCTCATGCCCAGGTCCGAGACGGACGCAGGCGGCCTCGGCGAATCCATGGCCTCCAGCAGGCGCCGCCTGAGCTCCCCCGCCTCCACGCCAAGCGCCACCGCCGCGTGCGCCTCGCTGGACATTAGGTTGAAGGCGAAGGGAACCTGATAGCCCTCCACATCGGCTATGCCGGCGCGCTGTCCGGAGCTCGCTATTATGGAGGGCAGCTCCCCCAGGCGAACCCTTCCGGCGTAGTCCAGCATGCCGGCTTCCCTGAGCCTTGATACGTGATCCCAGACGTCGCGGACGGGCCCGAGGGCGGAGGACGGCACGCGCCTGACCGGCCCTCCCCCTTTTATAAGGCGTCCGCGGCCACGGATCAGGATTCGTCGCGCGCGAGATGGAGGACGGCCCTCAACGGTCAGCCGGAACGGCCTCCCGGGATCCCCCTGCAGGTCCACGCGCACCCCCGGAGCTATTCTCCTTGCGAGTTCCACGACGGTCATCGCGTGGGAGGTCAGGGAGGATCCCGTGACGACGCTGACGCCCTCCGCGAACATCATGTACGGGAGCAACATGTCGGAGGCGTGCCTGTCGAGCGCGGCGCCCGTCGATAGGTCCTCCTTCAGGATCCTGGCCGCGCTCCTGCCCACGTCCTCGGCGGGCCTCCCGCGCTCGCCGAGGGAGTCCGATCCAAGCACGCTGAACTCCGTGACGACCCATACGGCGATTCCGGATCCCGGCCCAAGGCCCTCGCTCACCTCCACGTCCACGCGCGCAGGCAGGTCCCCCAGGTCCCTCAGCTCGGAGAGCGCCGCGCTGGCCTGCCTCTCAGCGACGTGCCTGGGAAGGTTCGTGGCATGGCTCCTTCCCTCCACGCGCAACAGGCGTCCCCTCGCCTCCGCCCTTAGAGGATCAAGCTGCGTCCTGCCCGGGCTCCTCGCCCTCACCTCGCCACCTCCGCGCGGGTAATGCCCCCTCCTGATGAGCTCCAGCCTGACGTTATATGACATGTGCCTCAGGTGTTCCAGGAGGACGCCGGAGAGGTAGTCGTAGGTGGGGCTCTTCGGAACGTCGGTTCCTCCCCTTAGCCTGAGCTCCACGGGGGAGTCGGCGAACGCCATCACGGGGAGGGCCGCCTGAAGAACAAGGGATATGGACCCTGCGCTGCCCACGTCCACGAAGTAGCTTCCGCCGCGGACGCCGCCCGAGGGCCTGAAGACGACCTCGGTCGACCCCAGCTCATCCCCCTCGACCTGCGCGTCGGTCATCTCCGCGAGCAACTTAAGGGCCGCCAGGTGCTGGCGCTGAAGCCCCGGCCTTTCCCTCCTCCTCCTGATGTTGAAGAGCCTGATCTCCCGCCCCGTTATCGACGCCAGAGCCAACGAATAGCGCAGGACCTGGCCTCCGCCCTCCCCGAGGCTGGCGTCGAGCTCTATCACGCGGCCCTCCTTGGAGGGGCTGCTTTTCACGATAGCGCCGTCCCCGCGTGCGAGCACAGGCTTAAAGCCCCGCGCGCCATCTTAGGGACGTTGGAGCTGCTACTGCTGCACAGGGGGCGCGAGGCCGCCCTTGCGGAGTTCGCCTCTTCAAGGGGCATGAGGATCCTGGACTACTCGGGGAGGATGTGCAGGATGTTCCCCTCCCTCGCAATGCCCGCAATAGACGTAGGTGACCTGGACTCCGCCCTCTCCAAGCTCGTGGACGCGCTGGCAGCCGGCCAGGGCGTCTGCGTCTACTCGCTGTCCGCCATCTGGGCGCTGGCCTACGCGCAGCTGGGGATCCGCGGCTCGGTCCCGGCCCTCACGTCCTTCGCCCTGAGGGCCTCCGAGGCCTCCAGGGCGTTTGGCTCCCCGCTGTGCTTCGTAGCCGAGGAGTGGTTCCAGAGGAGGGGCCGCTACGTGTATAACATATTCAGGTACGCCGCGGGAAGGGTGATCTCCCCCTGAGGTCGCGGTTAAATCGGGGGAGGTCCCGGGCCACGCGTGGGCCACGTAATAATTGTGGTGGCTGGGACCACGGACATCTCCCTAATACCTGGGATAACGGTGGCCGGGGCCTCGCCGGAGCTGACCCACTACACGCCGGCCGCGGACGTCGAGTACCTGTTGCTGGGGCGCTCCCTCAGCCTGCGCGGAATACCCGTGACGCCGGACGGCGTGCCCTCGCCCGCCCTGGTAACCAGGGCCCTGACGCGCGACCTGCCTAGGCTCGTGGCTTTCGCTGGCGGCAGGGTGAGGCCGAAGATTCCATTTGTGGACCTGGGAGGGGAGCCCGGCGGGGACTTCAGGAAGGGGCCAGCTATGTCGCGCGAGTCCGTGGCGTCCATATTGTCAAACGGCGTCGTCCTGGGCAGGGAGATGGCCAGGGCAGGCGAGGTAATGATAGGCGAGACGATGCCGGCGGGGACGACGACTGCCATGGCGATCCTGGTGGCCCTGGGCTATGACGCCTGGGGGAGGACGTCGTCGGCCGGCCCGACGAACCCGAAGGAGCTTAAGGCCAAGGTCGTGGAGGAGGGCCTGAGAAGGGCGGGGAGGCCTAGGGATCCGGTCGACGTGCTCTCCGAGCTCGGGGACCCGGTCCACGCCGGGGTAGCAGCGATAGCCTTAGGGATCCTTGAGGAGGGGGGAAGGCCCATCCTGGCCGGAGGAACCCAGATGATGGCGGTCGCAGCCCTCATCAAGGCGCTCGGCGGCGACCCGTCGAAGGTGAAGGTGGCGACCACGGGTTGGGTGGCCGACGACGGAAGCTCGGACCTCCTCGGGTTGGCCAAGGACGTCGGCGTCCTGGACGTGGAGGTCACGAGGGTGAGCTTCGCCGAGTCGCGCTTCCCAGGCCTCAGGGCCTACGATCGGGGATACGTCAAGGAGGGCGTCGCCATGGGCGGAGCCCTGCTCCTGGCCGCGGCCAGGGGGCTGCCGATCCTGAAGCTGGTGGAGGAGGAGTACGAGTCGGCCCTCGGGACCCCGGTTAAAGTTTAAAACGCAAATGCCCGCGGAGCGAACGTGCCGGGCGTCCGGGAGCTCCTGGCATATATAGCGAGGCGCGAGGGCTGCATCCACCCTTTCCGGGCCAGTCGCGCGCTGGTCCTGGCCAACTGGAGGGCGCTGGAGGAGTTAGGAAGGCCCCTCGCGGACTTCAGGGTCGAGGGGTTCGAGGGCGGCTTCTCGATACCGGAGCTGGAGAAGGTAAAGGATGCGGCCATGGATGGAAGGGACGAATGTCTCAGGATAAACAGGGACAGGAAGTGCGTTGAGTACGCATGCGGAGCGCCCGTGGAGCTGGAGGAGGACCTCTCGAGGATCCTGGATCAGGTGCTTGACCAGGTCAAGGGATTGGACGACGTATCCCTGAACAGGCTGGTCGTACGCGATCCCAGGTATAGGAAGCTCCTGGAGGGGGCCGGCGGTTGAGGGCGGCCCTAGGGATCACCGGGGGAAAGGGCGGAACTGGCAAGAGCTTCGTGGCGGTTAATCTAGCGCTCCTCCTGGCGCGCGAGAGGGACCTGGTGCTGGCGGACCTGGACGCCGAGGGCGCCAACGACCACATACTGCTCGGGGTTCCGCTGGAGAACGAGGAGCCGGTCGCCGTGATGGTCCCCTACATCAAGTACAGGGACTGCACCAGGTGTGAGGCCTGCGCGAACGCGTGCGACACGGGAGCCATAATGATGGGCAGGGAGGGACTGCCCATAGTTATCCCCCGCCTGTGCAGCGGGTGCAGGGCCTGTTACTACGCGTGTCCGACCAAGGCGATACTGGAGGGGCGGAGGATCCTGGGATACACCTACATGACGACGGTCCCGCGGGGAGGGTTCACCCTGGTCACGGGCGTCCTAAGGGAGGGGGAGGAGCACACGCCGCCCGTGGTGCTCGCCGCCAAGAGGCGCGCCATGGGGCTGGCGAGGGATCTCCTGCTCGTCGACACGGGAGCCGGAACCGCCAACCACATAGCCATGGCGCTGAGCGGCTCGAGGTTGGCTATCGCGGTCACGGAGCCCACGCCGCTGGGGCTTCACGATCTCGAGCTGATACTGCGCGTGCTGGATGAGCTGGGGATAGAGGCTTGGGTTGCGGTCAACAGATGGGGCATAGGGTCCTCGGAGCTAATCGTGGACGGCGTGGAGAGGATCGCCAGGATGCACCGCGCGCGCCTGGCGGCGAGGATCCCCTATTCGAGGGACGTGGTGGGGCACTACGCGAGGGGGACGCCGATAGTCGAGGCCGCGCCCGACCACGAGGTCTCAAGGATCCTCTCGTCCTTGGCGCGCGAGGTCCTGGAAGTGCTTTGAGGTGATGGCGTTGGTGGTGGAGGTCGTCGTGGCGAGCGGGAAAGGGGGCGTCGGCAAGAGCACGCTTTCGTCGACGCTGGCGATATACCTGAAGGAGAAGGGGAGGGACGTGATCGCAATAGACGCGGACGCCGACGCGCCCAACCTGCACCTGGTGCTCGAGGTTGACTCGTGGGAGCTGGAGGAGCCCTACGAGGACGCCTGGGTGGCGGAGATAGATCAGTCCAAGTGCACCGCCTGCGGCATCTGCGCGGAGGCCTGCCCCTTCGGCGCGATATCCGTGATCAACGGTATATATTCAATAAACAAGGTAATATGCGAGGGTTGCCTCACTTGCACCCTCGCGTGCCCCTACAGGGCCATAGTGAGGAGCAGGGTGCGCAGGGGCGTCATCAGGCGCGCCAGGACCAAGTACGGCTTCCCCCTCTGGACTTCCGAGCTCCTGCCCGGCAGGCCGAACACAGGAAAGCTCGTGACTGAGGTCAAGAACAGGGCAAGGTCCGCCGCGGGAGAAGGCACGGTAGCCGTCGTGGACGCAGCGGCCGGCATAGGTTGCCAGGTCATATCGTCTCTCGTGGGGGCGAGCGTCGCAATACTGGTGGCCGAGCCCACGGCCGCAAGCATGAGCGACCTGAAGAGGGTACACGTCGTTGCGAAGCAGATGATGATACCGTCCGCCCTCGTCGTGAACAAATATGACGTCAACCCCGGCTTCGTGGAGGAGCTCCTCAAGTACGCGAAGGAGGAGAACATGGACGTCCTGGGAATGATACCCTACGACGACCACGTGCCGAGGGCCATGGCCCAGGCGAGGCCGCTGATCAAGGTTTACCCGGAGGCCCCTGCCTCCAAGGCGCTGCTGGAGGTGGCGGGAAAGGTGCACGAGATACTGAGCGACCTGAGGGGGTGGTCCTCCAGGCACCGCCCCTCAAAGCCCGCCGTCTACAGGCCGCTGATGATAAAGCCGCCTGAGCTCTAAGGGGCTCCTGAGCCGAGCGCCTCCCTCAGCAGCTCCTCGACCTCCACGAGCTGGGCATCTATCCACTCATCATCGACTATCACGCCCTCGCCCGAGCCCTCGTCGTAGATACCGACTATCACCACGGCGCCGAGCGGGACCTCCCCTTCGGGCGTGAACGCGAACGCCTCGAACCCGTAGATCGGCCCCCTTGGCATGAGGAAAGGGAGGGATTCCTCGAGCCACCTTGGGAGTATCCTGAGCGCCTTGGAGAACGGAACGAGCCTCAGCTTGGACGACAGCGGGGCGAGGCTCGCCCTGGCCTCCACCTCCTTCATCTTCTGCCTCACGGCCTCCTCAAAGGATGCCCTGTCGACCTTCGTCCACCCGCCCGGCCTCATCGGATAAATGATCTAATTCCGGCTTAGAATATCAAATTTGCGCCCTAGGTCGAATCCATGGATCAGTTAAGAAGCGCGCCTAAAGCCCCTCTCCCTTCTAACTTGCGGAACGTTATTTGCCGCACAGCCACTAGCCATGTAAATTGCCGGGTATGCCCAGCTCCTTCAGCGCGGCCGCCAGGGCGTCCCTGACCTTAGTTCCCGGCCCCACGACCAGGCTCCTTATGTTCATCTCGACCAGTATTGCCTGCGCGTTTGGCCCAAAGCTTGGACCCACGACGAGGTCGACCCCCTCCTTGACCAACACCTGCACGGTCTTGACGGCGGCGCCGCCCGACGCCGACGCGCCGGGGTTCTCTATGATCCTGATGCCGGCTATCCCTCCGTCGGCCCCCAGATCCACTATAGTTATCGTGGGCGCGCGGCCAAATCTCTGGGCCACCACGTCGTCGAGCCCGGAACGCCCCTCCGTGACAACCGCTACGCGAGGCATCGCCTCGCATAGCGGCGGCCACTAAAAAGCCTTTATAGAGAGAGCTGGGCGCATCGGGCACGTTGTCTGACGAGGAGGAGGACCTGATAAGCAGGGTGTACAGGCTCATACTAAGCAGCGGGGAGAAGGGGCTGCTGCAGAGCGAGCTCTGGAAGAAGCTGAACCTGACCAGCAGGGACGGATCAAGGATCGCCACGAAGCTCGAGAAGAGGAGGCTCATAGTGAGGGAGAAGGTCCTGCAGAACGGCAGGTGGACCTACAGGCTAGTGCCCCTGGTGATCCCCATAGACACGAGCAGCGTCGAGGGCCTTCCCTGCCTCACGTGCCCCTACGAGAGCATGTGCGAGCCGGGCGGGCAGATCTCGCCCGAGAACTGCCCCCTGTTGGAGAGGTGGCTCCTGGAGAGCTATCGCAAGAGGTCATCGGCGGACGATGAGGCCCAGTGAGGCGAAGAGGGATCTATACTGGAGGCTCGCGAAGCAGAGAGGGTATAGGAGCAGGTCGGCCTTCAAGCTCCTCGAGATCCAGAGGAGGTTCGGCGTCATCAGGCGCGGCGACCGCGTCCTGGACCTGGGCTGCCATCCTGGGGGATGGCTCCAGGTCTCCTCGAAGCTCGTCGGGAAGGAGGGGCGCGTGGTGGGAGTGGACCTTAAGGAGACGGACGTGGGCCTGAGAAACGTCGTTTTCCTGAGGGCCGACGTGATGGATCCCGGCATAGAGGAGGCGCTGCGCTCCTACGCGCCCTTTGGATACGACGTCCTGCTGAGCGACCTCTCGCCCAACATAAGCGGGACGTGGGAGCTCGACCACGCGAGGCAGATGGCGCTTTCCAGGAGGGCGCTGGAGGTCGCCCGCTCCGTCCTGAAGGACGGGGGGAACGCGGTCTTCAAGGTCTTCCAGGGCGAGGAGCTTGACTCATTCATAAGGGAGGTCAGGTCGAGCTTCGCGGACGTTCACATAGTCAAGCCCAGGGCGAGCAGGCCCCAGAGCAGCGAGCTATACGTGGTCGCCCTTGGGCTCAGGAGGCGGCCCACAGGGCGATAGGCGGCGCACCGCCTCGATGACCTCTCCGTGTGGCGCGTCGGTCCTGACGCCCAGGCCGTAGATGCCGCTCCTGGCCGCCTTATACCCCAGGGACCTGAGCTCCTCGACCACCGAGTCCACGCGCGGCACGCATATCCCGAGGGCGTCCGCGATGCTGTCCAGCGAATAATAGTAGGGCGGAAGCCCCACCTCCTGCAGCATCCTTGACAGTACCTTGGACCTTCCAGACCAACCCCTCGACTCCGACTCCCTCAGCATCGCCTCCAAAAGGCCGCGATCGAAGAGATCCCCCAGCCAGAGCGGCCCCAGGATCTGTAGCTTTCCGCCGCAGTAGGGGCACGTGCGGCCCCGCTCGTCGGCCGCACGGATCCCCCTATAGAGGCAGCGGGGACAGTACTCCAGGTAGCCGATGCCCCTGAGGGACTCGTCGGCCGCGCGCGCGGATCCCCTCACCTCCACGTACACGCGCACGTACTGGGAGTCCACGTGCGCGAAGAGGGGCCTGGCCCCCCTCTCCCTGGAGGCAGCCCTTATCACCAGGTACCCCGCGAGGGCCCTCGCCGCTACCTCGTGCGGGAAGTCCGTTGGGCTCAGGTCCACGTAGTACTTCCTGAGCCCCGAGGCCCTCGACTTGCCGGTCAGGGCCGAGAGGTCCGTCGCGGTGAACGCAGCTACGCCGCCCAGGCGCACCGTGGAGAGCGCTGCCTCCACGAACGGCACAGGTGACCCGAAGGGATCCACGTCTATCGCGTCGAACCTCTCCCCACGGCGCGGCGCCGAGTACATCAACACGTTCGCGTCCTCGACGCTGACCTCGCACCTGTCAGAGATGCCGTTTATCTCGCAGTTCCTCCTAGCTAGATCTGCGGCGGCAGGGTTCGCGTCGTTAAGGTGAACATCTATCGAGGTGGAAGACTCGTTCGCCACCCTTATGCCGCGGGCCCCTACGCCGGCGAGGGCGTCGAGCAGCCTAATCTTAGATTGCGCCTGCGCCGAGCGCGCGGCGTAGAAGAGCACAGCGAAGTCCCTCGTCACGGACGCGAGCGGGTTGAAGAAGGCCGGGTTCTTGGGGGGCGGGCCGCGCGACTTCAGGCTGGCCAGCGGCACCAGGAGCTTGGTGCGCCCCTCGACGTGCTCCACGACGTCCACGCCGCGCGTGGGCTGCTCAGTTAATATATCGGCTTCGCCCGCTCGCTGGACGTGGGGAGAAGAATAGTAGCGCTCACCGGGAGGCCGGGCATAGGTAAGACGACCATAGCGGTCGCGGCCGCCAAGGCCCTGAGGGCCAAGGGGCTAATTGTGGACGGCTTCTACACGAGGGAGGTGAGGGAGGGCGTTGTGAGGAGGGGGTTCGAGCTCGTCGACTTCTCGACGGGCGAGCGCGAGATCCTCGCTGACGTCTCCGGGCAGGGCCCCAGGGTTGGCAAGTATCGCGTGAACCTGAAGGGCCTGGAGGAGTTCGTCCCACGCGTGATGGAGCGCGCCCTCTCGTCGGCCCACGTCGTGCTCTGCGACGAGGTTGGCCCTATGGAGCTCCTCAGCCCGTCCTTCAGGAGGAGCGTGTCGAAGATCCTGGACTCACCGGTGAAGGCGATAGTCGTAGTCCACCGCTCGATGTCGGACCCCCTAATGAGGGCGTTCGCCAGGCACCCCGAGGGCCTGCTCCTGGAGGTGACCGAGGAGAACAGGGACGGGCTCAGCGGCGAGGTCGTCAGGGCGCTCGTCGAGGATCCGAGTTGAGGATCGCCGGGCTCGACGAGGCGGGCAGGGGGAGCCTCCTGGGCCCGCTTGCGGTCGCGATAGTCGTCGTGAGGGCTGAGGATCAGGCGAGCCTGAGGGCGGCGGGCGCCAAGGACTCCAAGTTGCTCCCTCCCAGGTCCAGGGAGCGCGTGGCCCGCGCCGTCATGAGGATAGCCGACTGGCGCGTCCTGCTCATCCCTCCCTGGGCGGTCGATCGCTCCACGAGGGCGAGGGGCGGCAACCTGAACCGCCTGGAGGCGGCGGCGTTCGCCAAACTGATAAGCGCCGCGAACCCCGACATTGCCATCGTGGACTCGCCGGATCCGGTGGCCGAGAGGTTCGGCTCTCTGGTGGAGGGGATGGCCGCTGGCATGGGCGCCCGCACTAGGGTTCTCGCCAGGCACCACGCGGATCTGCTCTACCCGGTCGTAGGGGCCGCGAGCGTGGTAGCCAAGGTCCACAGGGATCGCGCCATAGCAGCGTACCGGGCGCGCTACGGGGACCTGGGATCGGGATATCCGCACGACGGAAGGACCCTGAGGTTCCTGCTCTCATGGACGACCAGGTGGAGGGATTATCCATATATCGCTAGGAGGGAGTGGGCGACGCTGAGGAGAATTGAGCAGAAGGATCGCGGGACATAGGAGGTACCTGGGGCTCCTGGCGTTCCTGGCTGCGCTCGCGGTCCTCAAGGTAGCGCTCGTAGGTCCCCACGCCATCTCCCTGAGCTTCAGCCCGATGCAGGTGGCGATAATGAGCATCCAGCTATTCGCGGTCATGGACCCCATAGCGGCGCTCCCCCTCTACGTCTACTTCGAGGAGGAGCTGAGCCCCAAGGAGCGCCCAAGGCTGTGGACGACCGTCGTGGTGACCATGGTGATCCTCCTGGCGTTCTTCGCGCTCGTCGGCAACCTCCTGCTTCAACTGTTCGGCGTCAGCGTGTACAGCTTCATGATAGGCGGCGGCGTCCTGCTGATGATCCTGGCGGTCGACATAATGGGCGAGGGCTTCAGGTCCCTCTCCCTGGACCCGCAGGAGGCGGCCGTCGTTCCGCTCGCCTCGCCCCTCCTGGTGGGACCCGGAACGGCAGTCACCCTGATAATAATGTCGGACACGAGGCCCCTGCTGGAGGTCCTGCTGGCGATGGCGGTCGTGGCGGCCCTCACCTCCCTAATATTGAGGTTCTCCGCCTCCATATCCAAGATCATGGGGAGGAACGGGATAAAGGCGCTGAGCAGGCTCCTCAGCATAATAATAGCGGGGTTCGCGGCCCAGCTGATATACCAGGGGTTAGTCGGATGGTCCCTCATCAGGCCTCCCTGAGGCGGACAGGAAGTCCGGGCACTCCCCCAACCTTACGACCTTCATGTAGACGTAGCCCGGTTCCCTCGGCTCCGCCACGAACTCTGGGCGGCCGGCCCTGCTCGGGTTAACCTTAAGGTATGGATGGGATGGATCCGGATGCTTATAGCGCAGGAATAGAAGTGGGCCGTCCTCCTCTGAGGCCCTGACGAAGCTGCCCAGGACGTCGGGGCTGCAGGGCGCGAAGTACAGGACCTCGGGGGACTCGTCGAGCGCCGCGCGGTACAGGCCCATCTTGGCCACGCTCTGCAGGTCCTCCGCCTCCACCGGGAGCACGCCGCGCCTCCTGCCGTCGGCGCGAGCCCCCGAGATGGGAAGGCCCGCCAACCTCACCACCGGGGAGCAGAGGGCCGGGAGGGGCGATGCCTCCTGCGAATAGTATGCGGCCTCCCTTCCCTCGCTCAGGCGATAGCATAGGTAGTCGCCCACCTCCTGCTCCTCGTGGTAGAAGAAGAGCGAGCGATCCTCCC
Source organism: uncultured Nitrososphaerales archaeon (assembly GCA_964342765.1). Lineage (GTDB taxonomy): Archaea > Thermoproteota > Nitrososphaeria > Conexivisphaerales > Conexivisphaeraceae > Conexivisphaera. The sequence continues at coordinate 3,186 of CAYFFS010000009.1, read as the reverse complement.
CCACCCCTTCCCCCATCGTCCCAACGAGGTAGCCGTTTCCCTTCCTCAGCGCTATGATGGGCTTAGGTATCTTCTCCAGGGCGCACGCGAGCCTTGCCAGGTCCTCCCTAGACCGCAACCTCACGGGCACCAGGGCGAAGCCCGCCACGCGTCGCCTTGAGCCGTCCGTCGAATTAAGCGTTTATCCGGGCGCGCGATTCCCTGAGGCGTGATAGCGGTTGGCTGCTGCGGGAGGGCCGGCCTGTCCCTGGCGGAGTACGCGCGCCGCTTCCGCGCCATGGAGGTCCAGGAGACATTCTACAGGATCCTGGGGACGGACACGCTCGCCAGGTGGAGGTCGATCCTAGGCGAGGGCTTCCGCCTGACGATGAAGGCGTTCCAAGGGGTCTCCCACCCAACCAGCAGCCCAACCTGGAGGAGGTACAGGGGGAAGCCCGAGGGGAAGCCCGAGGGCTATGGCCTGCTCAGGGACACGCGTGAGGTCGCCTCCTCATGGGATCACACCGTCGCCATGGCGAGGGCTATGAGGGCGGAGTACGTGATAGTCCAGATGCCGCCCTCCTTCGGGCCCACGGACGAGAACATCCGCAGGATAGCGGAATTCTTCAGGCCAAGGCGCGGCGAGTTCGGCATAGGGCTGGAGGTGAGGGGGGAGGGGTGGAGCTCCCGCTCAGGGGAGCTGAGGGGCGCGCTGGAGGCCGCAGGGGTTACCCATGTGACCGATCCGCTGGTCTGGCCCCCCGTGCACGTGGAGGGGGCGGCCTACTTCAGGCTCCACGGGAGGCTTCCCCGCTACGATTACCAGTACAGGAGCGAGGAGCTCCTGAGGCTGGCGGAGATAGTCAAGGGATATCGGGACGCGTACGTCTTCTTCAACAACTTGGCGATGGCCGAGGACGCCTCCAGGTTCATGGCAATCCTGGAAGGGGGAGATTACCGCCTCCCGGGCCCCAGGGAGAGGGCCAAGATGATAGCTTCCCGCTTCCGCGGGCCCATGGATCCCCGCACGATAGTGAGGAGGTTCGGCTACCTGAGGGTTGGCGTGGAAGGGGAACCGACCGTGGGCGAGCTCCTGAGGGACGCGAAGGGGCCCCTCAGCGAGGCGGAGCTGGAGAAGGCACTCAGCCGCCGAAGCGACGGGATCTCCCCTGGTAGATCCTCACGGCCCTGAGCAGATCTATGCGGCGAAACTCCGGCCAGTACACGTCCAGGAAGACCAGCTCGCTGTACGCGCTCTGCCACATCAGGAAGCCGCTGAGCCTGAACTCGCCGGAGGTCCTTATTATGAGGTCGGGGTCCGGCAGGCCCTCCGTGTACATCAGCGAGGACAGGAGGTCCTCGTCGACGTCCTCCGGCCTTATCTGCCCGGAGGCCGCCATCTGCGCTATGCGCCTGGCCGCGCGCACTATCTCCTCCCTCCCGCTGTATGCGACCGCCAGGTTGAGCGTGAAGCCCTTGTAGTCCTCGGTGGCCCTCTCGGCCTCCTCGAGGGCCTCGCGAACGCGGGCGGGCAACCTCTCCCTGTCCCCTATCATCCTGACGCGCACCTTCCTCTCGTGTATCATGGGATCCCTCGCGAGCTTCCTGGCGCGCTCCTCTATTAGGTCGAGGAGCCTTTCCACCTCCTCCTTTGGCCTCCTCTCCATGTTCTCTATGGAGAGGGCGTACACGGTGACGGTCTTAACTCCTAGGTCAAGGAGCCAGCGCAGGGCCTCCTCCAGCCTGTCGGCCCCGTAGCGATGCCCCATCCACCTTGGTAGCCCAGCCTCATCCGCCCACCTGCGGTTCCCGTCAAGTATTATTCCAACGTGGGATGGCACGGGGCCGGAGGACACGTACCTCTCGAGGAGCCACTCGTAGAGCGAGTACGCGCCCAGGGCGGCCGCGGCCGCCCTGGCGATCCTGTAGAGCTTCCTCCCGGCCCCCAACGGCCTCCACAGATCCCTCGGCTAGGGTAAAACGTTTCCCATGGCCGCCTCCTGCGTCCTCCTGCGCCTCGAGTAGATCCTGTATATGAAGTACGTTAGGAGCGCAAGGGCCGCCAGGCTTATGAGGAGCGCAAGCAGCACCAAGGAGACCGGCCTGTAGGGGTTCTCTATGAAGAGCGCAAGCTCCATCAGGGGGTAATAGAGAAGCGCCGCGGCGGCGAACGCGCTCAAGCTCCTCAGGTACTTGTGGCTCCTCCTGAAGGCATAGTAGACCGTCATGACGAGCGGGTAAAGGAGGAAGGCGGCCATCAGGTAGGGGAGCGCCGCCGCCATTCCGGCGCCGAACTCGTACTGAACTAGGGACACGCCGCGCGGCGGGGCGCTGGGGCTCAGCGACTCGACGACGTGCGCCGCCTGCACGATGCCCGCCGCGGCCATGATGGCGGAGGCCGCCAGGGTGAATATTGTCAGGTTGAATATTGGGGAGCGCCTCGCGCGCGCCAGCGCGTCATCGATGCCGAACCCCTTGTATATCATCGCGGCGCCCAGCAGAAGAAGAATCGCATATCCTGCGTACACCTCTAGGTGATAAAGCGACATGAGCCCGAGGAGGATGAGGAGCAGGCCGGGCACCCCTAGCACGTACCTGGAGTACCTCAGGTCGCTGACCGCCATCCTTAGGTACCTCGCCAGTACCTCGTAGCTCTCCTCTATCGACCCGCTGTGCCTTATCACGACCCTGCGCACGCTTAGAATTGGCGCCAGCTGCTGCAGGATTGGCAGGACCAGCTCGTCGTCCGCGCCATCGGACACGAATACCACGCCGGACGGCCTGACCTCCGATATCACCCTCTCGGCCTGCTCCCTGATCCTCCTGTCAGCCTCGAAGGAGCTCGTGTGATGGCCTGAGAGCACCGCCACCTCAACGTCGTAGCCCTTCGCCCTAAGGTCATCCGCCAGGCGCACCGCCGCGAATATTCCATTCGCGTCCGCCTCCTCCGGATCGGCCAGCGCTAGCCTGACCGCCGCGTCGAGGCACGCGTCCCTCCCAACCAAGGGAGTCCTGATAGAGGCCTTGATGCCCAGGTCGTCGTCCCTGTCCACGTTGAGCACCAGTATCCTGCTGCCCCTCTCCATCCGCCCTCTAGAAGGCCTTCGCCGGGAATTAAGCGTGTCAGCTGGAACCATCCGAGGCGTAGAGCGCCTGCAGGTCCTCCCAGGAGAGCGGCTCGTTGCGCTCCAGCTTCTTCATTGCCTC
>CAYFFS010000008.1:0-49333 GCA_964342765.1 uncultured Nitrososphaerales archaeon | reverse complement strand
CACGATCCTGAATATCGGGTCGGGCTCCGGCAGGGCGTCGAGGACGTAGCGGACGCCCGAGCCTACCCTCATTATCTTCGTGTGCCCTCCCCCGGTCACGTGCACCATCGAAATGGGCGAATCGCCGCAGCGGCGAAGGGCCTCGAGGGCGACGGGGGCGAATATCCTGGAGGGCGAGGAGAGCGCCTCCCCCACGGTCATCCCGAGGCCTTCGGGCTCGTCGTCTAGCCGGAACCTGCCGAAGTAAGGGGAGCCGAGGCTGGACTCGGGGTACTTATCAGAGTAGTGCCTCGAAAGCAGCGCCCTCCTGGCGAGAGTGAGGCCGTTGCACATTATCCCGCTGTTCTCCCCGCTCTCCCACCTGGACCTGCCGCCGCTCCTGAGCCCTACGACGACCATCCCCTCGCGCACCTCCAGGTGGCGCACGTCGTCGAGCGCGAGGGAGGACAGGATGGCCCCCGCGACGTCCAGGGTCCCGACCTGGTCAGGCGACTGCGCGGTCTCCCCTCCCGCGAGCGCTGGGCCCCCGCCGAGCCCGGACAGGGCCTCGTCCAGGGCGGACAGGGACCTCGAGAGGCCTGACGCAAGCGCCGGCAGCAGGTCCTCCCCCCTTATCCTGAGGCTGTTGTAGACCACGTAGTCCGCGAAGAGCAGGGGCCTCGCGCCGACGGCGGCCGCGTCGTCCACGTTCATCGCCAGGACGTCCTGGGCCAGGCCCGCGAACCAGGATGGATCCCCGAGCTCCCTGTAGCGCAGGTACGCGACTATGGGCTTGGAGCCGGCCCCGTCAACGTGAAGGACCAGCCCCCTGCCCGGGACCTCCGGATCCCTCATGACGTCGGCGAACCCCCTGAACGAGGCCCTCACGAGCGACGATAGATGCTCGACCCCTGCCTTTTGAGGGTCAACCCCCAGGTCCCTGTAGCGCCTCCCTCCCACGCGCGCAGTCCGCGGAAATACCTCTAAAATCTTGATTAAACGCGCGCGTAAATTTTAAACGTTAGGTGCTAGAACGGATTTTAAACTCCGGAATCCGCCTGCGCCCGTGGGCCCGCTCGTTGGCATAATAATGGGCAGCAGGAGCGACTGGCCGGTGATGAGGGAGGCGGCGGAGGTCCTCAGATCCCTGGGGATACCGTACGAGGCGAGGGTGGTCTCGGCGCACAGGACCCCGGATCTGATGTTCGAGTACGCGAGGTCCGCCGCCTCGAGGGGGATAGAGGTGATAATAGCGGGGGCGGGGGGCGCGGCGCACCTTCCCGGGATGACCGCCTCCCTCACGCCCCTCCCCGTCATAGGGGTCCCGATTCCGACGAAGGACGTAGGGGGCGTGGACTCCCTGCTCTCCATAGTCCAGATGCCGTACGGCGTCCCGGTGGCGACGGTCGCGATAGGCGGCGCGAGGAACGCCGCCCTGCTGGCCGCCAGGATACTTGGGATCAAGCACCCCGAGATCAGGGAGAGGGTGGAGGCGCTGATGGCATCCCTGAGGGAAGAGACGCTGGGGGCTTCCCTCGATGAGCGATGGGCATCGCGTGGGGATAATGGGCGGGGGCCAGCTCGGCTGGATGATGATACTGGAGGGCAGGAAGCTTGGGCTATCCTTCGGAGTCCTGGACCCCGATCCCGCGGCCCCCGCGGCCAGGGCGGCGGACGTCGCGTTTAGGCCCGAGGGATGGCGGGACTTCCTGTCCTGGAGCGACGTCGTGACCTACGAGTTCGAGAACGTGGACTCGGGGATAGCCCTGGAGGCCGAATCCCGCGGGATTCTAAGGCCTGGGCTGGCGCCCCTCCTCGCGAAGCAGGACAGGTCGCTGGAGAAGCGCCTCCTCCTCGACCTGGGGATCCCGACGGCGGACTTCCGCGTCGCCCGCTCGCCGGAGGAGCTGGCGGAGCTCGTTCGCGCGCGCGGCCCCCTGATGGCCAAGGCCACCTACGGCGGGTACGACGGAAAGGGCGTCCGCCCCGTCAGGGATCCCGGGGAGGCGCTCTCCCTGGACCTGCGGTATCCGGTGGTGGCCGAGGAGCTGATCGACGTGGAGTCCGAGATATCGGTCGTAGTGGCGCGCTCGCGCCGCGAGGAGGCCGTCTACCCCGCGGCCGAGAACCATAACCTGGAGGGCATACTGCTTTACAGCGTGGCCCCGGCGAGCGGCGCCGCCGCGGAGGAGGCTTCCGGGATCGCGCTCCGCCTGGCGAGGGCATTGGACTACGTGGGCGTGCTGGCGGTGGAGTTCCTCGTCTCAAGGGATGGAAGGATCCTGGTCAACGAGTTCGCGCCCAGGGTGCACAACACGGGGCATTGGACGCTCTGCGGGGCCGCGACAAGCCAGTTCGAGAACCACGTGAGGGCTATACTGGACATGCCGCTTGGATCCACGGAGCTCCTGAGGCCCGCCGGCATAGTGAACGTGCTCGGGGTATCGCGCGAGGCTCTCAAGGTGCGCGAGGTCCTCTCGATACCCGGGACGAAGCTCTGGTGGTACGGCAAGTCGGAGGCGAGGCCCAGGAGGAAGATGGGCCACGTCTGCGTCGTGGCCGGCTCGGAGGATGAGCTCAGGAGGAGGGTGCGCGAGGTCCTGGCGGCGGTATACGAGGGATCGCCGCCCGAGGACGCTCGCTCTGGCGTACTAAACCATCACGCGGGATCCCACGTTGGCCTCGCGCGCCCTTGAGTACGCGAGACGGGCGGCTATCGCGTCCAGGTATCCTATGCCTACGCTCTTGAACAGCGTGATGTCGCCGTCGGCGCGCCTTATGCCGCCGGATCTTACGACGTCCGCGAGCTCGCCCGCTATCTTGCGCCGATCGAGCGCGCCGCTCCCGATCGCGTGGATGACGTCGCCGGCCTCCCTCATGACGCCCTCGTAGGAATCGAACACCACCAAGCTGGCCCTCCTGAACGTCTCGTCGTCGAGCTCCCTCCTCTCGGGCAGCGTCCCCAAGCTGTTCAGGTGCGAGCCCTCGCGCAGCCATTCGCCTGAGAGCACCGGGACCTCCGAATTAGTCGCCACAAGAACGACGTCAGCGCGCTCGACCGCCAACTTGGCCTCGTCGACGTCGACCACCTCCACCCCCAGGCGCTCGCGCATGCGGGCGGCGAACGACGAGCGCTTCCTGGGGTCGCGGCTGTACACGTATGCCCTTTCAACTGTCAGCACTGTTGCGGCGCCCTCCAGCTGTCCCTCGGCCTGCTCGCCGGAGCCTATGACACCTACAATAGCTGATTTCTTTTTATAAATATATTTTATTGCAAGTGCCCCCAGCGCGCCCGTCCTCAGGCGCGTTATCTCGGCCGAGTTGAGGAGCGCCAGCGGTATCCCGGTCCCCTCGTCGTACAGCTCTATGATGCCGTGCGCGTGATCGGGCAGGGGGTACTCGTTCACGGTCTTCACGGACACCCCGTACCCTCTCACGTGGGATGGCATCAAGAGCCACACGCCGCCGCCCATCCTAGCTATAGTCCTCTGGGGCTGCACGACCTCCGGCCTCCGGAGGAAGAAGCCCTCGAGCTCCCTCACGAGCTCCGCCATGGGAAGGACGCGGCGGACGTCCTCGCGCCCAAGCACCAATACCTCGTGCGCGTCGGGCGGGCGCTCCACGGGCTAGAGAGGGGCGCGGCCGCCCTTTTTCCTTCGCGGCGTCGCCGGTCGGGCCGCCCTCCTTCAATAAATAGTAAGTAGTACTAAATGAAAGATAAACTTTAAAGAGAGATGGAGGCCGTGCGGCGCTCGCAAGGATGTCTGGAGGAAAGGAGATAGACGCCGTGGCCGACCTGACAGCCAGAATCGATCGCTTCAATTATTGGCCTTGGGGGTACGCGCCGCTCGTGCTGGTGGGACTGGCCTACTTCTTCGGGCTCATGGACGTGCTCACCATAGGCGTTGCCTCGCCTGCGATACCTTACTCCTTCGGGCTTCCTCCGTCGACCGCGGCGGAGATCTCAGCGCTGGGAGGCACGATATCGCTTGTGGGCTACCTGATAGGCGCAGTCCTCTACGCCCACATAGCGGACGTGGTCGGCCGGCGTCCGGCGCTGCTGATAACCCTGATAACGTACTCGGTGGGCTCCCTCTGGTCCGCGCTGTCGCCGAACCTGGCCAGCATCTACGCCTCAAGGCTCTTGACCGGCATAGGGATAGGGGCCGACCTGGCCGTCGCGGCCGCCTACCTCAGCGAGATGGCGCCTGCCAAGGTCAGGGGCAAGTACCAGAGCCTGGGGACGTTCTTCGGGTTCATCGGTGCCGGCATAACGCCCTTCGTGGGGTTCGCGCTGATGAGCTGGAACCTCACGCTGGGATGGAGGCTGCTCTTCGTGATAGGCTTCCTGGCCGCTTTCCTGACGATCGTCGTCAGGAGGGCGCTGCCCGAGAGCCCCAGGTGGCTTCTGGCCCACGGCAGGATAAACGAGGCCAGGCGCATTGTGGAGGAGATGGAGAACAGGCTTAGGTCAGCCGGCAAGGAGCTGCCCCAGTACTCCGTCGAGTCCGTGAGGGAGGAGGTCACGACGAAGTTCCCGCTGAGGAAGCTGTTCACCAGGCCGTACGTTTGGAGGTTCGCGCTGGTGTTGATCGTGATGATAATGTACTACTTCTGGATATACCCGACGATGCTCGAGCTGCCGTCCTTCCTGGCGGCGGCCGGCATGCCCATCCTCACAACGCTCTTCGCCGCCGGCATAGCTGGCTTCGGCTTCGCCGTCGGCCCATTCGTAGGCTACCTTGTCTACGACCGCATGGAGAGGAAGCACGCGATAGCGGTGGCGTTCCTGCTGGGCATATTGGGGCTCGTGGGAATGGCGAACAGCGTGCTGATGCACTCGATACCGTTGCTCATACTTTTCTACTTCATAACGGACGTGGCAAATACTTGGCTGGCCTCCGGTCTCTACATATACGCCGCCGAGAACTTCCCAACGGAGGCAAGGAGCACCGGCGTAGCCTGGACGGACGGAATAGGGCACATAGGGTCGATAATATCGGTCATGGCGATAGCGCCGCTCGCCTACATGGACTACGGCCTCATAGGCTTCTTCACCGTCCTGGCAATACTTGCAAGCGTGGGCGGCGTGGTGGTGCTGCTGGGCGTCAGGACCACGCGCAGAAGCCTCGAGTCGATATCGCCCGAGTAGGGCGTGCGCAAAATCAATATAATATTTTTAATTTTTCTTAGTTTCAATCACATCTCGTCGGCTCGATCCGGCTGGGCCAGGGCGACGGGAAGAAAATCCATTTTAACCGAGGTGGCCGCCCCCGGCGCGATGGTGCTGGACCCCACCGCGACCCTCGAGCAGATGGAGACCTACAGGGGGAGGGCTAACATCTGGAACCTCAGGAAGCTCTCGGAGCAGGGATACGACGTGGAAAAGCTGCCCTACGCCATAAGGGTCCTCCTGGAGAACATGCTGAGGAACTACGACGGATACGTGGTCAGGGCGGAGGACGCCGAGGCGGTGGCCAGGTGGAAGGACAACATAGGCAGGGAGATACCGTACATGCCGTCCAGGGTCGTCCTCCAGGACTTCACGGGGGTTCCCGCCGTGGCGGACATAGCCGCCATGAGGGAGGCCCTCCGCGACCTTGGCGGGGATCCCGCCCTCGCGAACCCCACGATACCTGCCGACCTCATAATAGATCACTCCGTCCAGGTCGACTACTTCGGAACCTCTGACGCGCTCGTGCAGAACATGAGGCTCGAGATGGAGAGGAACAGGGAGCGCTACACGTTCCTTCGCTGGGCCCAGGACGCCCTCAGGAACTTCCGCGTCGTGCCCCCCGGCAGGGGCATAATACATCAGGTGAACATAGAGTACCTGGCACAGGTAGTCCACCTGAGGAAGCAGGGAAGGGGTCTGGCCGCGTTCCCAGATACCGTCATAGGCACGGACTCCCACACGACGATGGCGGCCGGGATAGGGGTCCTGGCGTGGGGGGTTGGCGGCATAGAGGCGGAGGCCGCCATGCTGGGCCAGCCCTACTACATACCGATACCCGAGGTGGTCGGCGTCAGGCTCGTGGGCGAGCTTCCCGAGGGCGCCACTGCCACGGACCTCGTGCTCACGGTCACCGAGATCCTGAGGAAGAGCGACGTCGTGGGCAAGATAGTGGAGTTCTTTGGGCCGGGCGTGGAGAAGCTGTCGGTGCCCGACAGGGCCACCGTGGCCAACATGGCCCCCGAGTACGGGGCCACGACGGGCTTCTTCCCAGTCGACGAGGCGACCCTCTCCTACCTGAGGCTCACAGGGAAGAGCGAGAAGCACGTGAAGTTCGTCGAGGAGTACGCCAAGCGCGTGGGGCTGTTCCGCGAGCCTGGATCCCCGGAGCCGGAGTACTCCAGGGTGATAGAGATAGACCTCTCGAAGGTGGAGCCCTCGATAGCCGGCCCCGCGAACCCGGAGGACAGGATACCACTGAGCGCCGTTAAGTCCAAGTTCGCGGAGATACTCAGGAAGTACCTGGAGTCGGCGAAGCAGGCGCCGGGCCCCGACGCGCGCGTGACCGTCGAGCTCGGCGGCTCGAGGCACGAGCTCGGCCACGGGTTCGTCGCGCTGGCGGCCATAACGAGCTGCACGAACACCTCAAACCCCTACCTCATGGTGGCCGCCGCCCTCGTGGCCAAGAAGGCCGTCGAGAGGGGCATCTACGTGAAGCCCTGGGTCAAGACGAGCTTCGCCCCTGGGAGCAGGGTGGTGATCGAGTACCTCAGGAGGGCCGGGCTCATGCCCTACCTCGAGGCCCAGAGGTTCCACCTGACCGGGTTCGGCTGCACCGTCTGCATAGGGAACAGCGGGCCCCTGATAAGGGAGGTGGAGGACGCGATAAGGTCGAGCGGGCTCTACGCGGTCAGCGTCCTGAGCGGCAACAGGAACTTCGAGGGGAGGATACACCCGCTCACGAGGGGGAGCTTCCTGGCCTCGCCCCCGCTCGTGGTGGCCTACGCGCTCGCCGGGAGGCTCGACATAGACTTCGCGAAGGAGCCGATAGGCTACGACCCGAACGGGAGGCCCGTCTACCTGAGGGACATATGGCCCTCGTCCGAGGAGGTCAGGGAGATAGTTGAGCGCTACGTAGATCCCAAGGAGTTCAAGGAGGTCTACTCAGAGGTCTTCGAGGGTGAGGAGGACTGGAAGGGGCTCCCCGCGCCCAAGTCCACGATATTCCAGTGGGATCCCAACTCGACATACCTGAGGCGCCCGCCCTTCTTCGAGGGGATGCCGCTCGAGCCCGGGAAGCCGAAGGACATCAAGGGGGCGCGCGTCCTCGTCCTCCTTGGGGACAGGATAACGACGGACCACATATCGCCGGCCGGGTCCATACCCCCGGAGAGCCCAGCGGGCCGTTACCTGATAGAGCACGGCGTCAAGCCGGAGGACTTCAACACCTACGGATCCAGGAGGGGGAACCACGAGGTAATGGTACGCGGGACGTTCGCGAACGTCAGGCTGAAGAACTACCTGGTGCCCGATAGGGAGGGATGGTGGACCGTCCACCTGCCGGACGGGCAGGTCATGAGCATCTACGACGCGGCGATGAAGTACAAGCAGGAGGGAGTCCCGGTGATCGTGATAGGGGGCAAGCAGTACGGCGCCGGAAGCTCCCGCGACTGGGCCGCCAAGGGGCCCTACCTCCTCGGCGTCAGGGCGGTGATAGCTGAGAGCTTCGAGAGGATACACAGGAGCAACCTGGTCGGCATGGGGATACTGCCGCTGCAGTTCATGGACGGCCAGGGCTGGAGGTCCCTCGGCCTCACGGGAAGGGAGGTCTACGACATAGAGGGGATAGAGGAGGGCCTCACGCCCAAGAAGGTCCTGAGGGTCAGGGCGAGGAGGGAGGACGGGACAGAGGTAACGTTCAACGTCATAGCAAGGCTGGACACGGAGGTCGAGGTGGAGTACTACAAGCACGGCGGAATACTCCAGATGGTTCTGAGGAAGCTCCTCAGCAAGAGATCCAGGAGGGCCTAGGCGAGACGCTTTTTATGGGCGCGGTTGCGTGGCGCCAGCGGCGACCATGGATCCCGAGGCGGTCCTGGACGTCGGGGGCAAGCCCCTCATAGTTAGGATCCATGAGGGATCCCTTGAGCCCCCGCCGCCGGCGGCCGACGGCGACTTCAAGTCGGCGCTCTCGCGGGCAATAGACTCCATGTACAGGAGCGTCGTCGTAGAGGCAAGGGGGCTGAACGGGCGCGGCGACAGGGATCGTGCGGCCCTGTTGACCTCCGCCATAAGGTCCGCCGCCTCCGCGCTGGGGTGCGAGAAGCCCCTTTGCCTTCCTCCCTCCAGCGCCTCGGGCACGCTCAGCTGCCTCTTCAGGGCGTACTACGAGGACTTCCAGGAGTTCGCGTCCAAATTCCTTCAGGAGCTCGAGAGGGAGCTCGCCCACATGCGCGAGGGGGCGCGCGGCCGCGCCTTCGGGCTATTCAGGCGCGGTGGGCGCTGAATGTCGAGCCGCGCGGACGCCAACTCCATTCTGCCGCGCCTCCTCTCCATCCCCGGAGGGCTCAGGGCGCTCGAGCACCTGAGGAGGGCGCGCGCCGACTACGGCCGCTCCGTCGCGGCCTCGCTCCACATATCTATACAGGAGGCGGTCTCCATCCTCGAGGCCCTGGAGTCGATAGGCCTCGTCGAGCGCGTGGAGGGCTCCTCCATAAAGAGGACCGAGGCCAAGATGAAGCTGGCCGACGAGGTCCGCAAGCACCACACGTACTACAGGCTCAGCAGGGAGGGGGAGCTCCTCCTGCGCTCGCTCGACGAGGACGCCCTAATCGATGGCTACCTCCTGGTCCTGAGGGGCGACGAGCTGGGGTTGGCGCTTCTGCGGGCCGCGCGCAGGATAGGGTTCGACCACGCCGCCACGTACGCGAAGCTCGTCGGGAGGCCCGTCGAGGACGTCGAGGCGGAGCTGGAGCGCCTCGCCAGGATGGGCCTGATGGAGGCCCCGGGCGGACGCGTGATCAAGCGCTCGGACAGGAAGGCCAAGGTCAAGGCCGAGACGAGGGTCCATCACCGCTATTACGGGCTCAGCAGGGAGGGGGAGCTCCTACTGAGGCGCCTGGACAGGGCCGCGCGTCCACTATAAATACCACCAGCCCCAATTTCAGCCCGTGAGGATAACCGTCCTGGTGGACAACGAGCCGGGGCCCGGCCTCAGGGCCGACTGGGGTCTCAGCGTGTACGTGGACTCGGGGAGCTGGCGCGCGCTCTTCGACGCCGGCGGCGATCCAGCAGTGCTCGAGCACAACGCGGCCAGGCTCGGGGTGGACCTCAGGTCGCTCGACTTCGCGGTCGTCAGCCATCACCACCTGGACCACGTCGGAGGGTTCATGGGGCGCTTCCTGTTCAAGGAGGGGCTCACCGTCTTCGCCCCTCCGGGGCCGACGGAGCGCCTTGAGTCGGCGGGCCTGAACGTCGTCGTGGTGGAGTCGACCAGGGAGATAGCGCCTGGCGCGTACGCGGTCGGCCCCCTCCACGCGAGGGCCGTGGACGAGATCGCCCTGGCGCTGAGGGCGGCAGACGGGTACGCGCTGCTCGTCGGGTGCAGCCACCCGGGGGCGGACGCGCTGGCCTCCAGGGCCGCCTCGGACCTCGGGGGCAGGATAAGGCTGGTGGCGGGCGGCTTCCACTCCCCGCCGCGCCGCGTCCTCGACTCGCTCGCCGGGATGGCCGACCGCATATGTCCCGGGCACTGCAGCGGGGACGAGGCCAGGTCGTATCTGAGGTCGACCTATCCCGATAAATACTGCGAGTTCAGGAGCGGCATCACGATTGAGATATGAGCTCGTGCGAGGGCGAGTTCCCGATATTCGCCATAGGGTGCGTAGAGGTCGTGGGCGAGGGCCCCAGGTGGAGCAGGAGGTCCACGATAAGGGTGTTCGAGCGGTACGCCGCGGGCCTCGAGGGGCTGGAGGACTACAGCCACGCCTTCGTGATCTACTACATGCATGGGCGCAGGTGGAGCGGGAGCCTCAGCGCAAGGCCCAGGTGGGCCCCGAGGCCCTTGGGCGTCTTCGCCACCCGCAGCCCGGATCGCCCGAACCCCGTAGGGCTCTCGGTCGTCGCCCTGGAGTCGGTTGACCCCTCGACCGGATCGCTTGTAGTCAGGGGGCTCGACGCCGAGCTCGGATCCCCGGTCCTCGACCTGAAGCCCTACGATCACTGGGACTCGGTGTCTTCGCCCCGCGTCCCGAAGTGGTGGCTGGAGCGCCCCGAGGAGTGGCCCGACTGGTCCCCGCGCGTCGGCCCAGGACGGCGACGACCTTCTCGGCCGCGCCCGTCGAATACATGGTCCTGGTCCCGCCGCCCTCCTTCACTATCCTGAGGACCCCCTCCGGATCCCTGACCCTTGTGCCGGCGAGGACGTCCACCCCGGCCCTGCGGAATGCCGTGGGGGCGATCACCGTGCTGGGCCCCACGATCGCCCTGGCCCTGGCCCCGGACGACAGCTCCAGGAGCCTGTCTATCGTCTTGTTGACCAGCGTCGCCCCGCTCATCACAACGACGTCGCACCTCCTCAGCAGGATCTCCGAGGCCCACCAAGGCCTATAGCCCGGGTCGTCGACGGGCCTGAAGTCCATCACCAGGACCTCCGCCCCCATCTCCCTCATCCTCCTGGCTATCTGAGGTATGTAGCCGATCATGCATGCCTTGTCGCCGCGCCCGACCTCCAGGTGATCCATGAGATCCCCCCTCTCGAGCTCGATCCCCAGCCTGGAGGCGGCCGCGTTCAGCGCGGCGACGCCTATCGCCGAAAGTATTGGGTGATCCCCCAGGGCCAGGGAGGCAACGTCCCTCCAGCCCATCCCCGCGATCCTTCCGGCGAGGGGGTTGTTCTCGCACTCGTGCGCGGCGTCCTCGGTCGGGGTGTGTGAGAGGCCCGCGCTCCCATCGTCCATCACGACGACGGTGTACCCGAGGCCCACAGCCGCCTCCCTTACCCTGCCCCCTCCCACTCCCTCCAGCTCCTCCAATATCTCCTCGAGGAGCACGCCTTTCCCCCTGGCCGCGCTTATTTTAGCGCTTGGGAGCCCCGGCGGACGCCAGGAGGTCCACCACCTCATCGAGCGACCTGGAGTCCAGCTCCAGGAACCCCTCTGTCAGGTAGCCGAGCCCCTTGTAGAAGTCGACCTCCGCGTTCGATACGACGTCCTCCGCGAACTTGGGGACCCATTTGAGCAGGTGGTCGCGCAGGAACCTCCCCTGCGCGTCTAGCAGCCTCCTGGCCTCCCCCAGGTTACCCTTCTCCTGCTCCTCTATGGCGCGCCCTATCAGGTACGACATGAAGCTGAGCTCGAGGGCCACGTGGTCCTCGGGCTCCCTGAACTCCTTGACCTTGTCGACCCCGAACTCCCTGTAGAACTCGACGACCTGGTCCCTCTGCTCCTGGTACATCAGGTGGTCGACCGACATGTAGGACGACTCGGATGGATGGGGGGGTACGCCCTTAACCCCTAGGAACAGGCTGGCGTACTCCGCGGCCAGCTCCAGCAGCACCTCCTTCCTGTCGCGCCCGGCCGAAGACCTCAAATATCCCAGGATTAGGTCGAGCCCCCTTCCGATGCGCTCGTCGAGGTTGGCGAGGGCCTCGAAGCGCCTAGCGAGCTCCCCGCTCAGCGCCGCGGCCTTCAGCTCCTCCAGGAGCTTCTCGTCGACCTCCCTCGCGTAGAGGCGGGAGAGCAGGTCGTACACGTAGCGGCGGCCCTCGTTGACCGTCCTGAAATCCACGCCGGTCTGGCGTCCTAGCTATATTAAAGCGTTAGCTCCGGCGGCCTCAACGCGCCTGCTCGCACGCTCGCACGAAGGGCTATCCTTAAAAAATAATTATTTTAACGATGGGCTCGAGCGCCATGGTGGGCAGCCCACGAGTTCTCGTCGCGTCGCTGTCCGTCGCGTTCATGGCCTACTGCGACAGGCTGGCCTACGGCATGCTGATGCCCTACATGATGCGCGACCTAGGGCTGAGCCACGCCCAGGCGGGCCTTATATATTCGGTCTACGCGGCTACCTACATAATCGCAACCCTTCTCGTCGGGTTCCTCGTGGACGTGCGCGACGTCAGGCGCATAGTCATCTCCCTTCTGCCGGCCATGTCCGCGGGGACGGCGCTCATGGCCATCGCCTCGTCGCCCTGGACGGCCGCGGCGTTCTTCGGGATCGCCGGCCTGGGCGCCTCCGTCGGATGGACGCCTCTCGTGGTGTGGATCCAGCGCGCCTATCCGGAGAGAAGGGGCACCTACCTAGGCGCCCTCTCAATAAGCACCACCGTGGGCATAGGGATCCTGGGGCTCGCAATGCCCTGCCTGATCCGGTCGATCGGCTGGAGGGGCATATGGGCCCTCCTCGGCGCGACCTCCGCGGCCTGGTTGTTGCCGATAGTCTGGCTCGCGGACGACTTCACCGAGCCCTCAAGGCGGACTACGCTCGGCCTATACCTTGGGGAGTTCGCGCGCGTGCTTCGCGAGCGGACGTTCTGGCTCATCGGCATCTCGTACATGATGGCGGCCTTCGCCGTGGTCACCCCGCTCACCTTCTCAGCGGACTACGTGGAGCACCTAGGGGGAGGGAGCGCGTGGGAGGGAGCCATATACGCGATAATGGGCTTCGTCTCGGCGGCCGGCATCGCTATGCCGGCGCTCTCCGACGCCGTTGGAAGGAGGAGGGCGCTGGCGCTGAACAACGTCATGCTCTCGATAGGGCTCATGGGATCCGCGCTCGCTGGCTCCGTGGGGTCATTGGCCGCGTGGACCGCAATAGTTGCGGTGAGCTACGGCGGCATCTGGGCCCTCTACGCCGCCCTCGTCCGCGACGTGTACGGCGGCGGCGTCGCCGGCGGCGTGATGGGCGCCTGGGTTGTGATGGGCGGACTGGGCTTCCTTCTTTCCCCGCCGGTTGGCGGATTCCTAATAGACGTGACCGGCGGCTATGCCGTGCCATATTCATTGAGCGCCGCGCTCGCTTTGGCATCAATACCCTTGGCATTCATCGGGCTTCGCGCTCACAATAATCATAGCCGCGCTGCGCGCCGGCACGACATCGTTTATATAGATCGTTCGATAAACTGACTTCGTGTATTTATTAGAGGAACTGGGGAAATTGACCGAGAACCTGGCCAAGGCGCAGCAGATTGAGAACTCGGTGCTCGTGCGCCTGGCCGAGATTTACGAGAAGGCCGACGCTGAGGCCAGGCGCTATCTTGAGGTCGAGATCCTGGAGACGCTGGCGCACAGGGAGATAATGAAGGCGCTTCAGGGGGCCTTCGAGGAATTCGGGAGGATAACCAGTGTCCCCGAGGGGAGGCTCTCCCTGCGCGAGGTAGCAGAAATCCTGAGGAACCTGGATTACGCCGAGGCAGAGGCCGAGAAGTTCTACGCGGAGCAGTCCCTTGTGGCGCCCAGCCCCTTTCTGAGGGGGCTCTTCGAGCTCATCTCGCGGGACGAGAGGCTGCACCACGAAATCATGGAATACGCGCCGCAGAGCAGGGAGTCGCTGCGCGAGGTTACGAAGGGCTCCTCCTGCATCTTGGAGGGGAACCCCGGGAGCAACTTCACAAAGATCATCAGGCTGATCCTAGGCGACCTGGGGAGGAGGACGTTCGTGGTTAGGACGAGGGAAGACCTGCCGAAGCTCCCCGGGGAGGAGATCCTCATCCTTCCATCCTACTACGTGGACAGGGATAGGGCGAGGACCCGCAGGGACGCCATCGCCCTTGCGACCAAGTTGTCGGTTGAGATAGCCAGGGTTGCCGTCAGTGGATCCGCTGTCGTGCTTTACTACGCGAGCGACCTCGGCCCGACCCCGGACCTGGCGTACGACTTCTGGAGCAACGCCATCTCGGCCCTGAGGAGGAGCCTGGACGACGTCTACCTGTTGCTGGCTTGTTCGGTGGAGGATGAGGGCGGATGCGATGCCGTATATCCCCTCGTCGACTACGTTGTCAGGATAATGGACGTGGACGCCCTGCTCTACAAGGTCAAAAAGGTATCACCTTGAGAATCCTCAATCTGCTGTATTTCTCATACCCGTTCGCCCTGGCCCTGGCAATAACGTACTTCACCTACACGTCCATTTGGACCGCCTGGTTCGCCTTCCTGCTGTGGACCTCGGTCACGCTGGGCCTGGCCCAGTTCATCACGCTGATCATGCAGCACAGGAGGATATTCGAGTACTCCATCCCATACGTCGCGAGGCCTTCCGGGCTGAGGGTGGCTGCCTTCGTGACCTCCTTTAACGAGGATCCGGAGATAGTCGAGAGGACGCTCCTCTCGGTGAAGGCCGCCGTGGGCTCCAGAGGCGACACCTACCTTCTCGACGACTCCACGAGGCCCGAAATCTCGGAGGAGCTATCGCGCTTCTGTGAGGAGAAGGGCATAATATACTTGCACAGGACGGACAGAAGGGGCTTCAAGGCCGGCGCGATAAACGACGCGCTGAGGCAGGTCGGCGACAGGTACGACGTGGTGGCGATATTCGACGCGGACCAAAGGCCCTCGAAGCACTTCTTCGACGTGACCCTCCCCTTCTTCGAGGACCCGAAGGTCGCGTTCGTCCAGGTGCCGCAGTACTACGAGGACACGAGGTCCCTCGTAGGCCAGGCCGCCAAGTACCAGCAGGAGCCGTTCCTGAGGAGGATAATGCCGGCAAGGGACGGCATCTCAGCTTTCTCCCTGGGCTCCGGCACCGTCTACAGGGTCTCGGCGCTGAAGGAGGTGGGCTATCTGGACGAGGACTCCGTCACGGAGGACATAGCAACCTCCATAAAGATCCACGAGAGGGGCTATCGCTCGAAGTACGTCGACCTTCCGCTGGTCTGGTACGGCGTCCCGCCCATGGACGTCGAGTCGTACGCCACGCAGCAGAGCAGGTGGGCCCTCGGCGGGTTCCAGATCCTCCCCAAGCTCCTGAGAAGCGACCTGGACCTGAGGGCTTTCGCAGATTACATCGCGGGCATCTTCTACTGGCTGGAGGTAGGCCCCTTCACGCTCGTGCAGATAGCGGCGCCCATCGCGTTCCTCTTCGGGGTCACGTTCATCAGGCTGGATCCCCTCTTGTACGTGTTGGTGTACGTGCCCTACATGGCCTTCTCCCTGACGTACTTCCACCTAGTCATGAGGGGCACGCGCTACGGCCTGAGAGGATTCCTGCTCCATCAATCGGTAGAGTACCTCGAGTTCCCCGCGGTCACCGCTTCGTTCCTGGCCTGGCTCCTCGGCAGGAAGGTCCCGTTCAAGGTCACGCCTAAGGGCAGAAGGGATAGGAGGTCGCTGAGGCCCTTAGCTTACCACGAGGCCATAATGATCCTGCTGGTCGCTAGCATGACGAAGGGCGCCCTGGAGCTTCCCGCAGCGGGACCTTTGAAGGCCTGGGCTTTGGGCATAAACGAGTTCTGGGCCGCCTGGCACATGTTGTTCATGTCCCTGGCGACCTACTTGAGCGTAGTCTCCCTGAGCGAGGAGGAGAAGTCTTACGTGCGCAGCGCATCGAGGCAGCGAACCTAAGATATTCGGCCGGTCGCGCTCCAATAGTTGGCTGAGGGTCGCCGCGCGGCGCGTTCACCGCAGCAACGAGGTTACTCATGGCAGCGTCATAACGAGCAACTGTCATGAGTAAATCAATTGATATGTTGATTCAAGATATATAGTATCTGTTATGATTGGAATATTTTATACGAAAATAACTAATACCATGGTGGGAAAATTTTTGGACAAAATCCATCCCCCCATTTAGTCCACATTTTATGCCATAAATCTCGGGAATACCCCATTTTGACCACACCCTCAGGGGGTCGTCAAAAACGCCCGTTTTAGCCCATTTCGCATCCATGTATTCAGAAGAAATCACCAGTATTCAACTAATATCTAAATTTCCGATGGATATGGCGCCGGCCTGTCGGTCCCCACGGCGCGGATTGCCCGTCCCGTTCGGAACCTCGGAACGAGGCTAGCGTCGCGGGTTCACCGCAGGTGATGGAGCTCTGCCGATGGAATGGAACGGTGGCGCGCAACTGGATACCTCTGGTGATCTTTATCGGCCCAGCGCGCCTGCCCCGCTGGGATGGGGGAGGAAGTCGACGATCCCGCGGGACCCTGGAGCTCGACGGGGTTATCGTGAGCTACAGCGTGGTCCGCCGCAGGGTCAGGCGCTCGAGGCTGGAGGTGAGGGCCGGGGAACTTACTGTGGTGCTGCCGAGATCCGCGCCCGAGGGGATCGAGCTGGAGATCCTCAGGCGGCACCGCGCATGGGTGCTCTCCAAGCTCAGGCAGGCGCGAGGGCCATCGAGCCCTCGCGCTCCCTGGAGCTAGTGGACAGGGGGAGGAAGGGATTGCGCTCCCTCGTCGAGGAGATCGTCGAGGGGGATCAGGAGCTGGGCGGGAGGGCGCGCGGCATCCGCATCAGGAGGATGCGCTCGAGCTGGGTGCTCTACGACTCGAACGGATTCGTCACCGTGAACGGGGCGCTCCGCTACCTGCCGGATGAGCTGGTGAGGTACGTGCTGTACCACGAGATGGCTCACTCAGTCGTGATGAGGCATAATCGCGAGTTCTGGAGGATACTGGAGTCGAGGCTCGGGGACCGTCATCGTGGACCCGGACGGCAACGGGCAGTGCATATCGGTGTTCAACGACAGGCTGGGCAAGGACGTCGGGCACGTCTACAACGCGTTCCAGGGGCTGAAGTACATCTACAGCCACCCCGGATCCCCGAAGGAGTTCGAGATAATCCCGGCCAAGTGGAGGGCCGGACAGCAGACCCTCGTGATCAAGGTGCCGGACGACATAGGCAAACTGTAGAGGCGGGCCCCGGTCCGTCAGAAGTAGAAAAAATTTTTATACGCGTAATCTTTTAGTTACGAGATGAAAATGTATGGAGGACCCGGAAGTTCTCGCGAGGGTGCTGGACGCCCTGGGCCATCCGCTGCGGCTGAGGATAGTCGCGCTCCTGAGGAAGGAGGGGGAGATGCACATGGCCATGATAGCCTCGAAGCTCGGCGTGAGCAGGGCCCTGGCGAAGGTCCACCTGAGGAAGCTGGAGCTCGCGGGGCTCGTGAGGAGCAGGGTGGTCCTGGTTCCGGGACAGGCGAAGGCCCTGAGGATGTACGGGCTGGTGGACTTCAGGCTGGAGCTGGACCCGGACGCGCTGGCGGAGGCGTTCGGATATGAGCGAGGGGGCAAAGGGAACGCCGCGCGGCCGTGACGTGGATCTCCTCGTCGTGAGCGCAATCGTGTGGACGGTCGTGGGCGCCGCGGCGGTCGCCATGGTCGCCTACGGCGGAATAGATGGCATAGTGTTCGCGTTCGTGGCGCTGGTGGTGGCCGTCACGAGCTGGTCCCGGGTTATGCGCGACAGGGCGCGCTCGCGCGCGGATCGGGACGTCGAGGTGGAGATTCTCAGGGAGATCTCGGAGCTCAGGAAGTCGCTGGAAGAGTGATGAGGGGGGATCGATTGAGGCTCATCGTGGCAGCCGCGCTGGTCCTGCTAGTCGTGGCAGTGGGCCTCGTCCTCACGTTCTGGGCGACGCCGTTCGCGGCGATTCAGCAGTGGAAGGGGGGCGGGTTCAGCCGCACCTACGACGAGAGCGCCTCCATAGGGGAGGTCTACGTGATCGATCCGTACGGATCCGTCTCGATCGGCGCGTGGAACGGCACCTACGTGAAGGTCGTCTGCCAGGGATACGCGTTCCCAGGGTCGTTCCCGGCGTTCCCCGAAGTGGGGGAGAGGTCGGGGGCGCTGGACGTCGTGGTTCCAGCGCAGCAGTTCGCCGTGACGTATGTGATGAACGTCGAGGTGGAGCTGCCGAACGACTTGGAATCCCCGGTGAGCATAACGGCGAGCTCGACCGATGGGAACGTGTACGTGGTGTGGGCGAACGCGTCGGAGATATACGCGACCACCGTCAATGAGAACGTGTACGTGAACACGACCTACGTGCAGCAGCTCGTCGCCAGGACCACGAACGGGGACGTGCACCTGTACCTCGATGGATCCGAGTTCGCGGTCGTCGATTCGGTGAACGGCGGCATCTTCGCGGTCGTGCGCGATCCGGGCGCGGGAGCCTACTCGTTCAGAACAACGAACGGGGACGTCACCGTGGTGCTGCCGGAGAACGCTTCTGCCAGGATATTCGTGTACTCGTCGAACGGGGCATACGGAGTAAGCGGCCTGCAGTACGCCCAGTCGTCGCAGTCATCATCGGGGATCTACGTCGTCGCAGGAACGGGCGCCGCCTCGATCACCGCCACCACAGTCAACGGAAATGTGCTCGTGGAGCTCGGATGAACCGCAACGCGTACATATCGACGTGGCTTCAGATCCGCTGTTGGCCAAGGCCGGCGTCAGGATCAAGGTCAAGAGGATATATTGGCCAAGGGATCCCGACGACGGGCCGTGGGTGCTCGTGGAGAGGCTGTGGCCCAGGGGCGTTAGGCGGGGCTCGGTGGATCTGTGGATGAAGGATGTCGCGCCCTCCCCGGAGCTCAGGAAGTGGTTCTCGCACGATCCATCGAGGTGGGAGGAGTTCCGCGCCAGGTACCTGGAGGAGCTCTCGAGGAACCCCGCGGTCGAAGAGCTCCTGGAGATCGCGAGGCGCGGCAACTTGACGCTGGTCTACTCGGCGAGGGACGAGGAGCACAACAGCGCCGTCGTGCTGAAGGAGTTCCTTGAGAAGGCCCTGAAGGGGTAGCGTTCCTCCAGGCCGCCAGCGGCGCGAATGGAGCGAGCCGGGAGGCCGAGGGTGGAGAAGGGATCCCAGAAGGCGATGGCTGCGGCATCCGCCGAGATGCTCGCCAATTCATTCCACTTCGCGCGAAGGAAGTGAAGCGACGCTTCCGCGTCAGTTCCATGCCTAAGCGTGCGCGATCCTCGGCACCAGGAAGATCGCCAGCATTATGTTCATGAGCACTATCGACGTTATGAAGACGTAGAGCGCGTCCCTCTCCCTGGCGAACGATATTATCCCGAGCACGACCCGGAGCACCGGAGTCGCTATCAGGACCACAAGCCCCAGCGCTATGAAGGAGAGGGGGTTCAGCGAGGGGATCCCCGAGAGCACGGCTGGGAACCGCACGACGGACGTGTTGAGGGGGGAGTTGGCGCCCAGGACCTCGCCCGCGCCGCCCCTCGCGAGCAGCGCTATCCCGATGATCAGGAGCGCCACGCTGATCATCACGCCGTACCTCAGAGCCATCCCTATCAGGTGGTCCATGTCCACCTCCGCCTTCGACTCCGATCCGCTCAAGTTCTCCGCCTCCAGCCGTACGCGTATAGGATGGATATCATGGCCCCGGCGAAGGCCGCGGCTATCGAGTACTCGTAGGACTGCGCCATCTGGAGGTAGCCGGCGGTCGAAAGCCCCTCATGAGCATCTCGGCGCCCAGGAACGCCAGGATGGCTAGGAACGCCCACCTTATCTGCCTGTTCGTTATCCGCACCAGCACCCTGGTGCCGAACATCGCCCCGGCGAGGACCCCTATTGCCGTGAGCGCCGCCAGCCCCGGCTGTATGTACCCAAGGTACCAGTATATGGAGCTCCCGGTGGCGGCGGTGACGCCTATCATGAAGTTGCTCGTGGTCGTGCTCACCTTCATCGGCAGGTTCATGGCCCAGTCCATGCCTATCACCTTGAGCGCCCCGGATCCTATCCCCAGCAGGCCCGAGATCACGCCGGCGAAGAACATGATCAGCTCGCCCAGCCACCACCTGACCCCGTGGTACTCGACGTCGCGCCCCAGGACGGCGTCGTAGTACTTCCCGTGGAGCTTGAATATCCTGGTGGTGGCGTCGGGCGGGATCGGCCTGGGGAGCTCGTAGGCGCTGCGCTGCGCCGTGGGGCCTATGGAGAACAGTATAACGCATCCGAAGGCGACGTAGAGGATCCACGTCAGCCCATGCGAGTATATGTAAGCGGCGCTGAGGGATCCCACAATGGATCCGGCGGTGGTCGCTATCTCGAGCCCCATCCCTATCCTCACGTTCGTTATCCTATCCCTTATGTACGCGGAAGCCGCGCCGCTCGACGTCGCTATCGTAGATATCAGGCTCGCCCCCATCGCGTACGCGATGGGGACCCTGAGGAACAGCGTGAGGAGGGGCGTCAGGACCGTGCCGCCGCCCAGCCCTGTCAGGGATCCGATGAACCCCGCGATCAGGCCGAAGGCAACTATCTCGAGGACGTCGAGGAGCGGCGCAGTCAACTGCGTATGCGAGCGCAGCAGATGAATTAAACGTTGTCACGCTGAAGTAACCTACGCTTTGCTCGAGGACGAGGGGCGTGTTAACATGGCCGGGGATATCTCCGTAGGAACGTGAGCGGTGGAACGATCTCCCTTTCCTCCCCGTTCTCCTCGGCTCATAATAAACGCGCCCATCAAATCACCGCATATGAGGGCTCCAATCCTCACGAGGTCCTCGTTGCGCTTTGCCCGTCCCTCTCCGCCATGGTGGACACGGGATTTCCGGTGGAGATAAGCGTTGATGGCCCGTATGGGAGGGTCGTCAACTCGTGTCATGCAACACGGCACGCCGAAGGAAAAATTTATAAGATGTAAGTGTAATAGCTTAGCTTGAATGGTCAAAAGCAACTACAATGTTTACGGGCGCGGCGATCGCTTCACCACCAAGGACCTGGCGCGCATCGTCTTCTTCTCCGTCCTGATAGCGATCTCAAAGGCCACAACCCAATTCGTGCCAATACCGGTGGCGGGACTCCACGGCATACTCTACGTGCCGCTCCTCACGATGTTCATGTTGACGGGGGTGGGGCTTGTCGGGAAGGCCTGGACCGCGACCACCATCGGATTCGTCGCCGGGGTGGTCGGCCTTGCGCTTCCCGGAGGACCGGGCGTGCTCGACCTACCGATGCTGGTGATCACTGGGATAGTGGTGGATCTGTTCCTGATGGCGGTCAGGAGGAACATAGGCGACTCAGTCGCCGTCGCGGCCATCGCGGGATTTCTCCCGGTCCTCTTCACCACCTGGTTCATGCTCTGGGGCCTCAGGGTCGTATTCGGCGTCAGGATGCCCCTCATGACGTTCCTGCTGATATTCATCGTCCTCCACGGCGCCCTGAGCGCGCTCGGAGGCGTGATAGCACATGGGCTCGTCAGGAGGCTCGGGCGTTGACCGCGACCAGCGCTGACGTCGAATACTTCGACGGCGTGGCTAAGGAGTTCAGTGAGGTCTCCGCCAGGATCTTCGAGCCGCTCTACCGCGAGATAGCTGACCTCCTGGAGGCGGAGGGGCATCCAAGGGGCGTCATGGCGGACCTGGGGTCCGGCCCGGGATCGCTCGCAATTGAGATGGCCTTGCGCTCCGGATCGCCCGTGCTCGCGATCGATATATCCAGGAGGATGCTGGAGATTTCCCGCGAAAGGGTATCCTCGAGGGGCGTCCGGGGGCTTGTGGAGCCGGTGCTGGCGGACGTGCACGCGTTGCCCGTCAGGGACTCGTCGCTTGCGGCCGTGGCCAGCAGGGGATCCGCGCCGTTCTGGAGGGACAGATCCTTGGCGTTCCGGGAGGCGTACAGGTGCCTGATGAGGGGAGGCCTGATGTTCATCGGAGGGGGCCTCGGAATGAGGGAGGAGACCAGGAGGATGATCAAGGAGGCCATGGGGTTCCGCGGGAGGGTGGCGGACCTGGTCGCGGGTTCCTTCAGGCCGGAGGCCGTGAGGGAGGAGGTCGCGCGCTCCGGGATCCCCGCGGAGGTCCTCTGGGGGGACTTCGGGCTCTGGGTGAAGGCCAGGAAATGACGCTCATAGACGACCTTCTGGAGGCGATCAGCCCCTGCGACGAGGTTGTAGAGGACGTCAGGGTCGGCATATCCTGGACGGGGGTGCTGGGAGGAGGGCGCCTCGGGCTCGCGAAGACCTATCCCATCCCGGCGCATTCGTACGTCAGGGACTTCGGAAGGCTGACGGGCAAGGGGCTCGCGGAGCTCGCTGAGTACCTGAGGTCTTGGAACCTCGTGGAGGCAGGAATAGGGCTCGCCGCCCTGAACGCGGCGCTGGAGCCGAGGGGGAAGACGGGGATAAACGCGCTGGACGTTATAGCTGAGGAGGGAAGGGGAAAGAAGGTGGTGATGGTCGGGAGATTCCCACAGGTTGAGGAGATAAGGGCGGTGGCCAGGGAGTTCTACGTCCTGGAGCTCGATCAATGCCTCATAGACCCGGAGAGGGGCGTCCTTCCATCGACGGTTGCGGATTACGTCATACCGGGGAGCGATATCGTTGCGATAACCGGGTCGACGATAGCGAATAAGTCGGCCGATCACCTGCTGCGGCTCTCGAGGGACGCCGGGGCTTACACGATAGTCCTGGGGCCTTCCACCCCAATGTCGGACGTCCTCTTCGAATACGGCGCGGACGCGGTCGCGGGGCTCGAGGTCAGGGATCCCGCCGCGGTCCTGAGGAAGATAGGGCAGTCGGGCGGCATGATAAACGAGAGGGCATATCCGGGGGAGATAACGTTCAGGTATTGGGAGCGCTAGGGGATGTCGGCCAGGCGTGCCCCCGAGCTGCTGGTGGAGTCGCTCACCTATAGGCCCTCGGGGTGGGCGGCGCGCCTGAATCCGGGCGTGAAGCTGGCGTTTGCCGCGGAGGCTGTGGCTTTGACGTTCATGGTCGGCTCGTGGATCCAGGAGGCGGCGCTCCTGGCAGGGCTGATCGCGCTGGCCGCTGGCTCGGGGCTCATGAGGAGGATGGCCGGCGCGCTGGCCGCTGGCTCCGGCTTCTCCGCGGCCATATTCGTCCTGGACGTCCTGGGCGGCTCGTCGATCGCCAGCTCCATCACGTCCGCGCTGGAGTTCGCTAACTTCATGTCCTACGCGTCCCTGCTGTTCATGATCACGTCGCCCGAGGAGATAGACGACGTGCTGCGCCGCATCGGGCTGCCCCCGGAGATATCGTTCGTGCTCACGGCCGCCGTGAGGTTCGTGCCGGTCGTTCTCAGGGATGCGCTGAGCATCTACGATGTGCAGCGGGCGAGGGGCCTCAGGCTCAGCAGGAACCCCGTGAGGCTGATCAGGAGCTCGATGCCGCTCATCGTGCCCTTGGTCGTCACGTCCCTCAGGAGGAGCGAGGCCCTGGCCGAGGCCATGGAGGCCAGGGGGTATGCTCGGCCCAGGGGTTCCAGGGGCATCCGTGAGTATTCGTTCAGGCGCGCCGACGCCGCGTTCATCTCGGCGTTCACGGGCCTCGGGTTGCTGCTGCTGGCGGCTCCGTCGATGGCCCAAGCCCTTTCGGCCATTATACATTAATTCTTAGTAAAGCCCAATCTTTAAATGAAAGTAGTTCAAGGAGGAAGGGCGATGGTAGCGTCGGTCGGCTACCTGGCGGAGAGGGTGGAGAAGGGCGATGGATCCGCCGCGTTGAGGCTCATGGAGGAGACGTCCAGCTGGCGGTCGGCGCTCGAGCTGTTCAGGGCAGCATCCGAGGTCAGGGACGACGCCATGGGCAGGACCCTGAGGCTCATAGGGCACGTCGCGGACGTCGCGCCCTGTTCGGTGAGCCCGCCCTGTAAGTACTGCTCGCTCTCAAGCACCATAGGCGAGTATCGCGCCCAGCGCACGCCGCTATCGCTCCCCGTGGTGATGGAGCACACTAGGCGCATAGTGGAGAGGGGAATCCGCGTGGTCCTCTACGGGGGCGGGATCTCTCCGGCCAGCGGGAGAATTGCCGTGTCAATAGCGAGGCGCGCTCGGGAGCTAGGCGACGTGGAGCTCATGTTCAACGTGGGACCGGTGGACGAGGAGAGCCTGGAGGAGCTCGGGCGCCTGGGCGTGAGGAGGTTCGTGGTTTCCCTTGAGACGATGGACCGTGGGCTGTTCGCGGACGCGCGCCCCGGGGACGACCTGGACGGAAAGCTCGAGTTCGCGGAGCTGCTGGCGGAGAGGGGGATGGGGGTGGAACCCATACTGATGAACGGCATAGGGGGGACGCGCGACCTCGTCGGATCCATCGTGGCCCTCAGGAACCTGCGCAACCTCGTGGGGCTCAGGTTCTCCACTTTCTCCCCGGTGCCCGGAACCCCCTGGGGGGAAAGGCGGCCGGCGTCTGCGCTGACGACGCTCAGGGCGTGCGCGATATCAAGGCTCATGTACCCGAGGCTCAGGCTTGACATGGCAGCGGGAACCCCGGAGGGCGTCAAGCCGCTCTCCTTGCTCGCCGGCTGCGGCGACGAGATGGTCGGCGTGATAGCTGGGCGCAGGGGGATCGTCGATCGGGTCGATGAGCTGTCAAGGTACGCGTCCGAGATGGGATTCTCCGTGGAGCCGAGGCCTACCCTTTAAACAATTATGTTTCATTGAAGAAGAAATATAAACAACTAAGGTTAAAACCCCCGCGATGGCCCTCTACACGTCGAGGGATCTGGCGACAATCGCGGTATTCGCGGCCGTGAACTTCGTCGTGATGAAGCTCGCGGGACCCATACATCCGTTCCTCCCGTTCTCAACGCTTGCAATATTCGGGTGGCTCTTCGCGTTCATCGCGATCTTCCCGTACCTGGCCACCGGTAAGGTGGGCGCCGCGGGCCTATCGGTGTTCATAGGGTACATCATTGTTTACGCGACGGGACCCTTCCCGCCGTTCCTCTTCCAAACGCTTCTCGGGCCCGCTCTGATGGAGGCTGCAATAGGAATGGCGACGATCATCAGGGCGCGTCGCGGGGCTGTTACAGCCGGCCTCGTGGGAGGCTCGTACATGTTCGGGAGGGTGGTCGGCGGGGTGCTCGGCGCTTACCTGTTCCTGCCCCCCATTGTCCACGTGATTCAGGCATTCCTGGTGCCTTTCGTCTCTTTCGTGGTGGCGCCTGCAATCGTCGAGGGCGTTGTGGGAGGGATCGTAGCTCAACGCGTTTACGCCAGCAGGGTGGTGCGCAGATGATACTGGACGCGGTGGCTAGGGCGCTGCGGTCCATTGAGGCGAGGCCCAGGATCGTCGACGTGTTCGTGGGATACTCCTACGCTGTGGCTAGGGCGTCCGACGGCTTTGAGCGCTGCGTTGGACTGGCGGCGGTCCCTAGATCCGACGTCTCCTGCAGGGATGAGAGGTGGAGCCTCCCGAGGGTGGGAGGGGGACCCCGCTCGGTGGCGGCGGCCCTTCGGAGCACGAACGTCCTTGAGAGGACGGTGGCGCTCGCGGCCGCGAACGCGATCTCCCAATGTCTGTTGAGGGCTGAGAGGCCACGGAACATGGAGTACGTCGACGACGTCAACGGATGGCTCGTCGAGAGGTTGCGCGCAGCGGGCGCATCGAGGATAGCGCTGATAGGCAACATGCCGCCTGTCGCCTCCAGGCTGAGGGACGAGTTCGACCTCATGGTATTCGAGCGGGATCCAGGGCTCCGGTTCGGCGACGTCCTTCCGGACTTCCTGGAGCCCCGGCTCCTCCCTAAGGCGGACGCAGTTGTGGCCAGCGGAACTTCGCTCCTGAACGAGTCGCTCGACCTCGTGCTAAGGAGCGCCAAGAGGTCCAGGCTGAACGTAGTGATAGGGCCCACAGCGCAGCTCCATCCGAAGTTCCTCATGGGCACGCGCGTGGGCTTCCTGGGGAGCACCGAGGTGATCAACGTGCGCGATTTCCTGAGGCTGCTCAGGCGCGGCGTGGTCCGGGGCGCCCTGTACGATGCGCGCTACGCCAGACAGTACTACGTGGAGGTGCCGGGGGGATGAGGAGGATAGTCTCGGTCGGCATAGGGCCGTCGCCGGACCTCCTCACGCTTAGGGCTGTACGCGTGCTGCGCGAGGCGCCAGCCATCCTGACGTACTTCGGCGACGACGTCCCCTACGACCTGGAGGAGATAATGAGCCTCAACCCGAGGGCGCGCCTGATAAGGCTCAGGGCTGCGTTCGCCGAGGGGAATCCCGCGATTAAGGAGAACATTCGGATCCTGAGGTCCAGCCCGGAGGACTGGGGCGCGTTCCTCGAGATAGGAGACTCCACGCTGAGGAACCCGCTCATACATCATGTGCTGGGGGATGCCAGTGGGTTCGAGCTGGAGTTCGTGCCGGGCGTCTCCTCGGCCTCTGCGGCGCTCAGCAGGCTCGGCATAACGACCAAGCACTATTGCGTCGCCGGAGGGGAGGAGTGCGAGCTGCTGGATCACCTGAGCAGTGGTCCCTGCGACCTCATAGTGCTCGTCAACATCGGGCGGAGGGATGGATGTCCGTTCGACCTGCTGCGGTCCAGGGGATACTCGATCAGGTTCATCAGGCACTGCTGCGGCGAGGACGAGGAGATCCTGGACCATCACCCTGGGGACACGTACTGGGTAGTGGCGGTGGCGCGTAGGTGATTCGCATGAGATCCACCGTGGAACTCGCAAGGACCGCGATGTTCTCGGCGATCCTGGCGATCGCCGAGGTCGGGGTGTTCACCTTCACGTGGCCGGCGATGCCTCCCATAGTGATCATGCCATTCGTCACGTCGTTCCTGTTCGCGCTATCGCTTCCGTTCTCGCGCGACCAGTGGATCATGGGCATCGTCGCGGCAATTGCGGCCACGGCGGCCAAGGGGATGGTCCTCCCTGGACCCCTGTTCCTGCCCATCTACGGGCTCATCTTCCAGTCCGGGCGCGCCAGGACGTCGGGGGCTGTTGCGAACGTGCTTCACGTGATCTGGGGGATCATCATAGCGCCTATCTTCCTCCGGGTGGCGCCCGCCAAGGCGTTGCTGAAGTGGTTCACGCCCCTCATGGGCTCCACGTGGCTCGCCCTCGCGATAGCGGTGATTATCTACGCGGTCGGGGGCCTGCTGGCTGCGGCCGCGGGATACGCCGTGGGACGCAGGATAGCGGCGGCCATGGCCTCAGCGCCTCGCGGGGACGATCCTGGTCCCAACGTCGACGGGCCTCGCGCTGTACGGCGCCGATGTCACTATCAAGTCGACCGACGCCGCGTACTCCCTGATGTTGTGCTCATCTATTCCCCCGGACACCCCGATGATTATCCTGCCATTGACCTCGCGCAGCCTGGTGGCGATCGCCGCTATCTCCCCCGGGACGATGCGCTCCAGTTGCACGTAGTCCGCGCCGGCGGCCGCCGCCTCGATGGCCTCCTCGGGGGTTTCGACCTCAATCCCTAAGGGCCTCAGGGGGTTGGCGTCCTTCAGCGATCTGATTATCGAGCTGAGATCCCTCCCGTCCAGGAACGTCAAGTGATTCCTGAAGAGCAGCACACCGTCGGAGAGGCAGCACCTATGAATCACTCCGCCTCCGGCCATCACAGCCCTGAAATACAGCGCCCTGAGGCCCGGCGGGGTCTTCCGCGTCGTGGCGATCACTATCTTGGGATTCACGCTCCTCGCTGCCTCCACGAGCGACCTGGTCCTCGTGGCGACGCCGGACGCGTACGCTATCACCTCCTGGGCCGCCCTCCAGGCCATGTGAAGGGCTCCCGCGGGGCCGGTGGCCCTGAGGATCACGTCGCCGGGGCGCGCCAAGTCGCCCGTGCCCAGGTGGATCTCCACGCCCACGCGCCGATCCGCCATGCGATAGAGCTCGGCCGCCTCCTCCGACCCGGCCACCACGAACTCTTCCCTGGCGAAGACCTCCGCAAGCCCGTCAACGTCGCCTATTCCCAGGAGCTGAGTCGTCAGGTCGTAGAAGCCGGCGTCCTCGAGAAGCCATCCGGGATTCGCCTGATGTGGGGGCGACACGCCCGCATAGCGCTGTCGTGCTTTACTTTAATGTTTCTTTTGGCAATAAATTTAAACTACTATGTTGTAGGATGGCCGTGCGGGAGCCGCGCGGACAACCAATTATCTCGTTCGAGGACTTCTCGTTCACATACTCTGGGGCCGATTCCCGGGCGCTTGAAGGTGTGTCCTTCTCCGTCCATCCGGGGGAACTCGCTCTCGTCGCCGGCTCCAGCGGAGGGGGAAAGTCGACGCTCCTCAGGGCCATGATCGGGCTCGTTCCGCAGATGTACCCCGGGGAACTCGTGGGGCGCGCGCTTGTCGCAGGCGCGGATCCCGCGAGGACTCCGGTCAGGGAGATGGCACAGCGCGTTGGGTACGTCTTCCAGGACCCGGAGAACCAGATATTCGCGTCCACCGTGGAGGAGGACGTCGCGTTCGGCCTCGAGGTGAGGGGGCTTCCGAGGGAGGAGATCCTGAGGAGGGTCGAGGAGGTCCTCGGACGGCTTGGGCTGCGCGAGCTCCGGGGGAGGCCGGTACACGAGCTGAGCGACGGCCAGAAGCAGCTGGTGGCGCTCGCCGGCGTCCTGGCGCTGGACCCGAGGGTCCTGGCGCTCGACGAGCCGACCTCGATGTTGGACCCGCACAACGCCAGGGAAATCCTCAGGCTGATCCGCGGGCTGGTGGACTCCTCCGATATCTGCGCGGTCGTCGTGGAGCACAGGCTCGGGTTCTCCATGCCGCTGGCGGACGAGCTCCTGGTGCTGCACGGCGGCAGGCTGGCGGCGCGGGGACCGCCTCGGGAGGTCATGGAGCGCGTGGAGCTGCGCGCCTTCGGCGTATCCCCGCCCATCCCCGGCCCCCGTCATCCGGTGCCGGATCCGCCTCAGTCATCGCGCGTCGTGCTGGAGCTGGACTCCGTGCGCTATGCCTATCCGGGAGGGACGGAGGCCCTGGCCGGCGTATCCATGGAGGTGCGCGAGGGGGAGCTCGTGGCGATCGTGGGCCCCAACGGATCCGGTAAGACGACGCTCGTGAGGCACCTGAACGGGCTTTTGAGGCCGTCGTCCGGCTCCGTCAGGGTGTTCGGCCGTGACACCAGGAGGGCTGACGTCGCGGACCTCGCGAGGTTCGTCGGGGTCGTGTTCCAGAACCCGGATCATCAGATATTCGAGGAGACGGTCGAGAGGGAGGTCATGTTCGCGCCGCTGGCCATGGGGTTTGCGCCGGAGGACGCCAGGAAGGCAGCGGCGGCCGCGATGGAGATGGTCGGCATATCGCACCTGAGCCCGAGGAATCCATTATCGCTGAGCGGCGGCGAGAGGAAGAGGGTTGCCGTGGCCTCGGTGCTTTCGTATGGCCCCAGGATCCTGGTGCTCGACGAGCCGACCGTGGGCCAGGACGTGCACAATCGCGAACTGCTCCGGGGACTAATAGAGAATTATGTCCGCTCCGGGCGTACGGTGATAGTGGTCACCCATGACCTTGAATTCATATGGCCGTTGGATCCCAGGACCATCGTCATGCGCTCCGGGAGGATATTGGCAGACGCGAGGCTCTCAAGAGTGCTCTCCGACGGAGCGCTCATGGAGTCCGCGCACCTTGTGCCGCCGTGGTTGCCCTCCTCTTCGATCCTCGAGGAGGGCGTCAGCGCGTCAACGGCTCGGCGAGAGGGCACGCGAAGGCCGCAAAATTATTAGAAATAACACATAATTAGGAAGCTCGCAAGTTAGGATAACCTAATTTACCGGCGTGGCTCAACAATAGTTGCGCGATGATAAGGTACGCTTTAGTGGGAGCGCCTAACGTGGGTAAATCGACAATATTCTATCGCCTGGTCGGCAGGCGCGTCAAGATCGCCAACTACCCCGGCAAGACCCTTGGGAAGGAGGTGGGTTCATTTGTGGAGAATGGAACCCTAGTCGAGGTATCGGATCTACCTGGCATATTTAACGCTGAGAATCCTAGGGATGAGGACGAACGGCTGGCGCTCTCCGACGCGATGGATGGGGACTACGACGGAGTAGTCGTGGTCGCCGCGCCGCATGTGATGAGGGAATCCCTAGCGCTCCTGAGGCTCGTGGCCAGGACGAAGAAGACGATATTCGTGATCAACATGGTGGACCTGGCGCGCCCCGCGCTGGACGAGGACGCCATGTCCTCCAAGCTGGGGATCCCCGTGATCTACGTCTCGGCCGCGAAGGGCATCGGCATACACAAGTTGAGGGTCATGCTCGCGAAGGGCGCTGGCGCGACGGCGGCGGTGCCGGACGTGGATATAGAGTTCGAAGGGGGGATCTGGCGGGCGAAGCTTCTCAGCAGGCCTGTCGTGGCAGTGCCGACCCTCCTTGGCATGCTCCTTCTGACCCTGATGGCGCTGCTCTTCCTGGTGGACGGTACCACGCCGTTCGGCGAAAGTCCAGTGGCGCTTCTGCCGGCGATGGAGCCCCTGCTGGACAGAATAGGCGATATGCTCGTCGTCCCCGGGAACTATCTCCTCACGCTCCTCATCCAGGACGGCATATGGTCCGGGGTCTCCACGGTCCTCACGTTCATACCATACGTGGCGGCCGTCGCCTTCTTCATGGCGCTCTACGAGCAGACCGGCCTGTTGGGGGCCCTTGCCTCGGGCGTCGAGAGGATGACGTCCAGGCTGGGGCTATCACCCCGCAGCATTCTGATAGCTTTCATGGGCGCGTCCTGCAACGTCCCCGCCATGAGCGCGGCCAAGGTGCTTTGGGGCAAGAAATCAAGGGCCCTGACGGCGCTCATGATACCCTACATGCCGTGCTCGCCGAGGATGGCCCTCTTCATAATAATAGCCGCGGCCGTCCTGCCGTCCTACCTGGTCCCGCTGGCCGTCCTCCTTCCCTACGCCGCCACAGTCGTCGCCGCGCTCCTGGCGGCCTCCATCTATCGCATCGTCGTGGGCCCTCCCCAGGCGGTGGAGAGGATCCCGCCCACGCCTGTGATGATGCCGAACTGGCGCATAGTGGGCCTGATGACGTGGGACTACGCGAGGGATTTCCTCTACAAGTTATCCCTGCTAATACTAGGCGTGACGGTATTCCTCTGGCTGCCAACGGTTTTCGGCCCCGGCGGAATCGCCCCGAACGTGGATAATTCGTGGCTCGCGGTCGCCGGGAAGGCGCTGGAGCCCGCCTTCGCTCCCATGGGCATCCCCTGGCAGGTATCCGTCGCGCTCATGGGCGGGTGGATCTTCAAGGAGGTTGTGATAGGGATGCTGGCCGTATTCGGGGGGCTGAAGTTGCTCGGATCGCTGAGCGTAGCCTCCGCCCTGGCGCTGATGGTCTTCCTGGCGTTCTACTCGTCCTGCATAGCCACCTTGACCGCGTTGGCTAGAATTGTGGGGTTGCGCTTGACGCTCCTGAGCGTGGTGATGCAGCTGGCGCTGGCGTTCGTCTTCTCATATGCGACCTACTGGCTCGCATCCATCCTCGGATGATGGCGAGCCTATTGCATCCGCAATATCCACGGCGCCCGGATCCGGGCGCGGGCCGCATTCCTGGGAGCGCAAGAGCCTCAGGATAATCTCCAACCCCATCGACGCTAGGTCGACCGGGATCGGCGTTCTCTTCCCATCCTCGCGGAGGAAGAACGTAGGCGATCATGAGCCGAGCACATATGCGCATGTGGAACTTCACGGCGCGTTCGGGACGGGCTCCATAATGAGGGGGCGCCTGCGGAACATTGACATGGAGGTGCGTCCATGATTTAATAGTCTTATAGGAGTAGGAGGCGGTTTTCGTTATAAAAACTCACTTCACCACGAGGACGGAGCACTTGGCCTCCGTGAGTATCCCCGTGGAAACGCTGCCCAATAAGATCCTCTTCAGCCTGGAGAGACCCCTGCTTCCCGTGACTATCAGGTCAACGCCCATTTCCTGGGCAAGCTCGACGATCGACTCGACGGGATCCCCCACCAGCACAGATCCATCCGCGTTGACGCCCTTCGATCTCGCGAGCTCGACGGCCTCGTGGACCTCGCGCTCCGCCTTGCTCTTCAACTCATCGATAACCTGTCCCTCCAGTTCAAGGCCCATCAGAGACGCGAGGTCCACGACCTTAGTCACGTGCACCCGTGCCCCGCACCTGACGGCTAAGTCGACGGCGACCTCCAGCGCCCTCTTCGAGTTCTCCGACCCGTCATATGCGACGAGCAGCCTGGCAAACATCGTGAGGAAGTGCCGGTACACCTGTTTATAATCTCCCTTTTTCATCATTCGAATATATTGGATATGTACCGGGTTTACGTTATCTTACTTTGTTTGATCCGCTCGCGCTTCGGCCGCCTCGTCTCTGCCCATGGCCAACTCGTTGAGACTCCCAGGATCCTTTGGGCGAGAACCCGCCGTCGCGAACTGGGGCGCGCGTCGCCCGCGTCAATCGCGCAGCGGGATCCGCCCACTAGGTGCCAGGGACTAGGAAGGAGTATATCCCCAACCCTATCATGAACAGGCCCAGAATGCCCAGCGCCATCCTGCCGGCCGACGCCATAATGCTCCACTCCTTGACCGTGCGTATGATCCCTTTGTAGACGGCCATGACTATTATCGTCTGGGCGGCCCACGAGCCCGCTCCGAACATAAGACCTATCAGGAACGATAGTCCGGGCGAGATCGCTGGGACGAGCGCGGCGGTCAGCACTAGAACTACGAAGAAGTCGCCACCGAACGACGCTGCCAGGCCGTGTATCCATATCAACTTGTAGTCAGCAGTTACCTTCTCCTCGGAGGCCTTGCCGTGGCCGCCGAAGACGAGGTACGTCGCCACGCCGATCATGGTCGCTCCGACGATTATGTCCACGTATGGGCCGAGGGCGGCGATATCGAGCAGCCCCATCAGTTGTCCAACCAGGGCGCTCATGAGGGTCCAGACTAAAGTCAGGGCGCCGGCGAAGACGGAGATCGCCGCCAGGACTCCCTTCGCGTTCCTCTGCATCAACGCGTATGACACGGTGATGGGCCATGTATGTTCATCGGGCTTCAATCCGTGAACCAAGCCGACTATGAGCACAGCCAGCAGCCAGTACGGCCCCATCGACTTGACCACGGTTCTCGCGAGCGGCTCGAGCACCTCCGGCATTGATAGTATGGCGATGATTATCGCGGCCGAGATCACGCCCGCCAGCAACCACACCTTGGAGCTCGACCCACGCATATGATTAGGGTCATACTAATTTTCAATATAAGTGTTATGTGCGCCTAAATCAAACGATTCATTTGGTTATGCCAAAAGACAATTGAACAATTCTCTGATCACCGCGGCACGATATAAAATTAAATCATCAGAAGGGTCCGCCCGGCCTATTGCGGGCCTCTTCCCTGAGTGCTCGCTGCCATCAGGGAAGGACAGACGCCCCAACGATGCTCATACCACCATCATTATCACCGCGATTGCGCCGCTCAGCGCCACAAACGCGGCGGATAACCAGTAAGCGAGCGCCCTCGGCCCCTTCAACCTGTAGCTGCCCATTATCTCCTCGGATGCGACGCGGCCGAGCACGTAGAACTGCGGCGGGAGGATCAGCGTCACCGCCACCATCGAGCCCACCAGGAGGGCGAGCGGGTCGCCGACGAACGCGACGATGCTCGCCGCAACGGTTCCCTCCACGATGGGGACAATCTCGAACGCGAGAGCGCCCCTCTTTGCGCCGATGCTCATGATTCTCCACGACGACGTCATCGCGATGGCGCTGATGGCCAGCAGGCTTCCTCCTATGAACGCCGCGCTCAGCAGGTACGGCGCGACGCTGCCCAGGGACCTCAACATTTCGTGTATGCCGCCCGATGCCGCGCTGCCGCCCGCTGCCCCGTCCATTATGGCCACGGCCATTATGAGCTGGGACGCCAGTGCGCCGGTCAAGATCTCCAGGCGCAACGCGCGGCTCTCTATGCGAAGCCTCCTGGCGCCTGAGTGGAACGCGACCGACCAAGGGGATATCGTCGCCCCCACCAACGCCGCCATCGTATAGTAGAAGGATGCTCCCATACGCAACGCATTCATGCCGCCCACGCACGTGGCCGCCGGATGGGACATGAAGGCGGAGGCCATTATGGTGCCAACCAGGAGCATGCTCAGCGCCAGCAACGTCGCCCGGATCCGCCAGCTGCCCGACATGTGCGCCATGATGACGGTCAGCGGGAGGGCTACCACGAAGTCGAGCATTGTCGGGAGCCCCAGAAGCTGCAGCGCCAGCGCAATTCCCGAGTACTGCGCGATGTAGCCCACCACGTCGGACAGCGCCATGAGGGATATGTACCCCACAGTCATGGGGCTCCTCCCATAGAGCTTCCTGACGGCGCCTCCTATTCCCATGCCGGACGCGGGGCCGAGGGAGCCTGCAACCTCGTGCACGAAGAACAGCGGCGCGGTCAGCGCCAGCGCCAGCAACGCCATCAGGCAGCCTTGCGACGCCCCCACCTGCAGCCCCGTGATTATGGACGCCGTGTCGGTCTCAGTGAGCAGAGCTATCCAGGATGGACCGAAGGAGAGGCGGGTACCTCGGCCATCTTTCACGCGCAACTTCCAGCGCTAGTTCCTTAAAACGCTTTTAGCACTGAATTGGTAATTTCCGAAAGTAGATCGAAGTATATCGCTGATTATGTCGGGCTGCGGGGATCGAACGAATAATTGGCGTTCAAGCTCCCTCAACGTGATAGGACGAGCGACATCAGAAAGATGGAGGAGGATCGCTCGGGTAGGTGCGCGGTCCCCCAGCGCGCCTCACTTAGGTGGGCGGTTGGAGGCAGCAGGAGCTGGTTCTGAGGTCGGGGTCCCGTTGTCCAGCCATCCCCTGATCACGAGCTCGTACGGGACCCTGGAAACCCCGAGGGTCATGCCCTCGGGGAGGCGCACGACCCGCCTCGCGATCCCGTCGCAGTACCTGCACTCCTCGCACGACATCGTCTCGCACTCGTTCTCCACGAAGAAGCGCAGCCAATCCTTGGGGAATTTGGAGTTCTCGATCCTGATCCCGCCCATGGCGCCCATCCAGCTCCGTTCCCCGGACGCGTCGCCGGAGGCCGACGCCAGCGCTGACACGAACCCACCCATATACTCCAATATGTCCAGGAGGTTTCCGTCGTACCTTCCCTCGGAGTACGCCCTCACGGCGCGGACTATCTTCTCGGTGCTCCATCTCCTGCTCCCTATCTTGAAGCGCTCTATTCCAATGCCTTCGTATATGGCGACGTCCTCCGGCCTTATCCACCTGGAGCGTATGAGGTTTGCCGGATCGTTGGCCATGGAGGCGGCGCAGTAGAGAAACGGATACCCGAAGGAGCCGGGGGGCAACCTGCCGTCCTCCCTCGTGGCTTCCCCCATCAGGTTGATGTGTACCTCGAAGAACGGACATCCCCAGAGGCAGACGTCGGTGGCTATCAGCTCAAGTTTGACGCCGACGCGGGATGCCACGCGCGCCATCTCCGAGAGCACGCGAAAGTTTCTGTTCCTGCTCTGATGTATTATCACGACATCAGCGCCCATCTCGGCGAGCCTCTCGATCTCCCTTGCATAGGTCACCTTAGCGAAGGACGACACCGCCACCTCGATCCCAGGGTGCTCCCTCTTCAGCCGCTCCAGGATGAGCGGGTTCGCCACTATGAACCCGTCGACGCCCATCCCGAGCAGCTTCTCCACCTCGGCGTCCAGCCTCCTCCAGAACTCATCCCTGTACTCATTACCCCCTAGGTTCACCGAGTTCATGGCGTAGAGGAACTTGATCCCGGCCGAATGCGCTGTTGACACGTGGGTCCTGAGTCGAAGGTCGTCGACTTCCGGGACGGAGGAAGGGCTGCGCCCGTGTCCTGTAGGGGATTTCCTGTGGCTGCCGAACAGGTACCGGACTGGATATACCCTTATCGCGTCGACGAGCGAATCGTCGAAGTTGGTGCCCACGACCAGTTCCAAGCTGGACCTTTATCCGCGCATAGCGATAAATATCTTCGCATTACAAAGGGCATGTACTCTAATTATATCAATTAATACACGAACAAAATGAGTTTTTACCTCGCCTGGAGCCGGCGCGCAGCCCGCCGTTCCTCTCGGCCGCGAGCAGCGCGAGCGGATAAACGGAGCCGACGCCGAACGCGTCGATGGCCGCTCCCACGGCGGCGGGCGATAGGCTGCCCGGGAAATTCTATATGCGCCGCCGCTTGGGGGGCGCTGTGCGTAGGGGCTGGGGGGCACTCCTGGCGCTCCTTTGGCTCTCGAACATGATCCAACTGTCCCTCAGGTACTCCTGGGGCATGGTGCTCCCCCAGGCGTCGAGGCAGCTAGGGCTCAGCGGACTGGAGGCCGGGGCCGTGATGGCTTCCTTCTACGTCGGCTACATAATCGCGGGAGTGCCCTCGGGATACCTGGTTGACAGGGTCGGGGCGCGCACGGCGGCGGGGCTCTCCCTCGTCTCGCTGGCGGCCGTGAGCGCGTTCATCGGGCTCTCTAGGTCTTTCGCGGAGCTCTTCACCGCTTACTTCGCCGCAGGGATCCTCGCGGGGCCCGTGTTCCCGTCCTCGCTCAAGGTGGTTTCCGAGTCGCTCGAGGGGCACAGGAGGGCCACCGGGATCGGCGCCCTGGAGACCGTGGCGCCCATCGCGTTCCTCGCGTCCTCGCTCGCGTTTCCGCCGCTCGCGGGGCTCCTCGGCTGGAGGTACGTGTACGAGTTGCTGTCGGCGTCCTCGCTCGTCGTGGCCGTCCCCTACCTCGTCTTGGTCCCCGACGCCGGACGGCATGGGAAGCGGGCGCCCAGCCTCAGCGGCACGCTCAGGAACATCGAGGTGTTGAGGGGAGCCATGGCTAGGCTCGGCGGAATGTGGGGACTTGGGATCCTGACGTGGTACTACTACATGGAGGTCTACTCGGGCCTTGGGACCGTGGGCGCCCAGAGGGTCCTCGTCCTGTTCTCGGCCTCCGCCGTTGCCGGCCAGTTCCTGGGCGGGGTGCTCTCCGACAGGTGGCTGGCGGCCGGCAGGAGGAAGCTGGCCGCGGCGGGGCTGCTGGCCTTCTCGGCGTCGCTA
This sequence comes from uncultured Nitrososphaerales archaeon, assembly GCA_964342765.1. Taxonomy (GTDB): domain Archaea; phylum Thermoproteota; class Nitrososphaeria; order Conexivisphaerales; family Conexivisphaeraceae; genus Conexivisphaera. Next base: position 12,677 of record CAYFFS010000008.1, on the reverse strand, counting down.
GTCCTGGTGCGCGCGGCGCCGACCTGGGGAACGGAGATCGTCGCGGCGCTCGCGGGCTTCGCGGCCTACTTCTGGAAGGCCGGGCTCGACGCGCACGTGATGGAGGCCGCGTCCTCGACCGGGGCCGCCTCCGGCGCCGGCCTGATGAACGCCGTATCCCAGGTGGGCAGCCTGTCGCCCGCCGCCGTGGGAGCGGCCATCGACGCGTTCGGCGTCGGCTCCGTTTATCCGCTCGCGCTGCTCGCGGCCGGCCCCCTTGCCTCCTTCGCCGTGCTGATGGCCTAGGCCGCAGCGGAATGACCGAAGGGCGAGGATGACGCAGGGGACGTCGAGGCCCGCTGAAGCGTTGACTGTGCGTTAGCGTTAGATATATTATGTAGAGCTTTTCAGACGCCTCCATGGGGTGCCCTCGCGAGGGCGATCCGGCGCCGGAGGTGGATGGGATAAGGATCGGCGGGTCCCCGACCGTCATATACTTCTTCCCGAAGGCCTTCACACAGGGGTGCACGAGGGAGCTGAGGAGGTTCGTTGAACTCCTCGCCGAGTTCGAGGCCGTCGGCGCCAGGATATACGGGGTAAGCGCCGACCGGCCAGAGACCATGGAGAAGTTCGCGTCCAAGCACGGCGCCAGGTCCCCCCTCTCGCTCATCCCGGATCCTGATAGGAGGATAATATCCGCGTACTGCGCCGGGAACGAGCGCGGAACTGGCGCCAGGAGGATAACCTTCGTTGTAGGGCCCGACGGCAGGATATCGACCGTCCTCGAGAACCTAAGGAGGGCGGAGGACCACGCGGATGCCGCGCTCGAAGCCTTGAGGAGGCTGCTCGGCCGTCCCGCCTAGAGCGGCTGGGAGTAACCGTAGACCCTCAGCTTGCCCTTGGGCGCGTTCACGTTCAGAAGCACGGCCCTCTCGTCGCGCGGCGCGGGGATCGGCGCGCCCAGCTTCAGCTCGTCCCCGGACAGGGGGCCGAAGGACCTTATGCCCCTAAGAACCGCGTGAAGGGATCCCGAGTCCGGCGCCCACTGAAACTTGTGCGCCACGCGCAGCGAGCTCGCCAATGGAATTCCGGGCCTGACCATCGCGTAGCACTCCTTGAGGTCCCTTTCCTCCACGCCCCTGAGCGAGACGCCGTACCTGATACCTGGTCCCACGGAATCCTGGTCCTCGTCGAGCACCTGTATGGACCTTATGGACGCGCGCTTGCCTGAAGGCAACAGTATTACTTCGTCGTGGACGGCCAGCCCCATGAAGGTTATTCCGAGGGCAACGGGCCCCACGCCCTTCACTACGAAGCCCGAGTCGACGAGCGCGAATCCCAGGTCGGGCGACCGGGGATCCGGCTGCGCGAATTCACCGACCATCCCGGCGATCCCGAAGCCCTTGAACATGGAGGAGAAACGCTCCGGGTCTGAGGCCAGAACGACCCCCCTCCTCCCCGAGGCCTCGGCGAGCAGCGCGAGCTCCGCCTCATCCCTCGAGAGGTCCCTCGAGATCAGGAAGAATGCATCGGAGGCTGTCAGCGCCTCGGCGGCCTCCAGGACGGAGTCGCCGGGGATCAGGACGGTCAGGAGGTAATCGCCCGCCCTCCTGTAGTATTTCCCCTCCTCCTTCCTCTTTCCCATACTCTCGGCCAGCTCGAGGGCCGCATCGCGGTCCTCGGCTAGCACGGAGACTACGCCCCCGGCCAGCATGCCCTGGGTCCAGTCGATGCCCTATTAAGCGCTCCGAGCATCGCGGATCCTGAGGCAGGACGCGTCCCCATGGGCCCATAATCGCGCACGCAGCAAAGGCCATCCGGCGCCCCTTTTCCTCGCCTGAACTTTCGCCGATCCGGGCAGCTGGGAAACCCTCGTGGTCCTTCCATCCTCCCTCAGGGATTCCCTGATGAGCTGCGGCCCATTTCAGGCCCTTTGGGGCTTGATCCCCGAGCTTTCGGCCCTCTGGCGACGTTGGATGGCATGAGCGCGGAGAGCGCGGCGGCGACCAGCGCCATGGCAATGGCGACGTACATCGATAGCCTGAATCCCTGGATGAAGGGCCCGCCGACGGCCTCGGGGAAGAAGCGAGTGCCGGTGATCGCGGGATAAAGGTAGCTCGGCACCTGGGACGCCAGCCCCGGATATGCCGAGATGACGGAGCCCAAGGGGTTCACGCCTATGAACGCGGCGAAGAGCGCGGCGGATCCAGGGATCCTCGAGATGACCCCTGCCACCGCGCGGGGGACTCCGAGGGCAAGCGCCGTCGACATAAGGCTCCCGGGGGCGTATTGGGAGAACACGGACACGGCCAGCGTGAAGAAGAGCGCCAGGGATATCGTCTGGCCTATGTTGTTGAAGGTGGTGCGCATGCCGTTGCCCAGGCCCCTATCCCTGGGCGGGAGCACGTTCATTATCGCGGTCGCGTTCGGCGAGTAGAAGAGGCCCTGCCCGACGCCGTTCACGAAGAGCGCCGCCTCGAAGGCCGGCGCCGGGAAGTCGTAGGGAAGGGCGGCCAGCACGCCGAGGGAGGCCGCGAAGATCGCCATGCCGAGGACCGCGAACGTCCTGGGGCCGTAGCGGTCGGAGAGCGCGCCGCTCAGGGGGCCGAACGCCACGTTCCCGGCCACCAGCGGCGCTAGGTAGATGCCGGCCCAGAGGGGCGTCTCCTCGTACGGTATGCCGTGGAGGGGGAGCCAGATACCCTGTAGCCATATCGTCAGGAGGAGCATGAGGGCCCCCCTGCTAAGGGAGAAGAGGAGGACCGCCAGGTTGCCGACCGCGAATGGCCTTATGCGGAAGAGGCTCAGGTCGAAGAGGGGGGAGCGCGACCTGAGCTGGGACGCGACGAACGCGGCGAGGAAGGCGGGCGCGAGCGCAAGCGACGCGATGACGAACGGGTTACCCCAGCCGAGCTGGGAGGACCCGTAGGGCACCATCGAGTATGTGAGGCCGAGCGCGAGCAGGGCGAGGCCCGCCATGAGGAGCAGGTTGTCGGCGACGTTCAGGGGGAGCCCTTCTTCGCCGCGGCCCCCGCCGAGCATCTCGAGGGACCAGAGGGTGCCCGCCAGCCCAAGTGGTATCGTGACGGCGAAGACCAGGTGCCAATCGTAGACGGCGAGGATCCCCCCGAGGACCAGCCCGAGCATCATCCCTATGTTGTACGTCATCGCGTAGATCCCGGTGGCGCGCCCCCTTTCGCTGAGGGGAAAGGTGTCCGTTATTATCGCGAGCGCGTCGACGGTCAGCAGGGCGGCGCCCACGGCCTGGAAGATCCTGAGGAGTATCAGGGCGAGGGCCCCCGCGTTGCCCGTTCCGGACGGCACGGCCGTGAGCGCGACTGCCCCCGCCGTAGTTATTGCGAAACCCAGCGCGTAGGACCTCCCCCTTCCGTAGGAGTCCGAGAACCTGCCCAGGATGACGAGCGTCGAGGAGATCACGAGGCTGTAGCCCATCATCATCCACAGCAGGTAGGCCAGCTCGTCCGGCGCCATCGGGCTCACGCCCAGCCCCCTGAAGATGGCGGGGAGCGCGACTATCACGATCGTCGCGTTCATGGAGGCCACGAGGCCGCTGAGGGACGTGTTGATCAGGACCGCGCGCCTGCGATTCATGGCACGCCTGCGCGGGCCACGCCGCAGGATAAATTGCTTCGCCATTGCCCTGAACAATTTAAGGTCGGGGAACCGGCGGCGCGCGTGGGCCCGCTCGTAGGCCTCCTCGCGGGGATCGCGCTGACGCTCGTCGCGAGCGCGCTCTTCACGGAGGCGGCCGAGAGGGTGGGAGAAGTCGCCGGGCTTGAGCGCTCCTTCATGGGATCGGTGATCGCCCCGCTGTTCACCTCCTCGCCGGAGCTCGCGGTCCTCCTGGTCTCCACGTTCGCCTACGGAGGCGAGGCCGGCGTGGAGGTGGGGTCGGGCACAGTCCTGGGGGAGCCCTTCGCCGTCTCCACGCTGGGCATCCCCCTCCTGACGCTGAGCGCGCTCCTCGGATCCGCCATGGGCCGCAGGCGTCCCGCGGTGGAGTTTGATAGGGGGCTGGAGCTGCCGTGCGCGACGACCTTAGCCGTCTACCCGTTGGTCGCCCTGCCGGCCTTCGTGAGCGAGCTAAGGATCCCCGTCGCGGCATCGCTCGTCCTCGCGTACGTGGCCTACGCGATGGCCATGTACGGAAGGAGGGCCGCGTCGCCGGCGGAGCGCGCCCCTGCGGGAAATCGGGGGATGGTCGGCCCGGCGATGAAGCTCGCCGCCTCTGTGCCGCTCCTGCTCGTCGGATCCTACCTGATGGTCGGATCCGCGTCCAAGCTATCCGCGGACCTAGGGATGTCGACCCTCTCGCTTTCGATACTAATAGTGCCGCTCGCCACGGCGCTCCCGGAGATCGCCGCCTCGCTCATTTGGGCCTACAGGGGGAGCGACACCCTGGCGCTGGGCGCCCTGGTGGGTGAGATGGTCATGATGTCCACTATCTTCCCGGCGCTCGGCATGGCGCTCACGGACTGGAGGCTGAACGCAGCCGCGATCGCGAGCGTCGCGATGACGGAGCTGGCCTCCGCGCTCACCCTTCTGCAGGCGCGCTCCGGGAGGCTGTCGCCCCTGACGGCGTCGGCGGCCGTGCTGTACTTCGCCTACGTCGCCATCGCCCGCGCGCTGGCCTGAGGGGCGCATCCGAAGCTCATCGGTTGCTCGGGCGCGAGTACTTGCGGGCGTATTCGCCTATGATCGGTATCTCGACGTCCGCGCCCCTGTACGCCCTGTAGCCGACGTACATTCCGTAGAGCCAGAGGAGGAACGCGAGCACGAATCCCAGGTGAAATATCGGCGAGAATATTATGCCAATTATCATCGCCGCGAACCCAAGGAATATGGCCTGAAGCGCGTGGAACTTCACCCTCTCGCTCCTCTGTCCCTCCGTCACATACACTATTATCCCGCTTATCCAGCCGAGCAGATAGGCGAACAGGTAGATTGGGTTGCCGACCTCCTCGCCCATGTCGTTTCCACAATTTCGGTACTCTAAAAACATTTTCAACGCGATGTCGGGCCTTCGCCGGGTCCAGCGACCCATGCCTCAGGGCTGCAAGCGAGCCGCTCAGCGCGTCCACCTGGGCTGGAGGCCCTGCGGAGCCTGGGCAATCGGCCCACGCCGGCGGGAGCGTCATCCTGCGCTCGGCCATCCTGCGCAGCTTCCCCTAGCGTGAACTCCACCCTCTTGTTCCTCCTCCCCTTGTTCTCCACGCGAACTGGCACTATGGAGCCTATCTCCCTTATGTCGGCGACGTGGGTACCGCCGTCCATCTGAACGTCCAGCCCCTCTATTTCGACGACCCTCACGACCTCGAGCCTGCCAAGCAGCTCCCTGCCGGGGGCGGTCCTCGCTATGTTCGGGATCGAAATCGCCTCCTCCCTTCTCAGGAACCTGACCAGCACCTTCCTGCCCCTCCTGATCTCGGAGTTTGCCTCCTCGACGAGGTCCTCGAGCGCCTCCCTGGAGAAGTCCTGCCAGTCGAAGTCGACCCTCGCGCGGTCATCATATATCTGTCCCCCGGTTATCTCCCCTCCGGCGTTCCTCCTGAGGAGCAACGCGTCGAGCAGGTGTATGGCGGTGTGAAGCCTCATGTGCGCGTACCGCCTGCCCCAGTCCAGCTCGCCGACCACGCGGATCCCGGGAGGGGGGACCTCCCCCTGCAGCCTGTGGGCGACGTCCTCCCCGATCCTGTACGCCTCCACGACGGGGATGCGCCTTCCCCCGAACTCCAGAGTCCCCGAGTCCGGGGGCTGCCCACCTCCTCCCGGGTAGAACGCGGTCCTGTCGAGCACCACGTAATCACCGCCGGACGCAGTGACGGTTGCCTCGAACCTCCTCACGTAGGCGTCCCTGAGGTATATGGCATCGGTCGGCACCCTTCGAAGTGCCGGCGGAGAATGGATAAGCTTTGCGGCGGGCCAAGGGGTGCGCTAGGGCGATATCTCCTCCAGGGTCCTCGCGGTGGTCCTCGGGGCCAGCTGGATGAGCGCGGCGGCCGCCACCTGGAAGGACGTGATCATCAGCAGCACGAGGAGCGGGTTCGAGGTCACCGTAAGGATTGCGGAGGCCGCCGACATGGAGATCGCGCCCCCGATGTGCCCGAGCCCCTCCGAGAGCGCGAAGCCTGTGGAGCGGGCCCTCGTCGGAAATGACTCGGCCGTCACGGTGAACGCGATGGGCATCACCATGTTGAACCCGACGAAGTAGACGAAGGAGCCTGCCAAAGCCAGGGCCATGTCGCCCACCGCGGGGGCCAGGAGGGCGACCCCTGCCAAGGATATGGCGGCGGACAGCGCCACCAGGCGCCTTCTGTCGAAGCGATCCGCGAGGGCCGCCGCGAGGGCCATGGCCGCGACGTCCCCCGTGGACCCCAGCGCAACTAGCATCTCGTTAACGGGGAACCCGAACCCTATCGCCCCCAGCACCGCCGAGAGCCCTACCACGCCCACGTAGACGGTCACGTAGTTCAGGGCCCAGAAAGAGAGGAGCACAGCGAACCTCCTCCTGTAGGACGGGTTGCGCAGGATCTCCGAGTACGGGACGCGCGCCTGCGCCTCGAGGGTAACTGACATGGGGCGCGGAGGGGGTAGGGCGCCGACCTTCCTCATGGCCCTCGCCTCCATCCCGGAGACCACGCGCTCGGCCTCCTCCAGCCTCCCCTTGAACACGAGCCACCTGGTGGACTCCGGCAGGGCTAGCCTGAGGATCGCCCCCAGGATCGCGAGGGACCCGCCCACCCAGTAAACCGCCCTCCACCCGTTCCTCGCGAACCACCCGGCGGAGCCGAGGGCGAACGGCACGCCGTAGGGGAACGGCGCCGGTGGGGTCACCAGGACGAGGGAGAGCCACGTGGATGCGACCACTCCCGCGGCCCCCACGACGTAGAGGGCGGACGCGTACCTCCCCCTCCTGAGGGCCGGGACGAGCTCGCTCACGTAGGTCGCGGAGACCGCGAAGTCCGCCCCTATCCCGAGGCCCGTGAGGGTCCTGGCAGCCACGAACTCCCAGTACGTGTAGGCCAGGCCGTTCAGGGCGCTGCCCAGCCCGGCCATCAGCAGCGCCGCAGCCAGCAATCCCCTCCGGCCGAAGCGATCCGAAAGCGGAGATAGCACGAGGGCGCCGACCATGTAGGCGACTATGTAGGAGGTCAGCGGGAGGGCCTCGAGCCCCGCGAGCTCCGGGCTGTTCGGCGAGCTGACCCAGCCCAGGGAAAGGGCGGTCTGCGCGAACGTGATGTTCATGGCGAACAGGTCGTAGAACGTGAAGAAGTAGCTGGCCCCTATTATTGCTATGAAGGAGGCGGGGAGGGCCCAGACCGGGATCCTCTCCTGCCTGGCCAGGATGGCCGCCGGGTCGCGCGATCCTACGTCCTGCACGGGAAATGGTGGGCGGGCCTGCATAAATATGTGGTCATGCGGATCGAAAATAAAATGATTATTTTTTTATGACGAGGAAACGATAAATTGGCCCGCGGGCCACGGGGGCGCGATGCCCAGGGCAATCGTGGTCGTGCACGACCTGTTCGACGAGATCGAGGCGTTCTACTCCATCTACCGCCTCATGGAGATGGGGCTGGAGGTTAAGGTGGCGAGCACCGAGATCAGGGAGTTCAGGGGGAAGAACTGGTCGGCCTCCCTCTCCCCCGAGCTCAGGGTCTCGGACACCCTGGGGGAGCGCTGGGACCTCGCCGTCTTCCCAGGAGGCTACGCGCCCGACAGGCTAAGGAGGTATGAGGAGGTGAAGGACCTCGCCAGGCTCACCGTGGAGCGCGGCGGCGTCCTGGTTTCCATATGCCACGCGGCCTGGATAGTGATAAGCGCGGGGCTGGCGCGGGGCAGGAGGCTCACAGGTTCCAGGGGCGTCTGGGACGACATAAGGAACGCCGGGGGGATAGTCGTGGACGAGCCGTACGTGGAGGACCGCGGCGTCGTGTCCACGAGGTCCTACAGGGACTTCCCGGTCTTCTGGCCAAGGCTTGAGTCAAGGCTGAGGGAGCTGGGCATCATTCGGCCTGCTGCTGCACCCTCCCCTTGAGGGCGGCCCTGGCGGCCGCGAGCCTCGCGACCATCACCCTGTAGGGCGAGGCGCTCACGTAGTCGACCCCCGCCTCGTGGAAGAACTCTATGGACGCGGGATCCCCTCCGTGCTCGCCGCAGACCCCGACCTCCAGGTCGGGGTTCGATGCCTTGCCATCGGCCGTGGCGAGCCTGACCAGCTTTCCTACCCCGTCCACGTCGAGCGTCTGGAACGGGTTGTCGCGGAGTATGCCGAGCTCCAGGTACTTGGGGAGGAACTTGTTCTCGACGTCGTCCCTGCTGAAGCTCAGCGTCGCCTGGGTCAGGTCGTTCGTGCCGAAGCTGAAGAACGCGACCTCCTTGGCTATCCCAGAGGCCGTGAGCGCGGCCCTGACGGTCTCTATCATGGTCCCCACGAGGACCTCGGTCCTCACGTTGCCCTTGGAGAGCACGTAGGCGGACGTCCTCTGGGAGCGCTCGAGCCTGTAGCCCCTCTCCGTCGCCACCTCAGACATGGCCGGCTCTATCGCGCTCGACTTAACGTACTTTATCTCCGAGGCGTCCATGACCTGCGGTATCATTATCTCGACCCTCGGATTCCTCCCCTCGTCCAGGAGGTCGAGCGCCGCCTCCATTATGGCCCTGGTCAGGTAATAGTAGAAGTCGGGGTCGGTCACCCCTACCCTGACCCCCCTGTGCCCCATCATCGGGTTGTGCTCCGTGAGCGCGGTCACCCTCGAGTAGAGGCGCTCCAGCTCCGCTATCCTCGCCTCGTACTGCCTTATCGCCTCGGGGGACATCACGCGGGCGAGCTCCGAGTCCTTCAGCGCCAGGTAGGCCGCCCTGGCCTCGTAGAGCTGCGAGAGGACCTCGACGGGTGAGGGGAGGAACTCGTGCAGCGGCGGGTCTATGAGCCTTATGACGACGGGCAGCCCGTCCATGACCTCCAGTATCTCCCGGAAGTCCGGCCTCAGCATCTCGGAGAGCCTGCGGAGCAGCTCGCGCCTCTCCTCGGAGCCCTCCGAGAGTATCACCTTCCTCAGCAGCTCCAGGCGATCGGGCCTGCGGAACATCCTCTCTATCCTGAGGAGCCCTATCCCCTGGGCCCCGAACTTCCTGGCTATCCTTGCGTCCTCGGGGACGTCGGCGTTAGCCCTGACCCCGAGCCTGCGGAAGCCGTCGGCCCAGGAGAGCAGGACCTGGAGCTCCGGTATTATCTCGGGCTCAACGGTCGGGATCCTCCCAGCGTAGACCTTCCCGCTGCTGCCGTCTATCGTTATCCAGTCCCCCTCCTTCAGGACCGATCCTCCCACGCGGAGCTCCCTCGCGTCGTAATCTATCGATATGGACTCCGCCCCCACGACCGCCGGCTTCCCTATCGCGCGGGCCACGACGGCGGCGTGCGACGTCATGCCGCCCCTGGACGTCAGTATTCCCTTGGCCGCGTAGAAGCCGTGCACGTCGTCCGGCTTAGTCTCCACCCTGACCAGGACCACCTCCTTCCCCGACCTGGCCCACTCCACGGCGGCGTCCGGGTGGAAGACTATCTGGCCGCTCACGGCGCCCGGCGAGGCCGGGAGCCCCGTAGCTATCGGCGTGGCCTTAGCCCTCGGATCTATCCTCGGGTAGAGCAGGTTCTGGACCACCTGGGGCTCGACCTTCAGCACGGCCTCCTCCCTCGTTATTATCCCCTCGTTCGCCATGTCGACGGCGGTCTTCACCCTGGCGGCGGGGGTCATCTTGGCGGCCCTGTTCTGAAGGAAGTAGAGCCTCCCCCTCTCGACCGTGAACTCTATGTCCATCACGTCCCTGTTGAGGCGCTCCAGCTTCTTGCCCGCCTCTATCAGCTGCTGGTAGACCGCGGGCATCCTGGCCCTGAGCTCCTCGAGGCCCATCGGCGTCCTTATGCCAGCGACCACGTCCTCGCCCTGGGCGCTGGGCAGGAACTCGCCGTATGGCTCGTCCTCGCCCGTGGAGGGGTTCCTCGTGAAGTAGACGCCGGTCCCCGAGTCCCAGCCCATGTTGCCGAAGACCATCGTGACCACGTTGACGGCGGTGCAGTCCGCCATCTCGGGCGTTATCTTGTTGGCCATCCTGTAGAAGATGGCCCTCGGGTTCATCCAGGACCTGAACACGGCCTTTATGGCCAGCTCGAGCTGCCTCCAGGGATCCTGCGGGAACTCCCCCCTCTTCGAGGCTATGAGGGACTTAAGGTCCTCCACCATGGACTTGAGGAGCGAGACGGAGTCCGACCAGAGGCCGGGGGCTATGTCCCTCGGGGGCTGGGCGTCGATCCTGGGCGAGTAGCCCGGGAGCTCCGAGGACAGCCTGGCCAGCTCCTCCGGGCGGGAGGAGGCGGCAGTCCTCATCCTCTCGTTGTACCTGGAGGTCACCTCGTCGAACGCTGAGTCCTCTATCTCCAGGACGATCCTCCCGAACATCTGGAGGAACCTCCTGTACGCATCGTATGCGAACCACTCGTTCCCGGAGAGCGCGGCGAGCCCCGCGGCCACCCTGTCGTTCATGCCCAGGTTCAGGACGGTGTCCATCATGCCCGGCATGGAGAGCGCGGCCCCTGAGCGGACGGAGAGGAGGAGGGGGTTCGAGGGATCCCCGAACCCCTTCCCGGTCTCCCGCTCCAGCTCGTGGACGCGGGAGCGGACCTCATCCATGAGCCCTTCGGGCAGCCCGAGCGAGTTTATCATGGACCATATCCTGGATATCAGCTCGTCCCTCAGGGAGGGAGGGGGGTTCCTCTCTAGCTCCTTGACCAGCTGGTCTATCTCGGACCTCCTGGGCGCGTAGAAGTCCCTGCAGGCTACGGTGGTTATCGTGAAGCCGGGGGGCACGGGGAGCCCCATCTGCATCATCTGGGCAAGGGAGGAGCCCTTCCCGCCCAGGAGCTTCTTGTCCCTCCAGTCGCCCTCCCTGAAGGAGAAGGTGTACTTGTAGGGGCCGGCCATCGCCGAGGTCCTTTGCGCCCACCGCATATAAAACTTCTAATCATGGGGCGCGGGCACGGATTCTGAGATCCACCTGAGGTACTCCGGCAGGCCCTCCGACACCTCCAGGGATATCGCCTCGGGAACCTCGTAGGGGTGAAGCCTCCTCACCTCCTCGATCAGGCGCCCCACGGCCTCAGACGTCGTCTTGGCTATCAGCAGGGACTCGGCCGACTCCTCCACCTTGCCCCTCCAGCGATAGACTGACGACACGCCCGCGATCACGTTGACGCAGGCGGCGAGGCCCCCCTCGACCAGGGCCCGCGCGATCCTCGGGGCCTCCTCGGCGGGGGCGGTTATCAGGACGACCCTGTAACCGGGCATTCGGCCCCCGCGCGCAGCCGGCGACTTAAATACGTGCCCGTCGGGCTTCTAGCCGCAGAGGGATGCCGCCTCCCTGAGCCAGGGGACTTCGGATTCCCTGAGGCGGCCGCACGCGCTGGCCTCCACGTGAACGAGGAGGGCGCCAGGCGCCACCTCCGCCGCGCGCCCTCCTATGCCCTCGACCTCCTCTATCGTCCTGCGCACGCCGCCAGGGGGCACTCCCACCGCAAGCGATATCGAGCCCGGGGACCAGCCGTCCTCCGGCTCCAGGAAGCGCGTTAGGTCCACCGCCGAGCCCGTGATCCTGAGGGAGGGCCTTATGGCCTCCCCTATCCTAGCAGCCTGCAGAGCCTCGCGCACGTCGTGGGCCCTTATCGCGTGGGCCCCCGCGAAGGCGGCGACCGCCTCCGCCGCTATCGTTCCGATCAGGCGTTCCCCTGGATCCGGTATCCCCAATATCCTGCCTATGAACGACTTCCTGGAGACTCCTACCATGACGGGCCTCAGCAGGGGGTAGAGCCTCCTCAGGCCCCTGAGGACCTCCGAGTCCCACTTGTGCCATTCCACGCCGGTGCTCCTGAAGAACCCTATCCCGGGATCCACCACCACGCGCGATAGCTCGACTCCCCCCTCGGCGCATGCCCTCAGGGACTCGGAGAGGCCCTTCCTGATCGTCATGATCGGGGATCCGGAGACGCGCGTCTCCTCCTCGCGCGCCCCGACTATCGCTGAGGCCCCGCGCTCGGAGATCGCACGGGGCATGGAGGGATCCGCCTTGCAGCCCGAGACGTCGTTCACTATCTCCGCGCCGGCGTCGAGGGCCTGGGCCGCCACCGACGCGCGGACCGTATCTATCGACACGAGGGCCCCCAGCTCGCGGCTTATCGCCCTCACGATGGGCACGACCCTTGAGGCCTCCGCGTCCGGCGGAACCATCCTGGAGGCCACGTAGGGCGCGGTCGACATGCCGCCCACGTCTATTATGTCGGCCCCCTCCTCGAGCATCCTCGAGGCGACCCTCAGGGCCTCCTCGGGAGACCTGACCACGGATCCGCCGTAGAATGATTCGGGGCTGGCGTTGATCGCCCCGACGATCCTAATTGGGAGGCCCTCGCCCAGCTCCACGCGCCCCAGCGTCGCCCTGAGCACGCGAAGGCCCCTGGGCCGGACGTTAAAGGCGTTCGCCCCATCCGCCTGGAGTGCGAGGTCCTCGCTCCTCCGCTGCGCCCGTGGGCCCGCGGCGACCGAAGCGATCCGCGAGGCCCGTCGCGCGATGGGGACGGGAGGCCGTGGATGGACGACACGGATATACGCGAGGCCGTGGACGACGCG
>CAYFFS010000007.1:0-50045 GCA_964342765.1 uncultured Nitrososphaerales archaeon | reverse complement strand
AGAGGAGCTGAGGAGGAAGTACCCGGAGGCGTTCGAGAGGACCTCGAGGATGAACACGGCCTACGGGCCCGGGTACGAATCTTGGGTTCGCCGACATCGTCCTAGAAGCTGACGAACTCCTTGCCCAGCGCGCCGCAGATAGGGCACTTCTGAGGCGGCTCCTTTCCAACGTAGGTATAGCCGCAAACCGGGCATATCCATATGTTGCCCTCAAGCGGCATGTCCTGGCCCTTGGACACGTACTCGAGCGCCTTCCTGTAGAGCTCCAGGTGGACCTTCTCGGCGGACAGCGCGTAGCGGAAGCTGATCTCGGCAGACCTGTCGCCAAGGAGCTTCGCGATCTCTATATAAGATGGGTACATCTGCTCCACCTCGAACTGCTCGCCCATTATGGCCAGCTCCAGGTTCTTCTTCGTGTCACCGGGGCCGAATGGAGCCCCCGCCACCACCTTGAGCGATTCCTTGAACTTGGAAAGTCTCTGATAATGGTTCCTCGCGTGGACCTGCTCCGCGTAGGCTATAGCGCGAAACAGCCTCGCGACGTTCCTGTATCCCTCCTTCTCCGCCTGTTCAGCGAATATGAGGTATCTGACGTGCGCCATCGATTCGCCGCCGTGCGCGGAGACCAATGCGTCCTGGCTCATCGTGAGATGCTCCTTGCCCTCGGACATCGCGTCCTTCCTCGAATTGTTGTTTATAAGTTTTTAGTTTTAAATTTTAACGATGAGACGAGCATGAGCCGCGCCTCAGCAGGTCAAGCGAGCCGCCGAGTTCCAGCCCGCCACGCGATTGCCAAGGGAATACATGACGGCAGCTCGCGCCGAGGTCGTCCCGAAGACCTCATCGCCATTCGGCCCCGCGACCGCTATCGAGCGGCCTGCGCACCTTGTTCTTAATGATCTCGAAGTCCTCCTCGGACAGCCTCCACCCCATTCCGCCCGCGTCCTCGCGGAGATGAGCCTCGGAGCCTGCCTTGGGTATCGCTAGGACGGGCTTCTGCCATATGAGCCAGTTGAGCGCCACCTGCACCGCGGTCCTGCCGTACTTGGACCCTATGCTCATCAGGATCGGATCGGACGCGACCCTTCCCTTGGCCAAAGGGGTGTACGCGATTAGGGTTATCCCCTCCCTCTCGCAGTACGGCAGCAGCTCCTCCCCTTCCCTCCTCTCATATACGTTGTACTTGACCTCATCGGCCGACACGTCGACCTTCGAAAGGTAGCTTCTGGCCTCCTCAAGGAGCCTCAGGTCGAAGTTGCTGACGCCTATCGCGTAGGTTCTTCCCTCCAGGACGAGCTCCTCCATCGCCCTCATGGTCTCCCTCAGCGGAACGTTTGGGTTAGGCCAGTGCACGAGGTAGAGATCGAAGTGATCCGTCCCGAGCCTCCTGAGGCTGGCCTCGGCGGCCCTCTTCAGCAGGTCGCGCTCCAGATGTGTGTACCAGACCTTATCCACTAACACCACGTTATCCCTCCCGACCTCCCTGATGACCGCCCCCACTATCTCCTCGGCGTGGCCCGAGGCGTAGAACTCCGCTGTATCTATCAGCCTCATCCCCAGGCCTATCCCGTAGGTTAACAATCTGATCCAGCGTCCATCAGATCCATAATCTGGGCTTCCGTCGCCCCCCACCCTCCAGGTTCCCATGCCGATGGCGGGGGCCTTTATGCCAGTCCTCCCTATCTCCTTCAGGTCCACGCGGTCAATGCGGGGCTTCGACCTTTTAGGGTTGACGACCCTAGAGCTCGAGGGCTCCGGAGGAGCCAGGTCGGCCTACTAGCCAACGGCTTGCCCTAGATTATTCGAGCGCGAACGGTGGAAACTGAGGCCAAAGCGCCGCGAAAGACGATCAATTTACCAATGAATGCTTATATTGTTGGCCAATATGTTGACATATGTGTCGCTTTCACGCGAGGAGAAGGAGAGGTTCCTCAGGGCCCTGGAGGAGGACAGGGAGTTCAGGCACGCCGTGGCGGGGGCCATAGGCTACGGGGAAATACTTGAGAGGTTTGCGAGGCTGGAGGAGCGCCAGAACAGGCTCGAGGAGAGATTTGCCAAGCTTGAGGAGCGCTTTGCTAAGCTCGAGGAGCGCCAGAACAGGTTGGAGGAGAGATTTGCGAGGCTGGAGGAGAGGTTCGCTAAGTTGGAGGAGAGGTTTGCGAGGCTGGAGGAGCGCCAGAACAGGCTCGAGGAGGGGTTCGATGACCTCAGGCGGCTGGTAATGGTGGTGGCCCACAGGTTTGGCGCTATCTCGGAGGGGGCGTTCAGGGAGGGCATGAAGTACGTCGTTCAGGAGGTCCTGGGGTCGGCGAAGGTCAGCAGGTTGACGATGAGGGACGATGAGGGCATAGTGTACGGGCATCCCTCGGAAGTGGAGGTCGACGTGGTCGTCAGGGACAAGGAGCACGTGCTCGTAGAGGTGAAGTCCAGGATATCGAAGGAGGACGTGGCGGAGCTGGCCAAGGTCGGCGAGCTGTACTTCAGGAGGTTCGGCGTGAAGCCCAGGCTCCTAATAGTGGGGGGATACCTGGATAGAGGCGCCGGCGACCTCGCCCAGGAGCTCGGGGTGGAGTTGAGGCCCGCGCTCGAGGACTTCCTCGAGCCGTGAGATAGCTGCCGCGCTCCCGTGGTACCCGAGGTATGTGAGCTATGGGATCCCGCTCATATGGGTACTGAAGGGCCTAAGGGGAGCGCTGCTCTACGGCGAGGGGCTGTGGGGGCTCCTCCCTTCGTCGCCGTGCTGGCAGTGTTCGCCGCCGTCACCGTGCCGCTTGGGCTCCTGTCCTACAGGCTGGCGTTCGACCGCGCCAGGAGGAACGGCGCCCTCTCCCAGCACTGAGGCGAGTTCCGCTCATATCCTCACGGGTTTCCCGTGGCCCGGGAGGACGAGCGCCGGCGACATCCGCTTTATGAGCTCGAGCGAGCGCTCCGCCGCATTCACGTCCAACGAGAACCTCCTGTTCACGCGCAGCTCCCCGCCGCCCTCGAATGCCGCGTCCCCAACGAACAGATACCTCTCCCCGTTCCTCTCGTAGACCAGCGTGATGCTTCCGGGCGTGTGGCCAGGCGTGTCCAGCACCCTCATCCCCGGGGCCGAGAAGCCGTGGACGTCCAGGACGCCGATCACCGGCCTGGGCTTCATCAGGGCGCCGATCACGCGGACGAGCGCGGAGCGCGAGTACATGGGCCTCCTGCCCTCGATCACGGGTATCTCCTCCGGGTGAGCGTAGACGGCTGGCCTATAGGTTGCGACGACGGAAGCCAGCTCCCCTATGTGATCCATATGCGAGTGCGTGACGACCACCGCGCTCGGCCCCCGGCCCAGCGATGCGTAGAAGGAGCGTATCCTCCCAAACTGCCCCCTCATCGCGGAGTCCACCTGGATAACTCCTGCGTCGTTCTCGATGACGTAAACGTTCGCGTTCGTGCCATCGATAACGTAAACTCCCTCGGCTATGCGCATGTGCGATGTCTGACACGTTCATCCTATAAGCGTTGGTCTGCGGCCGTAGGATCCTTTATGGCCAGCGAAGCAGTTGATATTTTTGATATAACTCGATAGCAATGAACATTATTGCCGGCGCGGTTCCGCTCATCCCTATCGCTTCAGACAGCCCTGAACCGCAGCGATCCGCGACAGGGACGACCTCGCCCACGGATCACGGGCGATCGCCGTGGGGTCATGGGTCGCCGTCGAGGCCAGCGGCGCGGGCCTCACGTCTGCGCGCATACCGCCCTGGCTCGGAGCAGCGCCCCCGTCGCCGAGGCGGTCACCCGCGCGGCGCCGCAACTCATTAGAGTGTTATAATATTATATATTTAACCATAACTGCCCCCTTCCAGCAGTCGCGCTGATGCGTCCTAGTGCACTATCGACGGCAGCACGAGTATCGCCACCAGCATGTCGATGAGGACCACGATGGAAAGCGCGAAGTAGAGCCTGTTCCTCTCGTAGATGAACTGCAGGATCAGCAGGATCACCCTGACTACGGGGGTGGCTATGAGCGCCATTATCCCCAGGAATATGAGCGAGACCCCATCGAGCGACGCAAGCCCGCCCAGGATCTCCCGGATGCCTATAGTCCTCGAGTTCGCCTGGGAATTCAGCGAGGCGAGCTGCGATAACGTGTACCCTCCACCTCCTCCGCGCGCGAAGAGGAAGGCGACGCCGGCCACCATTAGGGAGGCGCTTACCAGGACGCCGATTATCAGGCTGTACCCGATAGTCCTCGAGATGTCCACCTACATCACCTCCAGCCCCCTGAGCATCATCTCGATCCCCAGGACCGCGAGTATGCCCATGAATATCAGCCTCAGCGTCCTCCCCCTCAGCTTCACGAGCGCCCTGGTGCCGAGCATCGCCCCGACGAGGACCCCCATGGCCGTGGGCGCCGCGAGGAACGGCTGTATGTACCCGTCCGCCCAGTAGATGCCGCTCCCCGTGGCTGCGGTGACGCCTATCATGAAGTTGCTCGTGGTAGTGGTCACCTTCATGGGGAGCATCATCGCGTCGTCCATCCCGAGCACCTTCAGCGCCCCTGATCCTATGCCCAGGAGGCCTGACACCATCCCTGCGGCGAACATGATGATGAAGCCCAGCCACCACCTGACCCCGTAATATTCGACCTCCTCCTTCCTGGCCTCATCGTAGTACCTGCCGTAGAGCGAGAAGAGCCTCGTGCTCCAGTCGGGCTTCCTCGTGGGCTCCCAGCGCCTAAGGGAGAGCCTGCGATAGGTTGGGTAGAGCGAGAAGAGGAGGACCGCCCCGAAGATAACGTAGAGGATGCGCGTGAGCCCGAGGCGGTAGATCTCGGTCGTCACGAGCGAGCCCGCGATGGAACCAAGGGTCGTGGCCACCTCAAGGGATATCCCTATCCTGACGTTCGATATGCCCTCCCTCACGTACGCCGAGGCCGCGCCGCTCGACGTCGCTATCGTAGATATCAGGGAGGCGCCAACAGCGTACATGATGGGTATGCCCATGAACAGCGTATAGATGGGCACCAGCACCGTTCCGCCGCCGAGCCCTGTGAGCGCGCCGATGAACCCCGCGGCCGCGCTCACCAGGAGGAGCTCGAAGAACCTGAGCGCTATCGCCACCTCCCCAGGCACTCCGCGCCTTGGATAGCCGCGGTTATAGTCCTTTGGGCCGGGGATGGAACCGCTGGGCCAATTCGACGCCTACGCGGGCCTGGCGCGCGCCCGCCTCTCCAAGATCTCCTCGACGCGCATGAGGTCGCTCCTCGAGCTCTCGACGCCCAGCGCGGCCGCGGCCACGCCAGATGCCAGCACGAACGCCCCCACCCACGTGAGGTACTGGGACATGAGGCCCGCCATTAGGAGCCCCGGCGCCACGGCTCCGAACGCGAAGTTAGCTATCCTGTTGAGCGAGAAGGCCAACCCGTCCGCGAACGACTTGACCTCGACCGGGAACACCTCCGTCTGCACGGTGTATGCCCCGCTGACGGAGAGGAACGTTGCGAACATACCGGCGGCCAGCGCGACCTCGAGCTCCGGCGTGCGGTACCCAGCGGCGACCGCCCAGAACGATGCGGCCAGCGCGGCGAGCGCCCCGACGAGCAGCGGCTTCCTGCCGGCCCTGTCCATCAGGAGCGCCCCGACGAGCCCTCCCAGCGTAGCCAGCGTCCAGAGGATCAGGACCACGCGGAGCATCGCCTGGTAGCCGCCCCCGATGGATGATACGACCATGGGGGTGAATATCGTGAATATGGAGGTTGTGCCGGCCCCCACCCACGCCACCGAGGAGTACGCCAACATCCTCCGGTACCTCCTCGCCAGGTCCCCGTACGTCCTGGTCCTCCTCCCCCGCATCCCCCTCTCGATCCACATCGGGGACTCCGGAAGACGGCTCCTCAGGGCTATCACAGCCGCGGCGGGCACGGCCCCCGCGCCCAGTAGGATCCTCCAGAGCAGCCCGGGCGCCACGCCGTGCGCCCACATCGCGTAGGCGAGCGCCGCGCTCACGAGCCCTCCCAGCGGCATCATGACCAGGGAGAGCCCCATCAGGAGCCCCCTGTAGGTTGAGGGGGAGACCTCGGAGAGGAGCGCGGGCCCCGACGCTATGTCGGCGCCTATTCCGAACCCTATCAGCACCCTGAGCACCAGGAGCTGGATAGGGGAAGCGACGAACGCCGAGAGGAGGGACGCGATCAGGAAGAAGGCGATGTCCGCCAGCAGCGCGTTCCTCCTGCCCCTGAGGTCGCTCACCAGGCCGAAAGCGAGCCCGCCGGCTATTCCTCCGAGGTAGGTGGCCGTTCCCAGGAGGCCCGAGAGCGCCGGGGATAGGCGCATGGACTTGGAGAGCAGGGGGAGCGCGACGCTAATGTTGAGCAGGTCGTACCCGTCGAGGAACGTGCCGAGCCCCACGAGGAGGGCCACGAGGGAAGGCCTCGCCGCGCCGGCTGACGCGTTCGAAGGCACGGCCGACCCTCAACTAATCCGCTTAATAAACCCTTCATTTAAGCGAAATTGTTTATCAAACGGATATGCCCAGGACCCTCGAGGGGTTCCTCCTGCCCATGACGTCCAGGCCGGCGAGGCCCACGGCCTCCTCCAGGCGGCGCGCTACGTCCCTCCAGTCCATTATGTCGGCCGGGTAATCCGTCCCCAGGAGCACCCTGTCCATGCCCACGACCTGGACGAGGAACCTGAGGGCCTCCTGGCTGTAGACCGCGCTGTCGAAGTACATGGACCTCATGTAGTCAAGCGGGTCCCTGCGGACAGCGCAGTCAGCCCTGGCCTGCGCCGCCCTCCTTATCCTGCCGACCTGAAGGGGTGCGGCCCCGCCCCCGTGGGGGAATATTAGCTTCAGGCGCGGAAAGCGGTCTAGAACGCCCCCGAGGATTACCGAGGCGACGGCCAGGAAGTCCTCGGCGACGGCGCCGGCCACGACCCCCAAGTAGTGCGATGACATCCTGGAGTCCGACGGTATGGACGGGTGGACGAACGCCGGGATCCCATAGTCCTCCAGCTTCTCGTAGAGGGGATCGAGCTCCTCGGACCCCGGCAGCCTCCCCGCCATGTCGGACCAGAGCAGAACCCCTCCGACCCCCAGGTCGTGGTACGCCCTCTCGAGCTCCTCCAGGGCAGCCCTCAGGTTTCCGCTCGGGAGGACCGCGAACCTGACGAACCTCTCGCCGTGGCGGGATGCCTCGGACTTCAGCTCGTCGTTCACCAGCCTTGCGACCTTGGGCGTCAGCGCGCCTGGGTTGACCATGGGGAGCAGAACCTGGACGGCTATGCTCTCTGAGTCCATGTCGCGCGTCCTAGCGCTCAGGTCGAAGAGCCCCCTCGGCGCCCCCTTGACGCGGACCCCCCAGAGCTCCACCGAGTATGTGCCGTTGCCGATCTCCGACGCAGATCCATAGCGCTCCAGGATGCCGCGAGGTATCACGTGGGAGTGGACGTCTATCAGGTCCATCGCCCGCTTGGGCGGGCGAGCCGGAGGGCCTTCAATAAGCGTTACCCATTTTTCAGGCGCCGAGGGCCCAGGCGTATATAAGCCCCGAGGCCACGAGGGCGGCGCCCGCGAGCGGCATCGCGAGGGCCGGATCCAGCTCGATGATCAGGCCAGAGGCGGCCGTGGACGCTGATATGCTGGACCTTATGGCGACGCTGCTTATCGCGGAGGACGTGGCCACGGCCTCGGGGCTCGCCGACCCCGAGATGAAGGAGGCGCGCGCGGAGCTTCCAAGGCCCACGAACGCGTTGTAGGCCGCAAGGGCCGCGCCCAACATAAGGGGCCCCCTGGCCAGGGGGAGGAGGGCGACCGTGGCGCCGCTCGCCACCCTGGATATCGCGTTGCTCCTCACTAGGCCCAGGCGGGAGACCGCCGCGTACGCGTAATAGGAGGACAGCGCGTACGCGACGTTCCCCGCGGCCACCGCGTATCCTATGGTTCCCTGCGCGAGCCCCAGGTAAAGGTGGGACCAGAGGGAGAGCAGGGGCATCGAGAGCCCTATCCCGATGCCGGCCACCAGCTGGCTCAGCGAGTACCCCGCCACGACCCTTCCCTTGGACCTCAGCCCCCTCAGGACGTCGGCGCGCCTGACGCGCTCGCCCCTCCCCAGGGCAAGGAGAACGGCTATCGATGCCGAGGCCGACATGGCCGATATCGCCATCAGGGCAGCGGTCGGCGGCGCGGAGGCTGAGGCGGCGCCGGCTACGCCTCCAAAAGTCGATATGAGGTTCAGCTCGCCGAAAATCCTCGTCCTCCGCACGTCGTCCTCGGAGAACCTCCGGACGAGGGCGTTCACGAGCGGGACCATGGAGTCCCTCGTGGCGCCGAAGCCCGCCGCGTTGAACCCGCCGAGGCCCACGAGGGCCAGCACGGCCGCAGGCGAGCGGGCTGCGACGAGGCCGAGCGCGCTCGCCGCGGCGATCGCCTCCATTGCAGCGAGGCCGCGCGCATGCCCTAGGACGTCGGAGGCGGCGCTCGCCGCCATCACCAGGGCGATCGTGACCGCGCCGGACGCCGTCAGCAACGCCCCGACGACGAGCGCGCTGCGGAAGATGCCATCGAGGTACAGGGGGAGGGATACGATTAGATAGCCTATTACGGCGCTCCTGACCGTCCTCTCGTAGGCGAGGGCCAGGAAACCGAGGCGAAAACGCTCGGTTTTCATGCCCAGCTCCTCCTTGGACGCCCCACTCCTCGATACGCCTGCTCAGCGTCCTGGCGCTCACCCCCAGCATCTTGGCTATCTTGACCTTCGGCACCCCGAGCCTGAGGAGCTTCTCCACCTCCTTCCTGTCCACCTGCTTGCGCGGCCTCCCGACGCGCTTGCCCTGGAGCCTGGCCCTCTCGAGCCCGGCCTTCGTCCTCTCGGATATCATCTGCCTCTCCAGGTCGTAGAGTATTGAGAGGAGCCCGACTATTATCGCCCTGGCGCGCGGCTCCCTGAGCCACTCGGCTAGATAGCTCTCCTTCACCGAGTAAACCATCGTGCCCCTCTCCACGCAGTCGTAGAGGAAATCTATCAGCGTGCGTTGCCTGCGGGACAGCCTGGAGATCTCGAAGACGACCACGCCCCTCACCTTCCCCTCCCTCACCAGCCGCCAGAGCTCCTGGAACCCGGGGCGCTGATCCTCCCCCCCGCTCTCCACGTCCTCGAGCTTGTAGTCCACGTCGCTCCAGGAGAGCCCCCTCGACGCGAGCCACCGCTCTATCGCTATCGCCTGGTTCTCCGTCTCCTGCTTGCGCGTGGAGACGCGCAGATAGACCGCCAGGGGACGCTCGAGCGACAACGCCGCGCTTCACGTAGGGATCCTTATCGCCCTTACGCGATCAGCGTAGATGCCCTTCTGGCTCGGCCTCCGGCTCCGCCCCTTAGTCCCACGGGCCGTGCAGGAGCACGCGCCGTTGTGCGCCGGGTCTTGTAAAGTAGACCTCACCCGATTTCGGAATGTCGCGACACGGGTACCCAGGCCATGAAGGGTCTGGGGACGTTAATAGGGTTCTGGTTCCTGGGCTTCGTGGTGGGCCTCGTAGGGGACCTGCTCCTGGTGAAGGCGGGAGTCATCTACGCGCTCTGGTCGGCGCTCATGGCTCTCCTGGGCAACTCGCTGCTCGTCCAGGCCCTGCTCATAGGGGTCGCCACTGGATTCATAAGCATGATATCGGTCCTGGCCTGGGCCTACACCACGAGGGAGCGCTGAGCTCCTAGACGCACCGAACTCATCCGAAGCAACCCCTTCGCGGCTCTTTTTCCCGCCGCGCATCCTCATCAGGTCGATGCCTCCGCGTCCATCAGCGTGCACGCTGCACCTTTGTACCACGTCCGTCTTAGGGCCGCCTGGGCTCGGGGGCTATGCAGCTGTAGTTGAGCGGTTCCCCTCGGCCTTAGCATATGCCCATGGCTAAAAGCGCCGCGTGGGCCGCCACATATCCCAGGCCCACCGCGGCGGCCAACGGAACTCCATATGAGAGCTCGACGCGCGCCCCAGGTATTTCCTTCCACTTGCCCAGCTCCTCGCTGGCCTCCTCTGGCGTGGCGCGCGATAGGTCCTCCAGCTCCTCCCCTCCCTCGCCCAGGATCCTCCTAGGTATCCACCTGGGATCCAGGGCCGCCTCCTCGATCCCAACGATCTTCCTAGCCCTCAGCCCGGCCTCCACCGCCCATATGGCGAGGACGATCGGCATGGAGGCGGCGAGCTCCGGAAGGGGCGACAGGTAGCACGCGCTGGCCCCGAGGAACGCCAGGGCGGGGAGGTCCCCCGAGGCCATGAGCCCCATCCTCCTCCAGGCCACGGCGAGCGCCGCCATCAGCCCCACCTTGGCCAGGACCTGGACGTCGGCCGCCACGGGCTCGGCCACCAGGAGGAGCGCCAGCCCAGCGGCCGCCGGCGCCCAGGTCAGGTCGTCCACCTCCCTTGACCTCAGGTCCTGGTAGGCGGCCAGGAGGTAGGCGATGCCCACTAGGGCCTCGCCCACCTCCGCCCAGGCCGGATTCGGCAAATCGCAGGGACCTCGCCATAACGTACGCGTCCTCTCCATCCCTGTAATACCCGGGGATCCTCTTGGCCACCCTGAACCCAAGCCCCTTGTAGAGCGATATGGCGGGCTCGTTGCTGACCCTGACCTCCAAGTACACTTCTGAGCATCCCCTCTCCCTCAGGGCCCTCATGCCCTCCTCCATCAGCGCCCTGCCGATCCCCTTCCTCCTGTGCCCTGGATCTACTGCTATGGATATCACGTGCCCCTTCCTAACTATTGGCCCCCTCCCCACGAGCGGGAACCCAACCTCGACCCTGCACATTATGTATCCGACCAACCTACCATCCCCGGCAGGCTCCGCCACCAGGAAAGAGTCCGGGTTCGTCTCCAGTATTTCCTCGAAGAATTCCTCCGAATAGTTCTCCGGCAGGTTCTCCCTGTTAAGCCTTATGACGTCCGGCAGGTCTTTGCGCGTCGCCCTTCTAATTATGTAGCCCTCAGGGGCCGGATCCCCCTCCACGGCGTAGATCGCCGCGCGGCCGAGTTTATAGTTCTTTCCGGGAGGCGGCGCGAAACCCATCGCCGGCCTATCCGCCGTTCTTCCCGCGCCCCCCGCCCGCGCACGTCCTAGGGCGCCAGCCGGTCGACTCGTACTCCCGGAGAACCCTCGCGTACACGTCGAGCGTGCGCCTGGCGAGCACGTCCCATGAGTAGCGGGCCAGCGCCGCCTCGCGCCCCCTCTCGCCCATCCTGCGCGCCTCCTCTGGGTGATCCAGCACCCAGGATATGGCGTCGGCCAGGGCGTGGGGGTCGCAGCAAGGGACCTTCAGCCCGTTGACCATGTGCTCCACGACCTCCCCCAGCCCTCCCACGTCGGACACTATCACGGGCCTGCCCATGGACATGGCCTCGAGCGCCACTATCCCGAACGGTTCGTAGATGCTCGGAAAGACCGCCACGTCGGCTATCGAGTAGATCTCCGCCAGCTCCTCGTCGCTCACGAACCCCAGGAAGTAGAACTTGTGCCCGAGCCCCGCCGACTCTACCTTCCTCATCATCCCGACCCTGAGCGGCCCGTCGCCCGCGAGCACGAACTTGACGTCGCCGCGGCGGCGCAGGAGGTCGATCCCGGCGTCCACAAGGACCTCGACGCCCTTCTCGTGGACCATGCGACCAACGAAGAACGCCACCTTCTCGTAGGGGGCCGCGTACCTGCGCCTAATCTCTGAGGGATCCGCGTCGGGCCTCGGAAGGGGGGTGAACCCGTTGGGTATGACGTCTATCTTATCGGGCGGGACCCCGAGGCACGCCTCGAGCTCCCGCGCCATGTAGCGGCTGCACGCTATCGTCCTCCAGCTCTCGTAGGCAAGCCACCATTCGACCTCCGCTATGTGCCTCTGCAGGGCGTCGTGTATCCCGGATCTCCTGCCGCACTCCGTCGAATGAATCGTCGCTATGAGGGGCCTCCTCAGCATGTGCTTGAGCGCTATCCCCGCGGACGCCGACAGCCAATCGTGCACATGTATGATGTCCACGCCGGAGGACCTGGCCTCCCTGAGGGCGGCCTCAAGCATGCGCAGGTTGAACTGGTGCACCCAGGCCGGGAAGTCCGGCGACTGGTAGCCGGACGACTGAACCCTCACAACCCTCAGGGGGCCCAGGTCCTCCACGTCGGGGAGCCCCGGGTATTCCAGGGTCACCACCACAACCTCCACCCCGAGGGACGCCAGCGCCCTGGAGAGCCCGTAGACGTGGCGCGAGAGGCCCCCGACTATCCTCGGCGGGTACTCCCAGGAAAGGTGCACGACCCTCATGGCCCCAGGTACCTCGAAAGGGCGGCCGCGAACTCCTTCGGGGACGAGGCCAGCTGCACGCGATCCGCCGGCAGTGCATAGGAGTACCTCGCCCTCGCCAGGGCCCCGTGGGTGCGCGCCAGGACCAGGTCCGACGCGTGGGCCGAGCGCATCTCAAGTGCCCTTATGGAGAGGGAGTGCAGGTCCTGGCCGGCGGGGGCGGAGTCGCCGAGCGAGGATATGAGCGGTATCCCGAGCCACGCCTTGACGGCCGATCCTATCGTGGAGCCAGCCCACCCGTAGCCCACTATGGCGCGCAGGTCGCATGGATCCACGGGGCCCTCCATGAGGCTGGAGATTGCCCTCGCGAAGTCCCCGATGGACGATATCACTGCGGAGACCATGCTGGTGTTCTCCTTGATCGTCACGGCGACCGGATAGCGGCCATCCTCCAGCGGGCCGTCGGCGTTCCACGGGTAAAGGTGTATTGCGGCCCCCCCAAGGGCGGCGGCATCGCTTGATGGATCGCCGTCGGCCGATCCCCCCCACGATATCAGCAGCGCGATCGGCATCTCGATCAGCTCGATATCGAGATTACCGTGATCTCCCCGCGGAACGTCAGGTAGAACCTGTCGCCCGACCTCGAGAGGTAGCCCAGCCTCTCGCCGGCCTCCATTAGGCTTTGGATCTCCGACAGCGTCGCGTCCGGCATCAGCGGGCAGAGCTCGTGCGGAGGTATCGCCGATTCCTCTCCGACCGCCCCCAGCAGGTGCATCGCGCGCAGGAGCTCCCTGAGCCTAGTCTCGGAGCTCAACCGGCATCCCTCCAGTAGCGCTGGAGGTAGGGATCGCACCAATGGCTCCAATACTGAGCTGGATTCTTCACTGGGACGGGGTTGCCGGCGTAGGGGCCGGGGCTTGGATTGCCCCCGAGCGGCGCGCTGAAGAGCTCCGACGCGTAGCCCAAGGCCCCCTCTGCGATCATGTGGTCCAGGTTGTTCAGGAGGAGGTCGTCCACGTCCATTGAGAGGTGGGCCATGACCTTTATTAAGTATGGGGTATCCCTTGGCCAGACGACGTACCCGTGGTACTCGGCGTCCCCGAGGTACGGCCTTCTGTCCGTCTCCCTGGCCACGATCCCGAATGGCGCTTCGCCGCTCCCCAGCGCGACCATGCGCCTCCTGACGATCAACCCCTCGACCTGGGGCCACATCCTCCTCAGGTCGTCCTCCGAATACACTATGTCCTTCAGGACGGCGACCGCCTCCACGGCGGGGGAGCCGCGCGTCCAGTCGGCGCGCCCCCCAGAGGGATCGTAAACGAGCGGGGGCAGGCGATCGGGCGAGTAGAAGCGGGACCTATAGCCCTGAAGGACCTCCTCCAGGAGGCCCTCGATCGCCTGCGAGCGCTCCCCTACAGACCTGAGGGCGCGGGAGAGCCTCCAGTAGGATTCGATGTAAAGGGCGTTCACCTCCACGAGCGCGTAGCGCCCGAAGGGGTCGGCGCTGCCCAGCCAATCGAGGGGGAGGCGCGAGGGCCACGCGGATTCGCCATGCCTGAGCACCACGTCGATCCAGGAGGAGTTGGCAGGGCATAGCACTAGGCCGTCCAGGAGCGCGCATCCCGAGAACCCCTTCCTGAGGGCGGAGGCCGCCGCCTCGGCCGCCCCCCGCGCGGCCAGGAGGAACGAGGCGGAGCCCGTCAGCTCGTAGGCGTTGAGCGACGCGTTAAGCAGCTGCGGGAAGGCGTCCGCCGCGAATGCGCCCGAGCCCCCCAGCGTTACGGGAAGGCCTCCCAGCTCGATGGAGGAGCGCAGGAGCGAGGTTATGACGTCCGAGAACCACCCTTCGCACCCAAGGGCGCGCACGTACGTCAAGGAGTTCCACCTGAGCCCCTCCGCGATGTCCCTGGTCCAGGGACGCCTGAACCACATGGACCCGGCCTCCGGGTAATAGGATCCATCCAGCGGTATCCCGAAGGAGGCCAGCCGCTCCATCCTGAGGGCTATAGCGGCTGCCACTTCAGGGGGCGCGGACAGAGACCCGACAATCGCGGCCAACCTTTTCCCATCGATCCTGCAACGGGATGCCCTCCCGGGGTTTGGGAGCGGCACCTCCAGGTCGAGGGAGCCGTCCTCCGACTCCATCGCGAGGGGCCCATGTACGCGGGCCACGTGCCTGACGAAGCGGACGTCTCCCCCCTCCATGTACCTGAAGCCATCGCCCAGCTTGTACACCCAATCCACCCAGATGTTCAGGGGCCTCGAGGATCCCTTCCATGAGAGGCGAACGGGGAAGGGCGCGGCGTCGGAGCGCACCACGGCCCATCCGGCCCCCGCCTCCACGGAGTACGTGGGCGTGCGGGGGACCTCCGCGTCCCTCAGGTCGAAGAGGGGCACGAAGAGCGTGGGGCGCGAGGAGCGAACGGAGAGCCTCCCGACCCTCCCATCGCCGCGTATGCCTATGGAAACCCTGTACCCCCTTCCGGACCCATCGTCATAGATGTATTCGACGGAGGATCTCCAGGCGCGCACGGCCAGGGGCCTCAGGTCGGATCCGTCGAGCGGCGAATAATGTATCCCGTCCAGGACCCTGTATATCCTGTTGTCCAGGGGGCCTACCAGCAATCCCTGCCACGAGAAGTCCCTGTTGGGGCCGTGCAGCGGGCCGGATGGGCCAGGTATAGGCGCGTCGAAGGTCGACGCGGAGAACTCCAGAAGCCCCCCCTTGAGGAGGACCTGCCTGTTCCTAGCGAAGTCCCAATCGGGATCCTCATCCGGGTCGGACTCCACGTAGGCCTCGCCGCCCTTCGTGACGCGCGCCGACGGAGGACGGGCCACGTCGCGGATGGGGGCGGGTCCTATGTATCCTTTGCCGCCTCAGCGGCCGCCCAGCAAGTGCAGGGCGGCGCGCGCCGGATCGGGGGAGCGCGCCGCAACGTCCAGCTCGTCCGCCAGGCGATCCCAGAGCAGGACGTTCCTGATCCAGGACTGCACGTTTCCGTTCAGGTGCGGCGCCATATCTGATGGGCACTCCGACAGGCAGCGGCGCAGGTCGTCCAGCCCCCTCAACAGGACGTCCCCGTCCTTCGACCTGACGAAGAAGGAGAGCCTTGGAGGGGTCCTGAGGCGGGGCGCGAACCTCCTGAGGTCGGAGGTGTACGCGCGCAGCACGTCGGCGTAGAGCGAGAGCAGGGAGTGGACGTAGCTCGTGTACGCCGCGAGCGGGTTCTTGTAGGGGCTGAAGTAATCGTGGACGGCCCCGGAGGGACCGCGCTTGTCCGACATGTAGTAGAAGTTGTCGCTGACCCCTAGGTATCTCCAGTGGGCCAGCAGGTCCCCTCCCACGGCGCGCGCGTAGGATCCGACCTCCTCGTAGAGCTCCAGGGCCATGGCCTGCTCCGGCGACCCGGCCCAGGCGCTGGCGTCCTTCTCCACGTCCGCCCAGCTTATCGTCTCGCCCCTGGGGACCCCTATGACGTCCATCGGCCTGAGCCTCCTGGCGGCCTCGGAGACCCCCACGGCCTCCACGCCCGCGCGCTCGAGCTCGCGCGGAAGGGCCTCCAGGAAATTCAGTATGCCAGACTCGCTCCAGTGGTGTTCCCCGAACGTCTCTACGTCGACGGCCACGAACACGACGTCGCCGGGGCTCGCGGCCAGCCAAGAGGCGTACTTGTCGGCAGTCAGCGGGTATTGGTCCCAGGAGGAATCCGAGAACCTGAAGGCCACGTCGTCGCTGAGCCTGTAGTTCCTCATCAGGAGGGGAAGCCCGGAGCGCGTCTCGTAGAGGTAATTCGGGCTCCTCCAGCCCAGGACCCTCTCGGCGCCCTCCGTGAGGGCCATCCTGAACCCCGCGCGGGCCATCGCGTCGCCTATCGCGTCGTCGTACAGCATCTCGGTGGCCTCCGCGGCCCTCGGCCTCACGCCGAGCTCGGACTCCACGGCGTCAGCCTGCTCGCGCATCTGATCCTCCATCTCGTCCAGGTCGTGCAGGAGCGGGGAAACCCCGTGGTAGTACGGCTGGGCGACGGGCTCCGCCCCGGCCTCGACCGCCGCCCTCAGGTTGTAGATGACCTCGGGGGATTCCTCCCTCGCCTGCTCCAGCCAGAGGCCGCTGGGGCTGAAGGAGAACCTGAAGCCGTGGGACGCGGCCTCCGCGAGGATCCTGGTCGCTGGCAGGTAGCACTTGGAGGAGACGCGGCGGAACACCTGGCGATCCAAGGCCAGGTCGTAGGAGGCGCGGGGGCCCTCCCTCATCCTGTCCAGCAAAGCCCTGGGGCTCAGGGGCCTGGTCCTCCTCGGCTGGTGCATCTCGAACATGAAGGCGACGAGCCCAACCACGTTCTCGATAGCGATGCCACGCTTAAATACGTGGCGCCCCACGTGGGGCCGTGGAGCATCGGGCCGTAGTCAGCGTCACGCCGGACCTGGCGCTCGACGTGGGCAACACGTATGCGGGGGGCCTCGGCGTCCTGGAGGGCGATAAGTTCTACGCGGCCGCCAGGCTCGGCATGGACTACAGGGTCCTGACGATATTCTACAGGAACGGGTACGTGGACTACGAGTTCAGCCCGGACGGAACTCCCGTGCCCAGGCCGCAGCCCCAGCCCGAGGAGTTCGTCGGGAGGCTAGAGCCCGCCGACGAGTTCACGGTCACCGTTGGAGGGATGGACGTGCGCGTCCAGGCCCTGGAGCTCAGGGAGGGAAGTGCAAGGGCGGTGTTCTTCAACCCGACCTCGGAGGGGTCTTCCTCCCTGGCCGACAGGGTCTACCTGGAGGATTCGCCGGAGATCTCGTTCCGCAAGTACGTGTTCCTCGCCAGGGCCAGCAGGGAGTACATAGTTAGGGACGTGGGCCTCGAGTCTCTGGGCTACGTGGACCTTCAGGAGGCCTACTCGGCGCTCCTGCCCCTCTCGCTCAGGATCCCGGGGAAGTACAGGATGGTAGTGCACACTGCGGGCCCCTGGGGGCACCCGTCGTTCCCGAGGGAGTACTTCTCCTCCGAGTGCGGCTACGAGCTGGTGAGCGAGCGCGTCGTGCTGACGGAGCTCGGGCTCTCCTCCGTGAGGAGCGCCTTCGCCGTCTCCGCGAAGCACCTGGAGATCCTGTCGAGGATTTTCCCCCACCACATATGGAAGATGGGGTACGTGACGAACGGGATAAACCTCGAGAGGTGGATGGACGCCGAGGCCAGGGCGGCCTACGCGCGCCAGGACCTCGACGTGGATCAGTTCATGGAGATCAGGGGGAGGCTAAGGGAATCCCTGGTATCCCTCATCAGGAACTACAAGGACGTGGACCCGGGCAATAGGGTCATAGTGGTCTGGGCCAGGAGGATCACCCCCTACAAGAGGCCGGACTTCGCGGCGAGGCTCGCCTCAGAGCTCGAGGGGGAGCGCGCGTTCTTCGTCCTGGGCGGCAAGGCGCACCCGCGGGACGGCGCCGGGCTGGAGATGATGAAGGTCTTCATGAGGCTTCACAGGGAGAGGGAGAACGTGGTCTACATACCCAACTACGGCGTGAAGGAGGCCAAGGTCCTGCTCAGCGGCGGCGACGTCCTGCTTTTCACGCCGTTCTCGGGGTGGGAGGCCTGCGGGACCAGCTACATGAAGGCCGGCGTGAACGGCGTCCCGAGCCTGGCGTCGAGGGATGGCGGCGCCCTCGAGATGATAGTGGACAACGTGAACGGCTGGCTCTTCGGGCAGGACATCAGGGACCTCGTGGACTACGGAGGCCAGCGCGCGTCCGCCGTGAACGAATCCGACTACTCGCAGCTCAGGGACCTCCTCCTGAAGGTCCTGCGCCTCCACCGCGAGGATCCGGAGTCGTTCCAGAGGGTGGGCCTGAACGCGATGAGGTCCTTCGCCACCCGGGCGAACATAGAGAGGGTGATGAGGGAGTACTACCCGGATATCCTCGGAACAAACCTGGTTCGACGCCCGAGCACTTGAAATGGGGCGAAGGACCGTTAGGCCTTGGCCAGGAGCTCCCTGAGCCCCTCGGCGATGCGCCTCCTGGAGTCCTCGTCCAGCCCCAGCCCCTCGGCCACCTCGCGCCATACCCTCAGGTTGTATATGCAGCCTGGGTCGGGCCCCATGACGTCGCCCGTGTATCCATATGCCCTGGCGCGGCACCCGCCGCACACGTACTTGTAGGGGCACTGGCCGCAGAAGCCCTTAAGCTGGCTCCTGTCCCTGAGCTGCCTGAGCAGCGGCGCGTTGGTCCATATGTCCCAGAAGGCCTGCTCCCTCAGGTTCCCCACCTTTATCGGGAGGAAGACGCACGGTATTAGGTCGCCGTTGGGCTGTATGCCCGCGTAGATCCTTCCCGCGCCGCATCCGCCTATGAAGTCGGCGAGCGCCTCCAGCCCAGGGTCGCCTCCCACGTAGAAGTGGGTCGGCGCGACCTCCTTCCCCCCGCTCATCTGAAGGGACACGCGCCCGTAGTAAGGCGCCGTGGACACCACGAGCAGCTTCTTCCTCCTCCTGTACTCCTCGAACATGCGCCTCATAGCCCTCTCCCTCTCAACGGGGTCCAGGTCCATGTCGACGATGTCCTTCCCGCGCCCCACGGGGACGAAGTTGAAGAATATCACCCTCTGCACGCCGATCTCCTCCGCTAGGTCGAGTATGTCGCCCATCTCGTCTATGTTCATCTTGGTTAGGGTGGTCGCTATCGCCGTGCTGAAGCCGAGCTCAACGGCGTTCCTCAGCCCCTTTATGGAGAGGTTCCAAGCGCCCTTCATCCCCCTGAACCAGTCGTGCTTGTCGGGGTCCGCAGAGTCTATGCTGACCTCCACGTACCTGACGCCGAGCCTCTTCACCTTCTCGGCGAACCCCCTGTTGGAGAGCGCTATCCCGTTCGTCGCCACGGCCACGTACATCCCCCTCCTCGCGGCCTCGCCCGCGACCCTCATGAAGTGCGGATGTATCAGGGGCTCCCCGCCGCTGAACGCTATGGCCGCGAGCCCGGCCCTGTCGAGCTGAGCGACGACGTTGAGCTTCTCCCCAAGCGTGAGCTCGTCGGGCAGCGGGAAGTCGGCCCTCTGGTAGCAGTGCTTGCACCTCAGGTTGCACATATTTGTGAAGTTCCAGACGACAAGGAAGGGGGCCGGCAGCTCCTGGGGCACGGTTATTCCGTAGTTCGCTATCCCCTTGAGGACCAGCTCTATACCCCTCCTGACCGGGGGATCGCGCAGCATCTCCTTCACGCCCTCGTCGTCAGCGCGGGCGGCCGCCATCCCCATCTTCAGCACGAGGTCGAGCAGGAAGCTCTGGAAGCTGCACGTGAGCGACATCGGGCCGGGATCCTCGCCCGCGTATGCGGCGAGCGCCTTGTCCAGCGCGGTGCGTCCGTCGGCCTCCTCCCTCATCATCGACCTGAGCACGAGCCTGGACAAGGGGTTGCCCAGCGTCAGCTGGAGCGCGGCGAAGAACCTGGAGAGCCCTCCCCTCTCCTTGGGCTCCTCCTTCAGGTCCGCCAGGCCCAGGCCAGGCAGACGCGTGTCCAGCTTGTCCAACGCGGATCCCCGGCCCTCGCTCATGCCCGCGCCGCCTGCCATCCCGACCTGACCTCCTCGAGCTCGGACCTGACCTCCCTCACGAGCTCCCTCTCGTACTCCTCAAGGCTTCCGTACCTGCGGGGCTCCTCCTCCCTGCTGAACATCGAGGAGAGCGCCGACTTTATGGCGCGGAGTGCTATGTCCATCATGGTCGAAAGCCTGTTCTTCGAGAGCTGGGAGAGAAGATAGCTCGGCCTCATGTAGAAGTTCCTGTAGGCCCACCCGAGGAGCTTGATCAGCTGGCCGCGCCCCAGGAACTTGCCGCGCATGACGGGGTACACGGTCGTGTAGTAGTCCCAGTCCCAGACCTCTATGAGCCCCTCGTCCAGGGCCTCCTGGTAAAGCGGCGTTCCAGGATATGGCGTGGCGACCGTGAACTGGGCGTAGTCCAGGTTTAGCCTCTCCGCGAACTTCACCGTGTTCTTCACGTCGTCCACGCGCTGCCAGGGAAATCCCAGGACGAAGCTGCCCGCGACCTCCATGCCCACCTCCTTCGTCGCGCGCACCGCGTCCTGAACCTGGCCGGTCGTTATCTTCTTCCTTATCCTCTGGAGGTCCTCGTCGTTGTAGGACTCCACCCCGTAGTAGATTATGTTGCAGCCCTTCGACTTCATCCTGGACAGTATGTCCCTGTTCACGGAGCTCACCCTCGTCCCGCACGTCCAGGAGATGTCCAGCCTCCTGCTCTCGAGCTCGTTCAGGAACTCGTTGACCCACTTGTGCGAGAGCGTCAGCTCGTCGTCCGCGAAGACCACTATATTAGTCCCGTACTTCTGGGTGGCCTTCTCTATCTCGTCCGCCACGAGCTTCGCGCTCCTTATCCTGTACCTGCGCCCCCAGTAATAGCTCGTGGAGCAATATATGCATCCATATGGGCACCCCCTGCTCGCTATAACGTGTATTATCTTGACCGGCTTGTCGAAGACCGTGTACTTATCCATGGGCAGGAGGTGGCGGGCCGGCTCCGGGAGCTCGTCGAGGTTATCGATCGGCCTCCTGGGCCTCGTGAGCCGGGGCCCCGGGAGCGCCAGCCCGTCGACGGACGAGACGTCCCCTCCCCTCCCCAGCGCCTCCACGAGCTCCAGCATGGTGCGCTCCCCCTCGCCTATGGCGACGTAGTCTACGCAGCCCGTCGAGAGCGCCTCTTCGAACATGAAGGACACGTGCTGCCCGCCCATGACGACCGGCAGGTCGGGCGCGCGCCCCTTTATCGCGCACGCGAGCCTGTAGCCGCCCTTCACGGTCGGCGTGACCGCGCTTATTCCCACCACGTCGGGCCTCCAGGACAGCACCTCCCTGGCGGCCTCCTCCACGCCCAGCCCCAGGGTCGGCGCGTCCAGTATCATGACCTCGTGCCCCGCGGACTCCAGGACGGCGCCGATGTAGGCGAGCCCGAGCGGGGGGGAGCGGACCCCGATGCTTTGATAGATCTCGAGCGGCCTCAGGCCCGGCGAGGAGACCAGCGCCACCCTCATTGAACTTTTGACTCGTGGCCCGCGTGTCTATTAAGCGTTTCCCACGAATGATAGAGGGAAAAGTCCACGACTCGGAAAGGTAAATATTAGCGACGGCGCAGGGGCGAGGGGATGGATAGGGGGAAGTTCGTGGACGGGGTCGTGGAGCTGATGAGGGTGGCGGCGACCCGCCTGCCCGTCGACGCCTACGAGGCCCTCAGGAGGGCCATGGAGTCGGAGCGCAACGAGCTCCCGAGGAAGCAGCTGGAGGCCATGCTCAGGAACGCGGACCTCGCGAAGGGGCTCTCGAGGCCCATATGCCAGGACACGGGGATGGTCTACTTCTTCGCGAGGGCGGGGGTTCGCTTCCCCCTCCTCGGGGAGCTGGAGGACGCGCTCGCCGAGGCCACGAGGCAGGCCACAAAGAGGATACCTCTCAGGCCTAACGCGGTTGATCCGATAAGGGATCGGAACAGCGGGGACAACACGGGGGCCCACATGCCCTGGGTCGACCTGGAGCTCGTGGACGGCGACGGCCTCACCCTGACGGTGCTCTTCAAGGGAGGAGGGAGCGAGTACCCCTCCGTCGCGCGCGTGATACCGCCGATACAGGGGCTCAACGGCGTCAAGAAGTTCGTCGTAGAATCGATGTTCAACGCGGGCGCGATGCCCTGTCCGCCGGTCGTAATAGGGGTGGGGATAGCCGGAGGGGTCGACGTGGCGGCGAAGCTGGCCAAGAGGTCCCTGCTCAGGCCCATAGGTGAGAGGAACCGGGATCCGGACGTGGCGAGGCTCGAGGAGGAGATCCTGGAGCTCGTGAACAGGCTCGAGATAGGGCCGCACGGCTTCGGAGGCCCCACGACCGCCCTCGACGTGAAGGTTGAGTACGGCCACAGGCACCCGGCGTCGCTGGCGGTCGCCTTCACAACGAACTGCTGGGTCGTGAGGAGGGCCACCGCCGAGTTTAAGCCGGATGGTTCGTATAGTATAACCTCGAGGCACGTGGGGTGATCGGGATGGCCGAGCGCCACATAAGGTTGCCCGTCAGCGAGGAGGAGGTCAGGTCGCTCAGGGTGGGCGACGTGATCTACGTGACGGGCAGGGTCGTCACGGCGCGCGACGAGGCGCACAAGAAGGTCCTCGAGCTCCTGAGGGAGGGAAGGCCCATCCCCGTGGACCTGAGGGGGCTCGCGGTCTACCACTGCGGCCCGGTGGTCGAAAGGGAGGATGGAGGGTGGAGGGTCGTGGCGGCCGGCCCAACGACCAGCGCGAGGATGGAGAGCGTGGAGCCGGAGTTCATAGAGAGGACGGGCGTCAGGATAATAATAGGGAAGGGAGGGCTCGGGAAGGGCACGACGGAGGCCGCTAGGAAGTTCGGTGCCATCTACGCGGTCTTCACGGGGGGCGCAGGCGTGCTGGCCGCGGAGTCCATAAAGAGGGTCGTAGGCGTTCACTGGCTCGATGAGCTCGGCATGGCGGAGGCCATGTGGGAGTTCGAGGTCGAGGAGTTCGGACCCTTGGCGGTCACGATAGACAGCCACGGGAGGAACTTCTACGCGGAGGCCGAGGAGAAGAGAAGGAAGGTGCTGGAGCAGATATTCAAGGAGCTCGGCTTCTGAGGCGGCGGGGCCTCCTCGCGACGACGCACATTATGTCGGGAAGGTAGCCGAGGACCTCGAAGCCCGCCGAGCGGAGCCTGGAGGCCGTGGCGCCGGGCAGGTGGCGGCCCCTCGCGCGCCCCGGTTCACCCGTGTAGTGAATCAGGATGCCGCCGGGGCTCAGGACCCTCAGGAGCTCGCGGTAGAGCCCCTCCGAGTACATCTCGGGGCTCAGCGCGAAGCGGGGAGGATCGTGGATCACGTGCGTGAAGGTAGAATCGGGGAGCTCGCCCACCACCTCTGTCACGTCGCCCAGCACGAGCTCCACGCGATCCGACGCCAGGTCCCAGGACCAGGGGTTTACGGACGCGATCTCCAGGACGTTGGGGTCGACCTCCACGGAGACGACGCGGCGGGCCCCCGCGCGGAGCGAGTGTATGGCCGTGTAGCCCAGGCCGGTCGCGGTGTCGAGCACTACGGATCCGGGCCCCACGCGCGCTGCCCTGACCTTTGAGGCGGAGTCCTCCCAAGGGGTCGTCCCGGATATCCTGTGCATGTGTATCCCGTCTATCTCCAGCGTAGGCGCCCCTCCCTCCACGTTCCTGAGCTTGTAGAAGGAGCCGGAGAACAGCTGCACCTTCCTCAGGGAGTCGCCCTCCAGCGCCAGCACGTCCGTCTCGTCCATCCTCTCCAGGGCGGACGCGAGCTCGCCGAGCCGGACCTCGCGCCCCCTGAGAAGGGCGCTGTCGCCCGACAGGCGGACCTCCTCAGCGCTCATCCAGAGGTCGAGGGTAACGGTAGCGCTCGGCGAGCCCGCGCGGGCGGCCGCAAGTATGGCGGATATCGTGGAGGCCGTGAGGAGGGGGACGCGCCTGGGCTCCAGGCGCACGCGCCTGAGCATTTCTAGGGAAGGCCGGCGGCCCTCAGGGCCCTGGCGGCGACGGAGGCCGGCAGCACGGATATGGCGGACTGGGCCACGTTGAAGGCCGCAGTGAGCCCCAGCACGAGCTCCAGCGGCGAGACGTCCACGTGCAGGTAGCGGTAGGCGGCGGATGCCGCCACGCCGAGGAGCCCCGGGAAGAGGGCGGTGAGCAGCAGGTAGTTCAGGACCGTCATGACGGCTACCCTGATCGCCGTGGAGAGCGCGAAGGCGGCCGCGAGCCGCGAGCCGGAGGGAGGCCCTCCCCTGGAGAACGGGTATAGCCCTGCCAGCATGGAGAGCAGGGCCGCGAGCCTGTAGATGGGCCCTATCGGGACGAACTGCCCTATGAAGTTGAGGACCCCGAAGTACACGAGCGCCGCCACGATGGAGGCCGTGGGCGATCCGGCCATGAGGGCGGCGGCCGCCGGTATCTCGCCCAGGTCGAAGATGAGGAACGGAACAAGGGGGAACGGGACCTGGATCATGCCCAGGGCGTACGACAGCGCGCCGAGCGCCGCCCCCTCTGCGACCGCGAGCCTTCTCCTGGAGCGCACGCGCCGTGCCCGCCGGCCCCTTATTTAAGTCTAATGGTAACTACAAAAAATTTTGTAGTAAACGTGATAACCGAGGCCGGGCGCGGTCGGGCGTGGCCAAGGCGGGGCGTGCCAGGCCCGTGTACCTTCAGACCTTGGTGGAGCTATTGCTCATGGGCGCGAAGGAGGGCCCCGTCCCCATCACCACGTCGGAGCTGGCCAGGCGCATAGGGAGGAGCCAGCAGGCCGCCAGCAAGCACCTGGAGGCCCTGGAGAGGGAGGGGCTCATAGAGCGCTACAGGAGGGGCAGGTCGATGGAGGTCAAGCTAACCCAGAGGGGGATAAACGAGCTCGTGGGGCTGTACCTGGTGCTGAGGTCGACCCTGGAGGAGCCCCCCGAGTCCTACCTCTTCACGGGCACGGTCTTCAGCGGGATGGGCGAGGGCAGGTACTACATGTCCCTCGAGGGCTACAGAAGGCAGTTCGCGGAGAAGCTGGGATTCGAGCCCTATCCGGGGACGCTGAACGTCAGGCTCGATTCACCGGCGCAGTCCATGCAGCTGAGGGAGCTGGCGGCGAGGGATGGCATCCTGATAAAGGGGTTCTCGGACGGCGTCCGCACGTACGGAGACGTCAGATGCTACAGGGCGCTGATAGAGGACGTGGCCGGGGCGGTTGTGCTGGCCGAGAGGACCCACTACGATTACACGGTCCTCGAGGTCATAGCCCCCGTGAACCTGAGGGAGGCGCTCGGCCTAAGGGATGGTGATCGCGTGTCCGTCAGGGCTTTCGCGGTGAGGTAGTTGGCGGTCTTCCTGATGTTCGACGCGGGAGGGTGCTCCGCCCCCAGGCTATACGAGCTCCTCGTGGCGCTCGGAAACGAGGTGAGGGTGGTCGACGCGTCGTTCAGCGCCGACGAGGCGCTCATGGCGCTCGAGGAGGCGGACGCCCTCGCGCTCGGGGGGAGGAGGCGCGCCAGCTCCTCCACCGACGTCCTGGGGACCAGGCTGATAAGGGCGGCGCGCTCCTCGGGGATCCCGATAGTGGGGATCTGCTACGGGGCCCAGCTGCTGAACAACTCCATGGGCGGGACTTTGGAGGTCATGGAGGAGAGGCTTCACGGGCTGAACGAGGTGGAGCTCGACAAGTCGGATCCGGCCTTCTCGGAGATCCCCACGAGCAGGGCCAGGTTCTACGAGGCCAGAGGGAGGAGGATAAAGAGGTTGGCCCCGGGCCTCAGGGAGGTGGCGTGGAGCGAGAAAGGGGGTATAGAGGCGTACGCCGGCGACCGCGTCTACGGGTTCCTGTTCCACCCCGAGCTGAGCGGCGGGGCCGGGGTCCTGGTCATGAGGGGGGCGCTGAGGGCCCTTGGGATTCGCCGAAGGCCCTGCGCGCGGCCGCCTCGAGCGCCGAGGCGACGCGCTCCCTCCCAACGTCCAGCGCGTAGGAGGAGAACCTGGGGCCGCTGTCGGATCCTATCAGCACCCTATAGAGCGCCCTGAAGAAAGCGGAGGGCTCCAGCCCGCGTTTCCTCGCGGACTCGAACGCGGCGTTCTGTATGACGCGGGGGTCTTCCGAGGACCTCAGGACGGACGCGAGCTCCAGCATCGCCTCCGCCTCCTCCCTGGAGGGCACGTAGCTCGGGGGCCTCCCCTCGACCTCCAGCGCCCACCTCCTCGCCTTCTCTATCCTCTCGATGAGGCCAGGCGTTGGCTCCGACCTGAGGATGCCGTACCTGCGGAGCCTTTCCAGCACGAACTCCACGGCCCCCTCCTCAGGGGCGGCGCGCCCCAGCTCGGCCAGGAGCCTGTAGGGGACGTGGATGTCCGGGGAGCTGGGCGGGCGCAGGAAGTTAACGTACTCGTAGAGGCCCTTGAGCTTGACAAGCTTCTGGCCCTCGACTGCCTTCCTCCCGAAGTAGACGTCCTCCAGCTCGTCGTACTCGTCCACGTACTTGGGGACGTCCTCCAGGGAGACGTACCTCGTGCCGACTATCCTCTTGTACATGAGAAGTATCAGGCTCTGCTTCGTCCCGTACCTGAGCCAGGACTGGGGCGTGACCACGTTCCCCGCTGACTTGGACAGCTTCCTCCCTCCCCTGTCAAGGAAGAGCTCGTACCTCGCGTGATACGGGTGGGGGAACCCAAGTATCTCGTCCGAGACGCGGTCGTTCACCTTTATCGAGTCCTCCAGGTCCTTCCCGTAGGCCTCGAACCTGACGTCGAGCGCCGCCCACCTGGCCGCGAGCTCCACCTTCCAGCTCAGCTTTCCCTCGCCGCTCGACAGCTTGACCTCCCCCTTGTGGCCGCAGCCGGGGACCCACCTGCCGCCTATCTGCGCCCCAACGCACTCGTAGGTCACGGTGTCCGTCCTCGGGTCGTAACCGGTTGCGACCGTCGTGTAGATCCTGCCGCACCTCTCGCAGACGACGAAGAAAGGCAGGCGCTCGACGAACTTGTCCTGTCCCGTGATCTCCTTTATTATCGTGCCGACCTCGCGCGCGTGGGAGAGTATCGCCCTGGCCTGGGG
Source organism: uncultured Nitrososphaerales archaeon (assembly GCA_964342765.1). Lineage (GTDB taxonomy): Archaea > Thermoproteota > Nitrososphaeria > Conexivisphaerales > Conexivisphaeraceae > Conexivisphaera. Next base: position 23,203 of record CAYFFS010000007.1, on the reverse strand, counting down.
GGCCAGCGCGCCGGATTTGTACATCTTGGACCCCGACATGTGCACGTGCTCGACCCCCAGCTCCTCCAGCACCTCTATGAGGAGGGAGCTCATGTGCTCCCCGTAGCTGCCGTGGCACCCGAACGGGTCGGGTATCCTGGACACGGGCTCCCCTATGTGCCTCTGGAGCCAGTCGGGGAGCCCTGCAGGGACCTTCCTGAGGCCGTCCATGTCGTCGGAGAACGCTATGAGCTCCGACCTGAAGCCAGCGTCCTCGAGCGCGAGCTTCACGCCGTACGCCCTTACCGCGTCGGAGAGGCTCCCTATGTGAGGTATGCCGGAGGCGCCCAGCCCGCTCTCCACCCTGATGAGCGACGTGCTCCTGCCGAGCGAGCGCTCCCTCTCGATTACCCTATGCGCCACTTTATCCAGCCACGTTCCCCTTCCTATTACCTCCACGGGACCGGGCCTCGCCGGATCGATTATAAACGCTACCTATAGTAGGGGACGGGCTGCCTCTCTATTGTCCTACCCTCCCTCGAGTTCCTCACGCGCCTTATTGCCTCCTCTATGTGCCTCAGCTCTATGACCGCCTCCTCAACGTGCTCCTTCGCGTCCTTCGGGTTCGGGTATTTGTCTATGAACTCCTGGAGGACTATCGACACGGCCGTGTTGACTATGGACGCCAGGTCGGCCCCGCTGAACCCCTCCGTGGCCTCGGCTATCTTCTCCACGTCCACCTCGGGAGCCAGCGGCTTCCCCCTCAGGTGAATCCTGAGGATCTCGGCCCTGGCCCTCCTGTCCGGCAAAGGCACGTAGATCAGCTTGTCGAACCTGCCTGCCCTGAGCAGCGCCGGGTCCACCATGTCTATGCGGTTGGTCGCCGCGAGCACCACTACGCCTGAGAGGGGCTGGAGGCCGTCCAGCTCGGTCAGGAGCTGGCTCACGACCCTCTCGGTGACCATGGAATCGCCCGATATGCCCCTGACGGGCGCCAGGGCATCTATCTCGTCGAAGAACACTATACATGGGGCGGCCTGCCTGGCCTTCCTGAAGACCTCCCTGACCGCGCGCTCGCTCTCCCCCACCCACTTGCTCAGGAGCTCCGGCCCGCGCACGCTTATGAAGTTGGCCTCGCTCTCGGTCGCCACGGCCTTCGCGAGGAGCGTCTTCCCGGTCCCGGGGGGCCCGTAGAGCAGTATCCCCTTCGGCATGTTGTACCCGAGCCTGCGATACAGCTCCGGGTACTTCAGCGGCCACTCGACGGCCTCCCTGAGCTCGCGCTTCACCGGCTCGAGCCCCCCTATGTCGTCCCAGTGCACCTCCGGCACCTCTATGTAGACCTCCCTTAGCGCGGACGGAGTTATCCCCTTGAGGGCCTGCTCGAAGTCGGCCATCGTGACCTGGATCTTCTCCAGGACCTCCGCGGGTATCTTCTCGGCCTCCAAATCTATCTCCGGGAGGACCCTCCTGAGCGCGTTCATCGCGGCCTCCTTCACGAGGTACTCGAGGTCGGCCCCCACGAACCCGTGGGTCATCGCGGCCAGCTTCTCGAGGTCCACGTCGGGGGCCAACGGGACGTTCCTCGTGTGTATCTGGAGTATCTCCAGCCTGGCCTTCCTGTCCGGCACCTCTATCTCTATCTCCCTGTCGAACCTGCCCGGCCTCCTGAGGGCGGGGTCTATAGCGTTCGGCCTGTTGGTCGCGGCTATGACGACGACCTTCCCCCTGCTCTCGAGGCCGTCCATCAGCGCCAGGAGCTGCGCCACCACCCTCTTCTCGACCTCACCCGTCACCTCCTCCCTCTTCGGCGCTATCGCGTCTATCTCGTCTATGAATATGATCGATGGGGCCTTCTCCTTCGCTTCCCTGAATATCTCCCTGAGCCTGGCCTCCGACTCCCCGTAGAACTTGCTCATTATCTCCGGCCCTGATATAGATATGAAGTGGGAGTTAGTCTCGTTGGCCACGGCCTTCGCGAGGAGCGTCTTCCCGGTTCCCGGGGGCCCGTAGAGCAGGACGCCCTTCGGGGGCTCTATGCCGAGCCTCTCGAAGAGCTCTGGGTGGCGCAGCGGGAGCTCCACCATCTCCCTTATCTTCTGTATCTCCTCCTTCAGCCCTCCTATGTCCTCGTACGTGACCCTCTTTATCCCCCTTAGCTCGGCCGCCCTCTCGGAGATGGTTATCTGGGTCCTCTGGGTTATTATCACGGCGTCGGCCTGGGGTTGAATGGCCACCACCTGGAAGGTCAGCCTCCCCCCGAAGTACGGCACCATGACGCTGTCCCCCTTCACGACGGGTATCCCCTCGAGCGCGTCCGCGACGTAGCGCTCGTCTATCGGGGGCACGTTCTCCAGCGGCGCCAGGGTCACCCTCTCGGCCGGGACGGCCTTCGCCTTCCTCACGACGACCGTGTCCCCTATGGCGACGCCGGCGTTGTTCCTTATCAGGCCGTCCACCCTTATGAACCCCCTTCCCTCGTCAGACGGGTAGAGCGGGAGGCACTTCGCGACCGTCCTCTTCCTTCCCTTTATCTCCAGGACGTCGCCGGTGGACGCGCCAAGCATGTCCATGACCTCGTAGTCGACCCTCGCAACGCCCCTGCCCACGTCCCTCGTGTACGCCTCCATCACCCTCAGCGTGACTGAGTCCACCATGCCGATCCCCGCTATGGGAACCAGTAAGGCCCGAGCCCTTATAAGATTAACCACCGATGTAGCAAGTCCCCTACTGCATGTGGCGGCCTCGCCGCCGCGCGGACGAGGCCGGCATCCCCTTAAGGGGCCGCGCGATCGACCCCGCGTGGCGGACTGCGAGGAAGTCATAGCGTCCAGGAGGAGCGTGCGCGACCTATCCGGGGACGTCCCGGAGGACGCCATCCGGCGCATACTGAGCGCTGGCGCCAGGGCGCCGAGCCCGCACAACACGCAGCCGTGGCGCTTCGTCGTCCTGGGTCCCTCGTCGAAGTCCAGGCTGGCGACATTCCTCCACGACAGATACCTGATGAGGTTCGGGAGGGATCCCGACGCCCTAGCCAAGGCCGGGAGGATGAGGGAGCGCGTCTCCAAGGCGCCCCTGGCGATTCTCCTCTGCCTGGATCGCGGGAGGATCAGGGCGGGCGGGAACTACTCGATCGAGTGGACGATGGCCACCCAGTCGCTGGCGGCCGCGGCCGAGAACATGTGGCTGGCCGCCCTCTCGGTCGGGCTCGACGCGGCCTGGTTCGCCGCGCCGCTGGCGCTGGCCGAGGACATCAGGCGGGAGCTCGGGCTCGAAGGCGTCCTGGAGCCCCAAATACTGATGCTCTTTGGACGCAGGGCCGCCGAGCCGAGGCCGAAGCAGGAGCTTGGCTGGAGGGAGCTGACCGTTTTCCTGGGACGAAGCCCTTTATAACGTCGGGGACGCGCCCGGCGGCGTGGAGGAGAGGCTCGCGATAGATGGGGGAAGGCCGGCCGCGAGGAGGCCGATACCGATCTCGAGGCCGGTCATAGGCGAGGAGGAGGCGCAGCTCGTAAGGGAGGTCGTGCTCTCCGGCAACCTGCGCGAGGGCAGGAGGGCCAGGGAGCTCGAGGCGCGCTTGGCGTCCTACATAGGGGTCAAGCACGCGATAGTAGTGAACAGCGGCACGTCTTCCCTCCTGGCCGCCTACATGGCGGCCCTCGAGAAGGGATCCGAGGTCATAGTGCCGAGCTTCACGTTCGTCGCCACCGCTAGCGCGGCCGCGTTCGCAGGCCACAGGCCCGTGTTCGCCGACATAAGGCTCGACACATACGAGATAGACCTCGAGGACGCGGCCAGGAGGATCTCGGGCAGGACCGGCGCGATAGTCCTCGTGAACCTGTACGGCCTCGCCGGCGACGCCAAGGCGCTCAGGGAGCTGGCGGAGGAAAGGGGGCTGAAGCTCGTGGTGGATTCGGCGCAGGCGCTCGGCGCGCTCCTGGACGGGAAGGAGGCTGGATCCTACGGGCACGTCGCGTGCTACAGCTTCTACCCCAGCAAGAACATGACGACCGGCGAGGGCGGGCTCGTGGCGACGGACGACGACGCCGTGGCGGAGAGGGTGAGGCTGGTGAAGGATCACGGGCAGCGCGGCCCCTACGTCCACGAGGTCCTCGGCCTGAACCTGAGGATGGGCGAGATGGAGGCCGCCATAGGGCTCGCCCAGCTCTCGAGGCTCGAGGCCATGATAGAGGCGAGGAGGAGGAACGCGGAGTTCCTGAGGAGGGGGCTCTCGGGGATCCCCGGGCTCATCCTGCCCGTCGAGCCCCAGGGAAGGCGGCACACCTATAACCTATTCACGGTTAGGATAGACCCCGAGCTGTACAGGGTGGACAGGGATAGGATAGTGGAGGCAATAAGGGCCGAGGGCGTGGACGCGAGGGTGTACTACCCTGTGCCCCTGCACAAACAGCCCATCTTCAAATCGGATGAGCGGCTGCCGAACTCGGAGCTTGCCGCAAAGACGGTCTTCTCCCTCCCCTCACACCCAGCGCTCAGCCAGGAGGACCTGGAGGACGTGGTGAGGGCCGTCGCGAAGGTCCTCGACGCCTACCTAAAGAGGTGATCCCTTGGACCTCCCCTCGCTCGGCCCCGAGGGCCTTTCCAGGGAGCTTAGGTCGGGGGGCGTCGAGGTCGTCGTCTACGGCCTCGGGCTCGTGGGGTCAACAATAGCGGCCGTCTGGCTGAGGTTTGGGGCCCGGGTCCTGGGCGTGGATCGCGACCCCGAGGTCGTCCGCAGGGCATCCCAGGGCAGGGGGCCCGCCGGTGAACCCCTGATCTCCGAGGCATTCTCCAGGGGGATATCCGATGGAAGGTTCCGCGTGTCCTCCGAGGAGGACGGGGCCCGGGTCCCCAGGATACGCTTCCTGGCGGTCCCGGTAACTTGGTCCGATGGCCGCGTGGTGCTCGGATACCTGGAGGAGGCCATGGGCGAGGCCATGGAGAAATCTAAGGAGGGGGACGCGATCATCGTCAAGCCCACGGTTCCCATAGGAACGACGCGCCGCCTGGCCGAGGGCGCCGCCGCGCGCCGCGGCCTTAGGCCGGACGTCGACGTCCTAATCTCGTACAGCCCCGAGAGGATAGCGGCCGGCAGGGCCGTCCTGGACGTGGAGGAGCACTATCCGGCCGTGGTCTCCGGCATAGGCCCCCGCAGCCTGAGGTTCGCCAGGGATCTCTACGGGCTCGTCGCGAGGGCAGGCGTGATAGCCATGAGCTCCATGGAGGCCGCGGAGGCCGAGAAGATATTCGAAGGGGTCTACAGGGACGTGAACATAGCGCTGGCCAACGAGCTCGCGAAGGTCGCCGACGCCTACGGGCTCGACTTCGAGGAGATACGCGCGGCCGCCAACAGCCAGCCGTATTCGCACATCCACAGCCCCGGCGCGGGCGTCGGGGGGACGTGCATACCGATCTACCCGTGGTTCCTGGCGGAGAACGCGATGCGCGCGGGCGTGCTTCCGGAGCTCACGCTGACCGCCAGGAGGATCAACCTGTCCATGCCCTCCTACATAGCCTCCATGGCGGAGAGGGAGGCCGGAGCCCTGAAGGGGAAGAGGGTTGCCGTCCTGGGCCTGGCCTTCAGGGGGGACGTCCCGGACAGCAGGCTGAGCCCCACCTACGACCTCGTGGCGGATCTCCTGAAGAGGGGCGCCAGGGTCGTCGTGCACGACCCGCTGATAGCGAAGGACGAGCTGTTGGAGGCCATGTCCGTCGAGCTCACCGGAGACCTAGGCAGGGCGCTGGGCGGCGCCGACGTCGTCATAGTAGCCACCGACCACTCGTACTACAGGGGGCTCAGCGGGGAGGAGATAAGGAGGCTCTCCGGGGGCTCGCCACTCGTCCTGGATGCCCGGCGCGTCCTCAGGTCGGATGCCATGAAGGGCGTAAGGCTGCGCCAGTTCGCGGGAAAGCGCCTGGAGGGCTAGCGCTCCACCTCAACTATTATGGCTGGCCTGGCAGGCACCGACTGGGACTCCTTCCCCTCGCTCAGCTCGGGCTCGTCCTCCACGGACACGGGGATCCCCACCTCGGAGGAAAGGAAGCCGGATGCCTCTGATAGCGCCTCGCGCTCGAGCTCCCTATCCACGATGAGCGAGAGGAGGCCGGGGTCGCGGGATATGACGGAGGCAACCTGGGACGCGCGGCCCCTCAGCCTCGGCTCCAGCTCGCGCATGGCAGATCCTATCGACTGGCCGATCGCCACCCCCGACTCGACGAGCCTCCTGATCGAGAGCGCGAACGAGTACTTCCAAGGGCTGGCCACCACGATCCTCGCGCGGACGGGCCTCCCCCTCACGAGGGATAGGACGTGCCTCAGGTCGTCCAGCGTCCTCTCCACTATCTCCTCGGCCGCCTCCAGGTCGGGCCTGATCTTGGAGGCGTCAGCCTCCGGCCACCTCGCGAGGCTTATCAGGCCATCCTTGCCTATCGAGCTCCAGATCTCCTCCGCTACGTGCGGGGCGAACGGGGCCAGTATCAGAGTCTGAACCTCTATGAACTTTGATATGAGCTCGCGGTTCGGGACCCCGGCCCTCCTCATGTACCACCTGAGCTTCTTCTGCATCTCGTAGAAGCCGAGGACGAGGGCGCTCCTGAACTTCGTGGCGGACATGAGGGAGTCGACCTCCTTCAGGATCCTGTTCACGACGCTCTCGAACCAATCGTCCACCTTGAGCCTTTCCTCCCTCCCCTTCCCATAGTTCTCCAGGGCGAACCTGTACCAGGAGTACAGGTCCTCGACGGCCCCGGCCGCGGTCTTGGAGTCGAAGCTCGGGTCCTCCAGCCCCGGATCCCCGGCCAGGGCCTCCGCGATCCTCGTGGCGTCGGCGCCCCACCTCTCTACGGCCTCCCTCGCGAGTATGAAGTTGCCGGCGGTCTTCGACATCTTCCTGCCCTCCACCATTACCCATCCGTTCACCCCGATGGACCTGGGCCAGAGCTCCCTCGGGAATATTGCTACGTGGTGAAATATGTAGAATATTAGATGGTTGTACATCAGGTCCTTCCCCGAGTTCCTGAAGTCGACGGGATACCAGTACAGGAACTCTGAGCGCATCGACCTTATCACGTCCTCGCGGATCCCCGTCTCCCTCGAGATCTCCGAGGGATCCCCCTTGCCCAGGAAGACGTAGTCGAATAGCCCCGGCGTCAGGCGCGATACGTCTATTCCGTACTCCTCGGGGTGCTGCAGGTACTTCGCTATCGTGTAGTACGCCATGTAGATCGTGGAGTCGCTCAGGCTCTCCACGACCCATTCCTCGTCCCAGGGGAGCGGCGTGCCGAGCTCGCCCCTGTGCGCGCACGCCCAGTCCTGAAGCCAATCGATCTGCCCATGGAATATCTGCCTCACGTCGTCCGGGTAGAACCTCATGGAGTCAACGCACTCGTGGGCCAGAGCCTTCCACGAGGGATCGGAATACCTAAGGAACCACTGATCCCTCACTATCTTAACGTGGGTCCTGGCGCCGCAGCGGCAGTAGACGCGCTGGGGAAGCGTGTACATCCTGAGGGCGTGGCCGGAGCCCAGGAGGCGCGACGCGAAGGCGTCCTTTCCGTCCTTGACGGGCAGCCCCGACAGATCCCCGAAGGCGTCGCCCAGCAAGCCCCTGTAGAACTCCATGGAGTAGATCTCCTTCGTCAGGGACTCCAGCCTTGGATCCTTCTGCCCGGATATTCCAGAGGCCTCCACGAGCTCGACGGCGGGCGCCTCGCCGTGCCCCTCCACCTTTATTATTCCGCGCGGCCTTATGCCCTCGAGGAGCGATGGATCTATCCCGTAGCGCGCTGGATCCGCCCTCAGGTCGCGGAGGGCCGCGTAGTCGTAGGGCGCGTGAGCCGGGACGGACATCACGATCCCCGTTCCCAGGTCTGGGTCGACGAACTCGGCCGGAAGCACTGGCACGCGGTCGCCGAGGGGGCTGCGGACGAACCTCCCCACGAGCTCGGAGCCCCTCACGCTCCCCAGCACCTCCACCGAGTGGCCCTGGTCCGCCAACTCCTCCAGGGAGTAGCGGGAGGCGACCCAGGGTTCGCCGTCGACGCGGGCGAGGGCGTACTCCGCGTCCATCCTCACCCATATGTTGGTGACCCCGGGAAGGGTCTCCGGCCTGTAGGTAAGGCACGGATATATCAGGCCGTCCTCGCCCCTGAACTTTATTACGTATGCCTCCTCGGGCCCTATGCCGGCGTACTCGTCCGGCCTATCGTGATCGCCGACGACCTTTTCCTCCTTGGGGCACCAGACGACCGGATGGGTGCCCTTGGTGACCAGCCCCCTCTCCCTCAGCTTCTCGTACTGCCACCTGACGAACGCGCTGTAGGAGGGGTTGAGCCTTGTGGTGTAGAACTCGCGCCTCCAGTCGACGCTGACCCCAAGCCTTGCCAGGTCCTCGCGCCACCTGGCGGAGAAGTACCTGACCCAGTGCTCCGGATCCCCGAACTTCTGGATCTCATCGCGCGGCACGCCCATGGACAGCAAGTTCGATATCTGCCTCTGGTCCCCCTCCCTCACGCGTAGGGCAGCAGACACTATCGGCCCCCCGGTCGCGTGCCAGCCCTGGGCGAAGAGCACGTTGTAGCCCTTCATCCTCATGTACCTGGCCATGAACTCGACCCTGAGCAGGGTGAATATCGAGCCTATGTGAGGGGGGGCGTTGACGTAGGGGAACGGGAAGGTCGCCATGAACTTGGGCCTTGCGTCCGGCTCGGCCCAGAAGGCCCTCCTCTCCTCCCAGATCCTCTGCCACTTCTCCTCGATAGACTTCAGGAACCCGACCTTATCAGGCTCGGCCCGGGAAGCAATGGCCGACCTTGAGGAATACTCAATTTAAGCGTTATCCGCGCCGCGGCGAGACGCGAGCCCTTTTATGGATGGTCTGACCATCCATAAAGCGTGAGGCTGGCAAGCCTATCGCCGACCGCCTCGGACATCCTAAAGCACGTGGGGGCGCTGGACGAGCTCGTGGGGGTATCCTCCTATTGTATCCCCTTCATAGGCGAGAGGAAGCGCGTCATAGGATCCTACACCACGATCTCGATCAGGGCCCTGAGGGAGCTGGAGCCCGACGTCGTGTTCCTCGAGGGATCGGTTCAGGACGGGCTCAAGGAGGTCGTGGAGGGCGCCGGGTTCAGGACGGTGCTTCTGCCCTTCCCTAGGAGCCTCGGCACGATACTTGACGACGTGATATTAGTGGGGACCGTCGCCGGACGCTACGCGGAGTCCAGGGAGCTCGCCGCCCGCATGCGGGAGGGCATGCGCCAGCGCGAAGTGGGCCGCAGGCCTCTCGTATACGTCGAGTTCTGGCTCGGAAGGGGGGAGGAGGATAGGGTGGTCCCCGGGGCCCTCACCTACGTAGACGAGATGATATACTTAGCAGGGGGAAGGAACGCCTTCTCGGACGTCCTGTGGGGGTTCAGGCGCGCGGATCCGGCGGACGTCCCCCGCCTCGACCCCGACCTGATAATATTTCACCTGGATCCGTGGCTCAAATTCGACGCGGAGGAGCTGGATCGCCGCGGCTGGAGCGGCGTGCGCGCGGTCAGGCGCGGCGCGGTTCGCGTAGTCCGGGAGTCGACCGAGGTGAACCTGGCCCACCACGGGCCCTCGACCCTGGTGAGGTCCTTGGACTGGCTTCACTCCGTAATAAAGGAGGCCTCGGCCACCTTATATTAGCTTTGTGAAGAAGTAGTTTTCCATCAGAAAACTTTACATAACGTTTATTAACATCAGGGGGTCAAAGGTTACCCGATGATAGAGGTAGGTTCGCCCGCCCCTGAGTTCACCGCCAACGCTTTCTTCCCGGCCGAGAGGGCAGTTAGGAAGCTGTCCCTCTCGGACCTGAGGGGGAAATGGGTCATAATGACGTTCCACCCGGGCGACTTCACGTTCGTCTGCGCCACCGACCTGGAGGCGTTCCAGAGCTACTACGACAAGTTCAAGGCCGAGGGCGCAGAGATACTGGCGATAAGCACTGACAGCGTCTACTCGCACAAGGTCTGGTGGGAGACCAGCCCGAGGGTCAGCAAGGTCAGGTACCCGCTTGTCGAGGACATCAGCAAGCGCATCTCATCGGCCTACGGATTCCTGAACGCGCAGACCGGCATGACGAGGAGGGGCACCGTCATAGTGGATCCCGACGGCATCGTGCAGTACATATCCGTGTTCAACGACAGGCTGGGGAAGGACGTGGGACACGTTTACAACGCGTTCCTCGGCCTTAAGTACATCTACAGCCATCCCGGATCGCCGGAGCAGTTCGAGATAATACCCGCTGGCTGGAAGGCCGGCCAGCCGCCGCTGGTGATAAGGATACCGGACGACATCGGGAAGCTTTGAGAACTTAAATCAAAATTTTATATTTTTTGAACAAACATTTTTTATCCTTCCTCCGAGTTCTCGCTAGGACGTGCTGAAGGAGGAGCTCGTCCCGGTGGAGGTGCCGCAGGGCTTCAACGTCATAATAGGCCAGGCGCACTTCATAAAGACGGTGGAGGATCTATACGAGGCCATCGCGACGTCATTTCCAGGCGTTAAGTTCGGCGTGGCTTTCTGCGAGTCGAGCGGCAAGGCGCTCGTCCGCTACGACGGAAACGACGATCAATCGATCCGCCTGGCGATCGATGCCGCCCTAAAGATAGGGGCAGGCCACTGCTTCGTGATCTACCTGAACGGCAGCTACCCCATAAACGTCCTCGATCGCGTAAAGGAGGTGAGGGAGGTGGCGTGCGTCTACGCGGCCACCGGGAACCCGCTGAAGGTCGTGGTGGCCGACGACGGCGAGGGGAGAGGCATACTGGGCGTGATAGATGGCCTCAAGCCTAGGGGCGTGGAGGGGGAGGACGACAGGAGGGAGAGGCACGCCCTCCTCAGGTCGATAGGGTACAAAAGGTGAGGAAAATTCTATATAGAAATTCCGCGATGGCCGGGGCCGGAAGGGGGCCATCTATTTACTAATTGTTTTCTATTATTGGGGATATAACCCTGATTCCTTTAATTAAATCGCCGCCAATTGGAAAGGAATAACGATTAAATAGCCGATAGATCCGATGGCCCCTCGGAGGTGGGAGGATGTTCGGGGCGTTCGCCCCAAGGAGGAGGGCCAGGGAGGCCATGGCCAGGGCGCGCTCCGTGGGCGCCCGCGCAAAGGTATCTGAGGTCGAGGGCCTAATACCAGTGGTCGTCGTCGACCACGAGGGAAGGCCGATCGGGCTCATCACCGAGGAGGAGGTGGAGTACGCGAGGAGGAGGGGCCTGATGGAGGCCCCTGTATCGCTTGTTATGGCCGAGGACCCGATAACCGTTAGGGAGGACGAGCCGCTCGAGTCCGCCTTCAGGAGGATGGAGGAGGCGGGCGCCAGGTACGCGCCCGTCGTGGACTCGAAGGGGAGGCTCGTGGGCCTCCTGGCCGCGGAGCTCGCGGCCGCGTGACCTCCCCTTGGGCAGCTGTCTCATCTTTCGCTCGTACAGCGCGAGTAGCCAGGTAGCCCCTTAATGTTCCTGAGCATTGCCTCCTCGACGCGGCCGGCCGGCGCCCTGATCCCGAGGGCGCTGAGGACGTACTCAAGCAACGCATGGCCCCGGAGGCCCCTTTCGCACGCCTCAGCGACTGCCTCGTCGACCTCCAGGTACCTTCTGCGCACCTCCCTCAGGTAATCGCGCACGTCCCGCACGCAGCCGAAGTGCGAGACGCATAGGAGCTCCGGGCTCAGGGTCTCCATCTTGGATAGGGAATCCAGGAAAAGGTCCATGCGGAAGGGCGGAGGGGCGAGCGGCCAGATGGCGCCGCCCTCCCCGGGCAGCAACATGCCCGCCGAGTCGCCGGCGAAGAGCACTCCCTCCTCAGGCAAGTACCAGGCGGAGCTGTGGGGCGCGTGCCCCGGGGTCGCTATCAGCCTAGCCTTAGAGCAGCCCACGGCCAGCTCCTCGCCGTCCTCCAGGACGACGAGCCTCCTGGAATCCACGGGCTCCATGCCGCCCCAAACGTCGACTATGTCCCCCAAGACGCCCCTCGATGACTCCAGCAGCCTGGACGGATCCACCAGGTGCTTGGCGCCCCTCGAGTAGACGGCGGCGCGGGCGCCGGGCTCCAGCTCGAGCACCCTCCTAGTGCCCCCTGCGTGATCCAGGTGCACGTGCGTTATGAGCACGTACTCGAGCCTTGAGCCCGACGTGCGAGCACGCGCGCGGCGCACGTACTCGTCGGCGACGCTAGCGGGCCCTGCGTCGACGAGCGCCCCCACGCCGCATGAGAGCACTAGGTAGCCGCTCAACACGGGAGGGGAGCCCACGCCCCCGAGCTCGACAACATCCGCCACGCCTTCCCCCCAGCTCCCACGCTTTTTAAGAGGTCGAGGGATCCCTGGCCGTGGCTCACCGCGTGCTCCTGACGTTCGACCTGCCCCCCGAGTGGATCGGCGAGCTCCCAGGGGACGTGGAGCTGATCAGGCGCGACCCCTCGTCATCCCCAAGGCAGTGGCTGCTGGACAACGTGGGGTCGGCGGAGGGCATCCTGTGCTCGCTCGCCGACCGGATAGACGAGGAGATCATATCGAGGGGGCACGCCCTCAGGGTGATAAGCACGTACAGCGTAGGATACGACCACATCGACGTGAGGGCCGCGAGGTCCAGGGGAATAAGGGTGGGGTACACGCCGGAGGTCCTGACCGAGTCAACTGCGGACCTGATCTTCGCGCTTCTGCTTGCGGTAGCCAGAAGGGTCGCGGAGGGCGATAGGCTCGTGCGCTCGGGCGGCTGGAGGGGCCCCTGGAGCCCGACCTTCATGCTGGGCTCGGACGTTCACGGGAAGACCCTGGGGATAGTGGGCATGGGCAGGATAGGCAGGGCCGTCGCAAGGAGGGCCAAGGGATTCGACATGCGCGTCCTATACTACAGCAGGAGGCCGAAGCCCGACGTCGATGCGGAGTACGTGCAGCTGGATCGCCTGCTCGCCGAGTCCGACTTCGTCGTCCTCACGGTGGACCTGAACCCAAGCACCTACCACATGGTGGACTACGGGTTCCTTAGCAGGATGAAGCGCGGCTCCTTCCTGATCAACGCGTCGAGGGGGAAGGTCGTGAAGGAGGAGGACCTCGTGAGGGCCCTGAGGGAGGGCCTGATAGCGGGCGCCGCGCTCGACGTGTACGAGGATGAGCCCATAGGGCCCGGGAACCCGCTCGCGCGGATGGACAACGTCGTGCTGACCCCGCACATAGGGAGCGCGACCGTGGAGACCAGGCGCAGGATGGCCGAGGTGGCGGTCGAGAACCTGCTGAGGGGGCTCAGGGGCGAGCCGCTTCTATACGAGGTCCCGTGAAAAATTCATGGGACGATCCCTAGAGGGAGCTCCTCAGTTCGTCGAGCGCCTTCCTGACCCTCTCCAGCTTCTCCCTGAGCTCCCCCAGCTGCCTTTCGCAGTCGGAGGTCCCCGCCAGCTCCGGCGGCAGCTCTACTTTGAACCCCTCGCGCGCGAGCCTCTCGTACGCCCTCGCAACCAGCTGTCCGGCCTTCGTCTCGCCCTTGAGGTGGCGCCTTATCGTCGCCTCCGTCACGCCCAGCTCCTCGGCGGACCTCGACGCGGGGATCCCGGCCCTCTCGCGGGCCAGGGCGGCCGCGGCGGTGTAAAGGGAATCGACCCACGTGAGGCGGGCGGTCGGATCCCTCATGGCCTCGAGCGTCTCCCTATCGAAGAGCGACATGACGAGCAGGGCTGACTCCAGCTTCCTCACGTCCTCGCGCCCTATGGGCTTAAGGGGTATCTCGGACATGGCCATCAGTCCTCCTCCGCCTCGACCCTCACCTCCGCGCGCGGGTGCTTCTCGGCCTCCTCGACGGCCCTCCTCATGGCGTCCACCTCCTCCCTTGGAAGGTCCATCACCTCGACGGACGTCGCCGTCATCTTCATGTATTTGTCCCAGGATATGCTGACGCCCGCGTCCCCTATCTCCATGGGATGGCGCACCATGCTGTGCCTCGTGTCGCGCATCTTCCACACTATGGCCGAGCGGTAGAGCTTGCCGTCCACCTCGTCAAGGTCCAGCCTCAATATCCCGTCGACCGCGTGCTCAACGCCGGGACCCCCGAAGCCCCTCTCGCCCACGGACACCTGGGACACGAAAAGGGCCGTGCAGCCTAGCCCGGCTATCATGCGCTTAAGCGTCATTATTATGCCGCGGGCGGCCGCCGGCCTGCTTAAGTAGAGCGTGGAGACGGAGTCCACGACCACGCGCCTGGCGTCCACGTCCCTCATTGCCTGCCTGAGCACGTCGCTGAGCTCGTGCACGTCGTCCACCTGCTTCACGACGTACTTCTCCCTTTGGGCGGCGCTCCCTACGCCCCCCGTGAACGCGTCCACCACGGCGAACCTGCCGTCCCTCTCGTACTGGGAGACGTCCCAGCCGAAGTGGCGGAAGCTCCTCCTGACGGCCACGGGGTGCTCCTCCAGGGCGACGAAGACGCCGGCCTCGCCCCTTGTGAGGCCGTTGTAAAGGAACTGCTTGCCCAGTATGGACTTGCCGGTCCCGGGCCCGCCGCTCACGAGCACTATGCTCCTGTCGGGGATCCCCCCGTACAATATCTCATCGAGTCCTGGGACCCAGCTCCTGACCCTCGGGACCATTGGCCTGAAATCAGCGTCACATCCTTAAATATATTCCTAGTCGATTTGCTGTCTCAAAGGGTAAAATCTCAGGGCTTCACTCCCACCTGGCGCGTATCTCCATCCTCATGAACGCTATGAACGTCAATATTGAGAAGATTGCGAGGGCGGCGAAGAGCGCTGAGATATCGGGCAGGGCCAGCGCCAGGCTCTGGGATACGTCGAGCGGCACGGTCGGCGTGCCCTGGCTGTACGCGTAGACGGGCGAGAGCGTCATCACGTTCGGGTTCAGGAGCACGGAGGACACCTCGGAGTAGACGAAGACCGGGCTGATCCTAGCTATGCTGACGGCTGTGTTTATGTAGGCGATCTCCTGCTCGATGGTCGGCGGCGGGTAGGAGGGAAGGGGCGAGATCACGCTGGCGAGCGCCGTTGAGAAGGCGCCTATGAAGAACGTCAGGAAGACCCAGAGCCCCAGCGAGACCAGAGCGGACGTCGCGGCCCTCCTGAAGATTGTCGAGAACAGCATGGCGGCGGAGAACCAGACGGACGAGTAAAGCACAGTGACGACCGTGAAGTAGAAGAACCTGAGGGCGTCCGCCTCCGTGGGCCCCCATCCCATCAATATCATCCCGAGGCCGAAGTCCACGGCGTTCACCACGCCGACGACCGTCGCTATGGCGGCCACGCCAGCCGCCAGCTTCCCGACCACGACGCCGTCCCTGTGCACAGGGTTGGAAAGCAGCCTCACCATGCTTCCGGACGAGAGCTCCCTGTTAATCGAGTCGAAGCCGAGCGCTATCCCCAGTATGGGCGCTATGACGCTCAGGAAGTACGCGTAGCTGTAGAGCTGGCCCGTCCCCGTGAAGAGCTGGAGGAACTCCGCGCTCGTCTGCCCCGAGAGGGACTGGGCCGTCATCAGGACGGCGCCGGCACCGGAGAGGAAGAGCATCAGGAAAACCAGCACGAACCTTCTGCTGCTGAAGTGCTCCGACATCTCCTTCTCGAATATCGTCAGGCTCCCCCTCAAGATCCCGCCCTCAACAGGTTCCTGTAAACCTCCGCGAGCCCCGCCCTCCTCACCTTGACCTCGACCGGGACGGCGCCGGCCCTGAGGGCCACCTCCACGGCCTTCCTCCTCACGTCCTCCTCAGCCTCTATGGTCACCCTCCTGCCGTCCACGCTTACCTTGCCGACCGACAGGAGGGACCTCACGGCGGCGTCCACGTTGCCGTCCAGCTCCATCTCGACGTAGTATTTGCGGCCCACCAGCTGATCCAGGGTGCCCTGGGCCACTATGCGGCCCCTGTCCATGATCGCGACGCGGTCGCACACCCACTCCACCTGGTGCAGGAGGTGGCTGCTCATGAGGACCGCTAGCTTCTCCTCGTCGGCGAGGGACCTTATCAGCTTGAGGAACTGATCCGAGCCCGACGGATCCAGCCCCGCGGTGGGCTCGTCGAGGAGGAGGACGGAAGGCGACTTGAGCAGAGCGTCCGCTATGCCTAACCTCTGCTTCATCCCCCTCGAGAACTTCCCCACCTCCACGTCCTCCCACCCCGAGAGCCCGACCCTCGATATAACGTCCTCTATCCTCGACTCGTCCTTCACCCCGTTGAGCCTCGCGGTTATCCACAGGTTCTCCCAGGCCGTCATGCCGTCGTAGAAGCCCGGGTTGTCCGGGACCAGGCCGACCCTGGACCTGACCCATATTGGATCCCTCCTGACGCTGCGCCCCTCCACTATCAGGTCCCCGGAGGTCGGCGGGACGAGCCCCACCATCATCGATATCGTCGTCGTCTTCCCGGCCCCGTTGGGGCCCAGGAGGCCCAGTATCTCGCCCCTGTTGATCTCGAGGTCCACGCGGTCCACGGCCACGAAGTCCCCGTACACCTTCCTGAGCCCGATCGCCCTCAGCACGGGCCCCGAGCTCACGGCCTACCGAACCTCCAGAAGACGACTATCAAGGCAGCTATGGCCGCCACTATGACGACGACGCCTATTATTCCCCAGTACGTCTGCTTGGTCACGGTGACCAGGAAGTTCAGGGACTGGGACGAGGCCTGAGTCGAGTAAGCGTTCACCGTGAGCGAGTACACGCCCGGTATGGCGTTGGCCGGCGGCGTTATGTAGACCGTGACCGTCGCGTTCTGGCCGGGCTGAAGGCCCTGCACGGTGCTCGGGCTCAGTGTGACCGTCCAGTCGCTCGAGGGCTGCACCGCTATCAGGGTTATGCTTGATAGAGGCTCCGTCCCGGTGTTGGTCACGATGACCGACGTCGTGGTCGTGCGGCCCGCCTTGGCTGTCACGCTGAGGAGGCCGCCCGGCGCGGATAGGGAGAACCCGTACGTGCCGGTCACGGTGGCCGTCAGGGGCACCGAGACGCTGTGGCCGGCGGCCGTCACGGTCAGCGTCAGGTTGTATATGCCGGGCTTCGTGTTGGATGGAACGTACACCTCGGCGACTAGCCCGGGGTTGACTGAGTAGGGGCCCATCTCTATCCCGGATATCACCGTGGTGCTGTACTCGCTCGGCAGGAAGGTGACGACCCAGCCGGGCGGCGCAGACATGCTGAACGTGGCGACCTGGCTCGTGCCGAGGTTGTTGTCCACCTCGAACATGTAGGTCAGGGTGGAGCCGGGGTTCCCCGAGAGGCTCGGGTAGGAGACGCTCACAGTGAACGGCTGGGAGCTCGTGGGGACGGGCTCCACCTTGACCTGGAAGGTCAGGGTGTTCGATACGACCTGGCCGCTCTCGGCCGTCACGTTGACCGTGTACTCCCCCGGGGCGGCGGAGCTGGGCACGTATATGGTGAGCTGCAGGGACCTCGTGGTACCTGGAGGTGCGTAGACCGCCGTCACGTTGTAGCCCCCGTAGGTTATAGCCGCGGACCACCCCGGGGGGGCCGACGTCAGGACCTCTATGTTGGCCGGCTCCCCCATGTAGTTAGTCACGTTGACGTACGTAGATATCTGTTGTCCAGGGGTCACCGAGACGCCCGTGAAGTACGTATTCAGGAATATGCCCCCGGGCTGCTGGGCCAGCGCGGGGGATGCCAAGAGGGCGACCAGCACGGCCGCTAGGGGCGCCACGAGCTGGTAGCGCATTGGCCCGCGTGAGGATCGATCCTCTATGAAAACTTTTCTGGCGTGGACGGATCCCGCGGCTTCGGCCGTCAAGGTTAAAGGGAAGCCGCGCGGGGGCTTGCACGTGTCCTCCGCGGTCCCCAGGCCAGTTATGGTTGACCAGTACGTGTGGGAGATACCGAAGGAGTCCAGGCCCGACATGAGGGTCCCCGTCCGCATCTACGCCTCGAGGGAGCTGCTCAACAAGATGATGGAGGACAGGACCCTCGTCCAGGCGATGAACGTCAGCACGATAATGGGGATACAGAAATGGGCGATAGTGCTGCCGGACGCCCACGAGGGGTACGGATTCCCCGTGGGAGGGGTGGCGGCGGTCGACGCCGAGGAGGGAGCCGTCAGCCCGGGCGGCGTCGGATACGACATAAACTGCGGGGTCAGGCTCCTCAGGACGAACCTGAACGTGAAGGACGTGCGGCCGAAGCTCAGGGAGCTCCTCGACCAGATATTCAGGCTCGTGCCGAGCGGCGTGGGCAGCGAGGGCCTCCTGCGCCTGAGCGTGGGCGAGCTCGACGAGGTCGCGAGGCTCGGGATGCAGTGGGCCGTGGAGCACGGATACGGCTGGAAGAGGGACCTGGAGCACGCGGAGGAGGGGGGCAGGATATCCTGGGCCGACCCGAGCAAGGTTAGCGACGTCGCCAAGAGGAGGGGGCTGGAACAGCTCGGGACGCTCGGGAGCGGGAACCACTTCCTCGAGGTGGAGGTCGTGGACAGGATAGAGGACGAGAGGGCGGCGAAGGCCATGGGCATAGAGGAGCCGGGGCAGGTGATGGTCCTCATACACACGGGGAGCAGGGGCTACGGGCACCAGATATGCAGCGACTACCTGAGGATCATGGAGCGCGTCATAGCGAGGGAGGGCATACGCCTCCCTGATCGCGAGCTGGCCTACGGCCCGGTGCGCGCCAAGGAGGTCCAGGACTACCTGGGGGCCATGGCGAGCGCCGCTAACTTCGCTTGGGCGAACAGGCAGATGATAACTCACTGGGTTAGGGAGGCGTTCAGCAAGGTCTTCGGGAGGGACCCCGAGGCCCTCGGGATAGAGCTCGTGTACGACGTGGCCCACAACATAGTGAAGCTTGAGGAGCACAGGGTGGACGGGGAGCGCAGGAAGCTCTACGTTCACAGGAAGGGGGCAACTCGCTCCTTCCCGCCGGGGTCGGAGCAGCTGCCCGCGGACTACAGGGACCTCGGTCAACCCGTCCTGATACCGGGCAGCATGGGAACCGGGAGCTGGGTCATGCTAGGGGTAGAGACAAGCATGGAGAGGAGCTTCGGTAGCGCCGCGCATGGGGCCGGCCGCTTCATGAGCAGGGCCGCGGCGAAGCGCAAGCACAAGTACGGGGACCTTCTGGAGGCGCTGGAGAGGGGAGGGATATTGGTGAAGGCCTCCAACAGGGACACGGTTGTAGAGGAGGCGCCGGACGCCTACAAGGACGTCGACGCCGTGGCGGAGGCCACGCACGCCGCGGGATTAGCTAAAAAGGTGGCCAGGCTTAGGCCCTTGGGGGTGGTGAAGGGCTAGATGACCGGGAGGCGCCAGGCCAACTACGTGAAGTGCGCGGTCTGCGGCCAGATGGTCAGGAGCGATCGCTTCGAGAGGCACGCGCTCATGCACTGGATAATGAGCTCCAAGGAAAGGTCGTTCAGGGACTTCTACGCGGAGCTCAGGAAGGGCTCGGGAGAGGAGGCTACGGCCGAGGCCCAGCAGGGCTGATGCCCTTGGCTGATATGAGGCGGCGCATCTCGTCCGCGCCCGCCTCCACTGCCCTGAAGTTGACGTCCCAGTACTTCTCCCTGAAGTGTATCCTTATCGCCTCCTTGATGTCCTCCATGCGGACAGGGAGGAAGCCGGCGCCGTAGGCGGCGCCCACCATGACCATGTTCGAGGAAAGGGGCGACCCAAGCGCGAGCGCTATCGAGGGGGCATCTATCTCGTAGACCTCGACGCCCAGGGATCTGGCGCGCTCCCTCAGCTCCTTGACGTCGGGATATTTCGCCTTCCCCACGTTGACGCTCAACGGCACTATGCGCTCCGTGCTGGTTATGACCGTTGTCCCGGGGCCGGCGCGGGAGAGGGCCCTGTAGGATTCCAGGACCTCGAACCCGAGGATCAGGTCGACGCGCCCGCTCGGTATTATGGGGCCGTGGGCCTCGCCTATCCTTAGGTCGACGGCCACCACGCCGCCCCTCTGAGCCAGGCCATGTATCTCCGACATGACGGCATTCAGCCCCGCTAGGCGGGCGGCCTCGCCCATTATTAGGCCGGCCGTTATGTTTCCCTGGCCGCCGACGCCAGCTATTATTATGTTTATGACCCTGCCGCGGCCGCTCATTCCCTAACCTCCTTCGATGGACGTATGGCTGCGGGCGGGCAGACGAGCCTCTGCGCGCAGACCCCGCACCCGTCGCAGAGCTCCGGGTCGATCTCGGCTATCCCTCCCTCGGCCACGTGGAGGGCCGGGCAAGCGAAGTCCTGGACGCAGTTGAGGCACCCCGCGCACTTTTCCTCGTCGACCTCGTACGTGGGTATGCCCTCCCCCTTCCTGCGCAGCTCCGCGTCGCGGAGGAGCGCGCACTCCCTCCTGGCCACTATCACGGACACGCCTTCTTGGCCCAGCGCCTCCTTGATCGCCGAGAGCGTGGACCTCAGGTCGTATGGGTCCACGACCTTGACGTATTTCGCGCCGATGGCCGAGGCCACGTTCTCTATAGATATCTGAGTGGCCGGCCTCAAGCCGGCCTGATAGGGCGCGTTCGGGGGCGGCTCGAAGCCCGTCATGGCGGTGGTCCCGTTGTCCATTACAACGAGGAGGAAGCGGCGGTTGTTGTGGACCGCGTTGACCAGCGCCGGCAGCCCCGCGTGGAAGAACGTGGAGTCCCCTATGAACGCGATTATTGGCTGGTCGGTAACCTGGGAGAAGCCGTTGGCCATCCCTATCGAGGACCCCATGCAGAGCGTCGTGTCGTTCATCTCGAACGGCTCGTAGAACCCCATCCCATAGCACCCTATGTCGTTTGGAAATATCACCGCCTTCAGCTTCAGCTGCCTTAGGGCTAGGGATACCGCGTAGTACGTGGCCCTGTGGGGGCATCCGGGGCACATTGCGGGGGGCCTCGGAGGGAGCTCTATGCCCAGGTCTATCAGCTCGGGCTCGGGGAGACTCCTGCCCAGGGCGCGGGCGATGGCACGCCTGACGACGTCCGGGGTGTATTCGTAGGCGAACGGGAAGTAGCCGTCCATCTTGCCGAATATGCGGACGCTTATCCCCCGCATCTGCGCCAGGGATCTGACCCTGAGCTCCAGGAACGGATCGAGCTCCTCCACCACGAACACGATCCTATGATCGCCGAGGAACTTGGAGACGAGCCCCTCGGGGAACGGATTGGACATGCCCAGCTTGAGCACGTCGACCTCCAGGCCTAGATCGGGGAGTGCGTCCATCAGCGAGTTGTAGGCGGCGCTCGACGTTATCGCCCCGACGTCGCTGCCCACCCCCACGACCCTGTTGATTGGCGAGGCGTCCGCCTCCCTCTTCAGGGCCTCGTACCTGGCCAGCAGCTCCTCCTTGAGCTCGCGCGCGACTGCCGGAAGCAGCGAGAGGCGCCGATCCTTCACGAACTCGCCTTTCGTGGCGGGGCTCCTCCTCGGGCCCGCGCGCACTATCCCCCTCATGTGGCTGATCCTGGTCGTGGTCCTGAAGAGGACCGGCGTCCCGTGGCGCTCCGACAGGTCGAACGCGTAAACCAGGAAGTCCTTGGCCTCCTGGGGGCTCGAGGGCTCCACGAGGGGGACCCAGGACATCTCGGCGTAGTGCCTGTTGTCCTGCTCGTTCTGCGACGAGTACATGGAAGGATCGTCAGCGGACATTAGCACGAGGCCTGAGCGGACGCCGGTGTACCCCAGGCTTATGAACGCGTCGGACGCGACGTTCAGCCCGACGTGCTTCATGAAAGCGAACGAGCGAACGCCTGAGAAAGAGGCGGCCGCGGCCTCCTCCAGCGCCACCTTCTCGTTCACGGAGTACTCGAAGTAGATGCCGGCGTCCTGCGCTATCTCGCTGAGGACCTCCCCCACCTCGCTTGAGGGCGTCCCGGGGTAGGTCGCGGCGAAGCCGACGCCGGCCTCCAACAGGCCCCTGGCGACCGCCTCGTTTCCCAGCAAGAACATGGACGCTCCTTCGGCCGCCTCCAGTATGCGCCTATAACCGGGCAACCATTCACTCCTTAACCGCGCAAATAATAAATATTTTGCCCGCAAATCGCCGATAAACTTTGGACATTTTCACGGGTTTTCCGAGCCCGCGTCGCGCGCGAATGGGGTCCTGATGCCGGTCCCAACAGTCTGTGGAGCCACCGAAAGTCCGGCAGGCGCATGCTCCTCTCTCAAATAACTCGAACGATGGTACGATAATGTGGTTTAACTTCAAATAAATAATATTTCAAATAAAATGGATGGGAATTTATCGGCCTGTCACGGGAATATTCCGAACTGGGGGCTCGCGGTCGCGAACTGCGAGGGCCAGACGACCTGCGTGTATATGCTGTTCGAGGTCGAGTTCCAGAAGCTCTCGATCATCAGCGGCTGGAGCGACACCTCGTGATAGCTGTTGAACAACGTGCCGCTCGACGTAGGCTTAACGAGCACCACGAGCTCCGGCGGAGGCGGCATAGTCTCGAGCGCGTGTATTATCGCCGTGTTGTTGGTGCTCCCGGCGTCCTTCAGGGCGTAGGCGGCTACCCATATGGCGTCGTAGCCGGAAGCGCCGAGCAGGCCGGTCGTCTGCCCGGTCTCAGCCAGGTACTCCTGCCTGAAGGCCGCCCACTTGGCGTTGACCGTGGAGTTGCTGGTCCACGCGTACTCCGGGAAGTTCGTCGTGATGAAGGTGCCCTGGGCGTCCTGCCCTATGCTGTAGTAGGACTTGTCGTCGACTATTCCGGTGGCGGGCCCCATGACCACGCCCTTGAGGGCGGGCACGGAGGCGGCCTGCTCCGATAGGGCGGCCTGCTCGGACGGCCAGGTCCCGAGCACTAGGGCGTTCGGGCTCTCGGAGGCCACCTTGCTAAGTATGCTCTGGAACTGGGTGCTGCCGAACGGGTACCACTCCACGTCGATTATCTGTATCTGGTTCTGCCAGCCGTTCTGGTAGATCGTGTAGTTGAAGCCCCAGAGGTAGTCCTGCCCGTACTCGGTGTTCTGGCCTATGTAGACGACCTTGACGACGCCGCTCGGGCTTATCTGGCTCGCGTAGTCGTGCAGGAACTCGGCCGCCCACTCGCCGTACTGTATACCGGTTGGCTGGTAGTGGAATATCATGTACTTAGATGGATCGAAGTTCGTCAGGTTCTGGGTCCTCGTGGCTAGGGGCGTGGAGCATATGAATATGGACGGCTCTACGTACTGCTGTATCACGGGTATGTCGGCGACCGCCACGACGCTCGCGGGCGTCGTGATCAATATGGCAGCGTGATAGTTCGTTATGAGCG
>CAYFFS010000006.1:0-51453 GCA_964342765.1 uncultured Nitrososphaerales archaeon | reverse complement strand
GGCCTTAGCTACTTCCTCCCGAACGGCGGAGCGGAGATGGACGCCTCGGACACGGAGAAGGTCTACGTGGTGCTCTCGGGAACCGTCACGATAGTTTCGGAGGACGGTAAGGAGTACTCGCTGGGCCCGCTGGACTCCATATATATACCGCCTGGCGTGAAGCGCGCCATAATAAACAAGGGGAAGGAGCCCGCCACGATGCTGGTCGTTGTGACGTATCCGAAGTAAATTCCTTTAGCCCCCGAGCGCCGAGCTCAGGTCCTCCATCAGGTCGTCCACGTCCTCAAGCCCCACGGAAAGCCTCAACAGCCCCTCCGTTATACCCAGCTTCTCCCTGACCTCGGGAGCTATGGGCCCAGAGGCGCTCATCGCCGCGTAGGTGAGCAGGCTCTCGGTCCCGCCGAGGCTCGGCGACGGCTTTATTATTCTGACCCTCTTCAGGGCCCTCAGGACGGCGTCCCTGCCGCCCTTGAGCTCGAAGCTCACCACCGCGCCGTACAGCTTCCTCTCGAAAAGCCGGTCCGCGATCCCCTTATACGGGCTGTCGCTCAGCCCAGGATAGTACACCTTCTTCACGGCCGGATGATCGTGGAGGAACTCGGCTATTGCCCTCGCGGACTCGCTCTCGCGCTCCAGCCTTATCCCGAGGCTCTTGAGCCCCCTCAGCACGAGATATGCGTTGAACGCGGATATCGTGGATCCCAGCATCCTGCGCCACTCCCAGGCGGCCAGCGCGGACTTCTGATCCGGGAAGGCGGCGACCCCGGCCAGCACGTCGTTGTGGCCGGCCAGGTACTTGGTGGCGCTGTGAACGACGGCGAACGCCCCATCCCTTATCGGCCTGTACAGATAGGGGGTCACGAACGTGTTATCCACTATTAGCCTGGCGCCCGCGTCCTTGGCGGCGCGAGCTATCTCCCTGACGTCGAACACCCTCAGGGTCGGGTTTGTCATCGTCTCGAGGAACACTATGTCCGCTGGCCTTGAGAGGGCCTCGAGCACGGACGAGGTATCGGGCCACACCTGCTCGACTGTCACCCCGAACTTGGAGAGCTCCTCCACCAGCCTAATGGTGGTCCCGTACTCCTCCATCGGGATCACGATCCTCATCCCGGGCCTCAGCACGGAGAGGAGGAGGCTGCTTATCGCGCCCATCCCGGAGGAATAGGCGAGCGCGTCGGCGGCGTCCTCTATCTTGGATATCACGTTCTCGAGCGCCTCCACCGTGACGTTCTCCTCCCTTGCGTACTTCAGCTCCGTCCCTCTCTCAGTAATCCTGGGCTGGCCCGTCTCCCTGTCCGGGTGCTCGCAGATTATCCCCATGTATATCGGCGGAATGAAGTACCCCTGGTCCTCGTCGTAGTAGCCGTGGCCGTGTATCAGCTTCGTATGAAAGCCCTCGCCCATGGTCGCGATGGCAGGATGCCCCGATTTAACCCTTTTCGGCGTACCTCGAAAAGATGTTCGTACGTGTTAGCGCTAAGGGATAGCCCGCTTAGGCCTGGCCGAGGCCGACGCCCACGCTCGCCTGATCCCCGCGTTGCCTAAGCTCCACGACGGCGGCTGCCTCCTCGAGTATGCGCTCGGCCTCCTCGCTCCTCGGCACCTGTATCTCCGAGAACGCCTGCTGCGTCGACCTCAGGACGTCGTCTATCTCCGCCATCGCGTTGTCCAGATCGGGGTTCATGCCCCTTATCTCGCTGTGAAGCCTGGAGAGGGTCCTCCTGGCGCCGGAGATCGCCGCAACGGCGTCGCCGAGCGCCACGGAGCCCTCGAGCTTCAGGGAAAGGGCGTCAAGCGTGGCGGAGACGGCCCCGACGGTGCCCTTGAGCTTCCTCAGCTCGCTGAGCTCCTTGGAGTAGGCCTCCGCGCGAAGCCCCTGGCCCGACCTGCTGAACTTCACGACCTTCTCGAAGAGCGCCTTCTCGCGGGACTCAACGCTGGAGGAGATCCTGGAGAGGCGCTGAAGCTGCGCGTCTATGCGCTCCTTAGCCCACTTAAGCTGACCCCTCACGTCCTTTGGGACCTCATTGCTCATACGCCGTAATCGGTCTCGCCCGAAATTACTGCCTGGACGTGCACCCAAAGAGATCGCGTTATCAACTCGCTTTGCGCTGGGACTTATCAGCCGCCCGGCGTGCCGTGCCACATGGCGTACTTCCAGGCCATCTCCCACATCTCGTCCTCGGTCAGGGTTTCCCTCCTCACTATGACCTCCAGTATGGACTTAAGAAGCCGATGGTGCCGCTCCTCGTCCTCAAATATGGATCTCGCGATGAGCCTCACGCCCTCCTGATCGGTCGAGGAGCCTATCTCCGACGCCCTCCTGATCATCTCCTCCTCGACCTTTATGTGGTTCTCTATCTCACGGGCTATGCGATCCAGGTCCTCCTCGGAAGCTAAGGGACCGCTTCCCTTCGCGATCTCGGCTATCGTCTCGTAGAGCATCGAGTGCTTCACCGAGTCCTCGGACACGGCCAATATGACGGCCTTTACTATGGGGTTCCTCACGCCCCTGACGGATTCCCTCAGCCGTTCGGCGTACTTCAGCTCGAGCTCCGACATGCGCCTTGCGAGCTCCTCGACCTCCTTGCGGCTGGGCATCAGCATGCGCTGCGCGCGACCATTGGAAAAGGTTTACGCCGACGATGCCCATGGATGCATAGCTTATATAAGAGCGCGCGTTGAGATCTAGCTTAAGTCCGATGAGAATTAGGAAGCTGGTTAAACTGGGCTCCAGCCTCTTCGTATCAATACCAGCAGAGTGGGCGAGGTCCCTTAACCTGAGGGAGGGATCCGAGGTCGCGCTGGACCTGGACGACGACAGCCTGGTGCTCAGGCCAGCCCTGGGGGATGGCAGGCGCGCGCTGGTGGGGCCGCCCGTCGCCCACAGAAAGCTCCTGGCGGCCTACCTGGGCGGCTGCAGCGAGATCCGCGTGGACCTGAGGGGGATGTCTGGCGAAGAGGTGAAGAAGCTCGAGGACATGGCGGCCTCGCTCATAGGGCTGGAGAAGGTCTACCAGGACTCGGGGTCCGTGGTCTACGCGTGCTTCGTGGACGACGACCAGGACCCCCAGTCAATATCGGGCAGGATAGTTGATATAATATCCACAATGGTCACGGACGCCGCGGAGGCGCTGGACTCCGGGAGCCCGGAGAGGCTTTTGGAGGTCGCCTCGCGCGACAACGTCGTGGATAGGCTGTACTTCCTGCTCGTCCGCGTCCTCAGGTCAACGACCGAGATGCCGCGCGCCAAGCTGATGGACTACAGGGCCATGTCCAAGATATTGGAGAGGATGGGGGATGAGGTCGCCGCGCTGGCTGTGGATCTCCCCAGCTCGTGGGAGCCCACGGACCTCTCCTCGGTGGCTAAGGAGATAGCGTCCATGGTAAGGGATGCGCACGGGCTGTTCCTGAGCGGAGGGCCTGAGCGCGCGGAGGCGCTAGCGGACTCCGCGTGGGGGATCTCCTGCAGGCTTCACAGGGAATCGGTCAGGAGGGAGGGGTTCGCGGCGAGAGCGTATCGCACCTATTCGATTGAGGCCGGCCTGGTAAAGGACCTGGCGGACCTGGTTATCTAGGTTAGATAGCGTCCTTTCCCCTCTCGCCTGTCCTTATCCTTATCACGTCATCTATTGGAATTATGAATATCTTGCCGTCCCCGACCTCGCCCGTGAACGCGGACTTCATAATTATGGAGGTCACGCGATCCACGTCGGCGTCGTCCACCACGAGCTCTATCTTGACCTTGGGCAGGAGATCCACGCGGAACTCCCTCACGCCCCTCCACTGGAGCTTTATGCCGCCCTGCCTCCCCCTGCCGCGGACGCGGTAGGCCGTCAGGCCGCTGAATCCCTCCTTCTCAAGAGCGTCCTTCACGCTCCTGAACTTCTCGGGCCTTATTATCGCCTCGATCTTCTTCATCCCCATCACCTCACAGCTCCGGATAGGCCGTCTCCCCGTGCTCCGAGAGGTCCAGCCCTATCATCTCCTCGTGCCTCGCGACCGTGAAGCCGAACGCCACGTCTATCGCCTTAAAGAGCACCAGCGATACCGCGAACACGTATGCTCCGACGACAGCCACCCCGAGCAGCTGCACCAGGAATTGGTGAACCCCTCCATAGAGGAGGCCGACAGCGCCCACGTCAGCGAATATCCCGGTCGCTATGGCGCCCCACATCCCTCCCATTCCGTGCACCGCCCAGACGTCGAGGGAATCATCGAGCTTCATCCTCACCCTCAGGAGCGCGGCCCCGTAGGTCACAAGCCCCGCCCCCACGCCTATCACTATTGCGGACATGGGATCCACGAATCCGGCGGCAGGCGTTATGGCCACGAGGCCGGCCACGAGGCCGGCCATGGCCCCCAGGACGCTTGACTTGCCCCTCACGGCCCAGGTGACGAGGGTCCACGTGAGCCCGGCAGCGGCCGTGGCCAGGAACGTGTTCGTGAACGCGAGCGCCGCCAGCCCATTGGCGGCGAGCGCGCTTCCCGCGTTGAACCCGAACCAGCCGAACCAGAGGAGGGCGGCGCCCAGGACGACCAGCGGGACGTTCTCGGGCTCTATGACGGATCCGTCGAACCCGTGCCTTGGACGGAGGACGAGCGCGGACGCAAGCGCCGCGGTTCCCGCGGCCATGTGGACCACCGTGCCGCCCGCGAAGTCCAGCATCCCCATGGAGTGGAGCCACCCATCGACCCCCCAGACCCAGTGCGCGACAGGCGCGTACACGAGGAGGGACCACAGCGCTATGAACAGCAGGAGCGGGCCGTACCTCACCCTTTCGGCGAACGCCCCTATTATGAGCGCGGGCGTTATGACCGCGAACATCGCCTGGAACACCATCTGAGCGAGCTGGGGTACGTCGGGCGAGTACGCGGCATACGGCGAGAACCAGACTCCGCGCAGGCCTAACCACTGCAGCCCCCCTATGATCGGGTTGCCGGGGGCGAACGCAAGCGAGTACTCCACGATAGCCCAGAGCAACCCGACGACCATGATGGAGCTGAAGCTCTGCATCATTATCGATAGGACGTTCTTCTGGCGCACCATCCCACCGTAGAAGAACGCCACGCCCGGCGTCATCAGGAGGACGAGCGCGGCCGACATGAGCACCCACGAGGTATCCCCGGCAACTACGTTCGGGTAGCTCATCCCGCGCCCCCTTTGACATCTTATATATAAAGATTACTGTCCAGTAGATGGACAAATGATCAACATAGACGGGTTAGTTATGTTACAAATGAGTCAGGGAGATACCTCCTCGAACCTCCTTCCACGCGTGGCTGTCCTGTTCGCTACGGCTATCACGGATGCTATCACGAGGCCCAGGGCGACCAGCACCAGCACCTCGATGCTCTTGAGGGTCGAGGGGGCATCCGAGGACAATATCGCTGCCGTGAGGCTGGTGACGAGTATCGAGCCGAAGAAGCCCATGTGGCCCACGCCGTCCGCCAGCGCAAATCCCGTCACCCTGGCCCTGGTTGGAAAGCTCTCGGCCGTCCACGCGTAGCCTATGGGCACCCATAGGTTCTCAGCGAACATGAGCAATGCCGCGCCCCCGAAGGCCAGGGGGAGGTTCAGGCCGGCAATGCCCAGGACCACGGCGCCTACTATCGTCAGCGCGGCGCTCACGGGTATCCAATAGAACCTCTCCGCGCGCTCGCCGAGAAGGGCGGCGGCCACGCCGCTCGCCAGGAAGCCGAACATGCCGACCGCGACTATCATGCCGGCCTCGGACGATTGGTAGCCCATCTCCACGAGGAGCGTCGTCAGTATGCCGGCTATCGTGTAGACGGTCCAGTAGGCGAACATCCACATGAGCGCCAGGAGTATCCAGCGGATCGCGTAAGTCCTGTTGCCGAATATCGCCCTCAGCGACGCGCGGTAGCTCGGCCTCTCTAGCACCGCGGGCTGTATCACCTCCGGAAGATCCGGCAGGCTCCCCACCCTCCTCCTTGCGACCTCCTCCAGGTGCTCCACGACGCGCTCCGCCTCCTGCAGCCTTCCGTGCGCTATAAGCCACCTGGGGCTCTCGGGCAGCTCGACCCTCAGCAGGAGGGCGGCTATCGCCAGGATCGCGCCTATCCCGAAGACAGCGCGCCAGCCGTTCTCGGCGAACCAGCCGGTGGAGCCCAGGGCGAAGGGGAGGCCGTATGGGAAGGGCGCGGGGGGAGTCGTCAGCAGGAGCCCTACCCAGATCCCCAGGAACGCCCCTACGCCGGAGAACACGAATATCCAGCTCGTATACTTAGCCCTGGAGCTCGTGGGCGCGACCTCGCCCACGTACGTGTTCACCACGGCCAGGTCCGCGCCTATCCCGAACCCGGTAAGCATCCTGGCGGCCAGGTACGATGTGTAGTTGAACGCGAACGCGTTCAGAAGAGAGCCTATGCCCGTCAGGAGCATCGTGACCATCAACATGTTCCTCCTTCCCAGGCGATCCGACATGGGCCCCAGGATCAGTGCCCCTACTATGTAGCCGACCAGGTTCCAAGCGACCACGGACGCCACCATCTCGCCGAACACGGGGTTCGTCGGCTTGACCCCGAATATCTGCGCGCCGGCCTGTATTATCGATACATTTATATTAAATATATCGAAGAACGTGAAGAGGGATCCCATCCCCAGTATCCCGAGGAATAGGTACGCCAGCCCCCAGACGGGTATCCTGTCCAGCCTGGCTAGCAGCTGACCGGCCTTCGCTAGGTACTCCTCGCGGGAAGCGGACGAGGACATCGGCGAAGCCCGCTGGGCTTTTCTTTATAAATCTTGTAATTAGATCGCGCTATCTATTGTTAAGAATAGAATATAGAAACTGTACGCCGCGGCTCGCTAGGACGACCGCCCCTCCTGCAGGGACAGCCCTCAAGAAGTTCCTCACGGACGCGCCGAGGTAATCTGGCCACGAACTGCATCGGACGTGGGAGAGACCGGCTCCATTCCCTACCGTGCCGGCATATTTATATATAGGTCAGGGCACCCCAGATCGCAGAAAAGGTAGATCCGGTTGCAACGTGATTTTAACCGGTTTAACGGACCGGTTGACGTCAAGATAGGCGATCTCAAGCCGAGCTCCCGCTCGGTGAACGTGATAGGAAAGGTCGTGTCTAAGGGCGAGGTCAGGGAGGTCTCATCCGGAAGGGATGGATCGTCCCATCGCGTCGCCGAGGTCCTCCTAGGCGATGAGACTGGGAGCATTTACCTCACGCTCTGGGACGACGACGTGGACAGGGTGAACGTTGGGGACACAATTTCCCTCAGGAACGGGTACGTGAGCCTCTTCAGGGGGCACATGCGCCTGAACGTGGGCAGATACGGAACCCTTGAGGTGTTGGAATCCCCGTTTGAGGGCGAGGTGAACACGGAGAACAACCTGTCCGATAGGGAATACGAGGATCGCCCTCCGCGCAGGGGCGGAGGCCGCAGGTTCGGTCGCTTTTAGGTAGGCACCGACTGCTAAATTTAACTAATAATTTTATCTTTTAAGTTGTTTGAATTCGTCGAGGGCGCCTAGGAACATCTCCAGGTGGCGCCTGCTCACGTTCCCCATGTGGCCTATCCTGATGTGCCTATGCCTGTTGGCCTGCACCCCAACGCCTACCCATATCCCCCTGGATCTGTAGAGGTGCTCGCGCAGGGCCACCGCGTCAAGCCCTGAGGACTCCACGTCGAAAACGCCCACGGTAGGCGAGGGGTTCTCGGCCACCGCCGGAAAGCCCCTCCTCGACATCTCCTCCCTCAGGAACGCCGCCAGCGACTCGTGCCTGGCCCACCTGCTCTCCATGCCCTCCTCCAGCACAAGCTCCAGGGCCCTGTGCAGCGCCATGAAGAGGTTGACGGCCGGCGTAGAGAGGTACCTGCCGGGCTCCTCGACGACCTCGATCCACCTTCTGAGGTTCATGTAGATGGACCTTGGCTCCTTCAGAAGGCCCATGGCCTCGTCCGAAACGGCTATTATGGCGACGCCGGGGGGCGCGGCAAGGCACTTCTGCGACGACGTGACGAGGACCCCTATCCCCAGCCTATCCATCTCGAGCCTCGCGCCGCCCACGCTGCTCACGCCGTCCACGACCAGCAACGCTCCGGCCTCGTTCGCCGCCCTCGCCAGGTCCTCGAGCGGCCAGAGCAGCCCGGTCGAAGTATCCACGTGCGTGACGGCGACCACGCTGTATTTGCCGGACTCCAAGGCCTCCCTGTACCTGTCGGGCTCCACCAGGCGCCCAGTCGGCGCGCTGAGGACGTCGACCTCCGCCGAGTACCTGCGCGCTATTTCCGCCAGCCTCCCCCCGAAGTAGCCGGACTCCAGCACGAGGACGCGCTCCGAGCCGGAGAGAAGTGACGACATCGCTATCTCCATTCCAAGGGTGCCGGATCCCGTGACGAAGGCGACGTGGGAGGAGTCCGAGCGCACGACGCGGCGGAACATTCCGGGCAGCTCACCGAGGGCCCTCAGGAACTCCGGTGAGTCGTGGGATAGCTGAGGGCCGGCTAAGACCTCCCTCACCCTCCTATCGACCATGGTAGGGCCCGGGGTCAGAAGTATCGGGCCCTCGTCCATGCTCGCCGGCCCGCGGGCTGAGCTTTAATTGCTTTCGGCGCGCCGCCCGAGAGGTATCCGCCGAACATGAGGGCCCAGAGGAGCACCGGATAAGCCACGAGGCGCTCCATGCCTCCGGGGCCCAGCCCGGCGTAGTACCCATAGGCGTATAGGATCAGGGCCAGAAGGGATGTCGCGCCGAGGGCTATGGACACGGCGGAGAGCGCGCGGGGCTGGACCCTGTAGGAGAAGGCAGCCGTCAGGCCGCCGAATAGGAACGCCACAAGCGAGAAGGCCGTGTGGAGATGATAGGGAGATCCCTCGGGGAAGAGCCCCACGCCTATCGCGCCCAGCCCCGCAAGGATCATCGCCACGGTGAAAGGCATCCTCAGCTC
Source organism: uncultured Nitrososphaerales archaeon (assembly GCA_964342765.1). Taxonomy (GTDB): domain Archaea; phylum Thermoproteota; class Nitrososphaeria; order Conexivisphaerales; family Conexivisphaeraceae; genus Conexivisphaera. Next base: position 42,518 of record CAYFFS010000006.1, on the reverse strand, counting down.
CCTCAGGAGGAGGACCCCCGCGATCAGCGCGAGGATGCCGAATATGACGATGGATACGTTGAAAATAGGCGCGGTAGGGCCAACCCCGAGGTCGCTTATGTAGTTCTGGTGCACGCTGTACCCCGGATACAAAGACTCCGCGACCGTCATGGCGATTATGAATTGGAGGGTGCCAATGGATGCCAGATAGCCGGAGATTCTTAGGCCATCCATGATCGCAACAGGAGGCCGGCGCTATAAATCGATTATGGCCCCGGGGGATGCCGGGGCGTCTCAGCAGGGTGAATAGGCGATCGCCGGCGGCGCCCGCTTAGCTCATCAACCTAATCCCATAGTTTCGCACGCCGAAGCCCGCGGCCGCGCGGAGCTAGCGTCATTCTGCATGCCGCTCGCCAAGCGAAGTCCTCCAGGAGACCCTTCCGGTCGGCGGACGGCCGGTCGCGGGGGACGCAGCATAAATATCGCCGCTGGTCCACGCTCCTCGTGCCCGGAGCATCCTCTCCGAAGGCGACGAAGCGCCGGACTTTCAAGCCCACGCGGAAAGGGACCGCCCGGCCGGACGTCCTCGGCGACGAACCAAGCCACGAGTCAACTGGCGCGCTGAACCATCCCTGGGGGGCCGCGGCCTTCGGTAATGCGCGCATAGGACGGAGATGATCGGGATGAGGTCCAAGATCTTCGTAAGGGGGCTCATGGTCCCCTGCAGGATAGGGGTGACTGAAAGCGAGAGGGCCCGCCAGACGATCCTCAGGGTGGACCTGGAGTTATTGGTCGACGTGGAGGACGCCGCGACCTCAGACGACCTCGAACAGTCCGTGGACTACAGGTCGGCAAGGGATCTGGTGCTGGAGGTTGCCGGATCCCGCGAGTTCAAACTGCTCGAGTCGTTCGCCTATCAGGTTTCGCTGGCGCTCAGATCCCTGAAGGGAGTAGAGGGCGTAAGGGTAAGGGTGGAGAAGCCGGGAGCCCCTGAGGGAGCTGAGGGAGCGGGCGTGGAGCTGGAGCTCTAGGAGTCGGCCCGAGGGGGGCCGAGGGGCGGCCGCGATCTAAGGAGCCCCCGAGGTGGCTTCGCCCTATGAAGGGCTATTGCCGGCCGATCGCCCGGCCGCCGACGCCGAGGGATTCGATCGCCAGGCGCACGTGGGTGAGGACCTCGTCCACGGTGGACGCGGCCTTATCCGCGCAGGCCACGTCGAAAGACAGCACTACGCGAAGGTCGTCGTCCGCCGACATGTCGATGGACATGCAGTCGGGAACGTCCACGTTGTCCGGCTCAAGGGCCGCCAGCAAAGATCCCGCGGCCTTGGGATCCCCGAGGCCTATCGAAAGCTCGAGCCTGAGCGTCGGCACGCGGGACCTTTATCGAACGCCAATATTCGCTTTGCCCGCCGAATTAGCGCTACGTGAGAGCTCGCCGCCTAGCCGATCGCCATCCTGACGCGCGCGGCCTCCTCCAGGTAGCGGGCGGCGTCTGCGAGGTCGCCTGATAGCGAAATCATGTAGAGCCTGAGCAGGGCTGAGTGCTTGCGGGACCTTAGATCGCGCGGGCCAGCGGCCCTGCCCAAGAGCCATTCGACGGAGCTCACGTCGTCCTTCAGGGATCTCAGCGCCTCGTCAGGTATCTTGAATATGCGGGCGGCCTCCTCGAGCATTTCCTCGTCGTAAAAGAGCGCGGCCTCCTGGAGGTCCTCCTTTAAGCCCAGATAGAGATCCTCCAGCAGCCTCCATTCGCCCTCGCCCATGTCCCTCAGGCACCGCGCGCCGAGCAGCTCCGGCGGCATGCCCATCGAGTAGAGCGCGCCGGTGAACGCTATCGCGCGAGGAAGCGACACGCCGAGGACCTCCCTGGAGTACCCGAACGTCCCCGCATGGGACTTCCTGGCCCTCCTCCTGGGGAGCATTCCCGCCACGGCGTTGACGGCCCGCGCTATGGGCTGCAGCCTTGACGCGTAGGAGGTCGCACACCTCCTCGCCAGCGCGATCGCGAGTTCCTTCTCCTCAGGATCCATGAGCCTAGGCGGCGGGACGCGCGCCGCGTTTATCGCCGAGATGGCCTCCCTGACCTCCCACTCCGGATAGTCGTAGCGAAACGCTGATTGCAGGGTGAACGTCGAGACTCCGCCGTATTCCCGCAGCACCATGTTATAGCGCCTCGGGCTAAGGCCGCCGCGGAACGGGAGGCTCCCGACGCCGAGTATCGGAAAGACCGGAACGTCGTGGCGGCTGAACATGGAGTGGAGGTCGCTCAGAGCGACCTTCACGGCGATCACGGCCGCTATAAGGCCGTGCTGCATCGCCGGATCGGACCTGGCCAAGAAGACGCGGACGTAGGAAGGCCTCGCGGCCCTAAGGTAGTCCTCCATGATGTCCGAGATCCTGAACATCGTGTCCATGTCCTCGAGCAGAGGTATTATCTCCAGGCGCCTCGGGCGGAAATCGCCCACGATGTCCCTCACCCTTATGCCTTCGGCCAGCTCCAGATCCCCCTTGGACGCGACTGCCCTTTCGTAGTACGAGGCGACCACCAGCATCTCGAAGGAGCTGCGAGTAAACGGCAGTATCACCTCGAAGAGCGGCGCTGCATCAGCGCCGTAGAACGCGCTGGCGACGTCGGAGGCCAGCGGTATGCTCTCGAGGATCTCCGCGAACACCTTCCTATCAGCCGACTCGAGCCATGGGTTGGGTATCCTGTAAGTTAAGAAGAGGTCCTTGCCGAGAACGCGCTCCCTGAAGAACCCGGGGTACTCGGAGAGCAGCTTCCTCACGACGTGAGTATCCACGTCCTTGCCCTCAGCGTCCCACATGACTTCCTGTATCCCTGCGGCGAAGCTCATGTAGGCCTCCTTCACCTCGTCATCCCCGCCGATCACGCCGCCGGAGGCCCAGCCCGGCACGTTCGCGTTGTCCGGATGCTGCGTCGCCATGGTCCTCGGTATTACGCGCACGCCACGGACCTCCTTCCTTAGAAATTTTTATCCTTTCGAATATGGATGTCCGCGCGTCGGCCGCGCCCCTCGAGCCTCCTCCTTAGGGACTCCTCAGGGTGCTCCCTCGTGTAGAGAACCCTCTTGAACAGCTCCAGCTCCATGACCTTGCCCTTGTACTCCTCAGAGTACGCCTTGGAGCCGGGCCATATCTCGGAGATCAGGGCCACCATGTCCTCCGCCAGCCCATCCTCCCCGTCGAGCAGCACCTCAAGGGCGCCGCCCCCCAGCTCCCTGTACTGGAAGCCGCGCGCCCCCGTGCCCTCGGCGATGCTCAGCAGAAGCTCTGCGACCTCCTTCGCGTCGGAAACTCCGCTCACGACTATTCTGCGGGCCACGCGCAACGTTCGACTCCTCCGGAAATAAGCTATCCCTCTCCTTACGTGATGAGGGATAGGAAGCGCCTCTCATCCTCAGGGGGGACCCAGAGCCTGAGCACGGCCCCCGAGGCGACCGCGTGCGCGCCTAGGCCCTCCACCTCCGCCAGCAGCCCCTCCAAGGCGCTCCTGTTCCTGGCGGCCACCAAATAGCTCCCTCCGGTCAGGGACTTCACCTTGGCCACCAACAGCTGATCGCCCTCAAGGAGGATCAGCGCCGATGACTTCAGGAAGACCTCGGCCAGCGCAGGGCCCTGCAGATCCTCCACGAGAATGGACCTGGAGCCCTGCGACGAGCCCTTGGCCCTCGACCCAAGGCGTGAGACGGCCTTGAAGGCCTCGACGAGGTGGCCGACGCCTCCCAAGGCCCCCGGATAGGCGGATAGGGAGTCCACGAGGGATCTTTGCGGCCCCTCGAACGCCGCCACCATCTCCTCCAGGAGCGAGAGGTCGCTGAGGTCTGAGAGCGCCCCGGACTCGAGGCGCGTGCTCACGCGCCTTGAGAACATGCGCTCCGCCACGTCCTTGGGCATGACCTCGGAGGCGTAGGACTTGAGCGCCGACATGGCGTCGCGCTTGCCTTCGATCTCCTCAAGCCTGGGGCATCCCTCGGCGCATAGCCCCCTCCTGCGGAGGCCGTCGGTTATTGCCTCTTGGCCGCCGAGGAGGGACCGCAGGTTGGGATACAGCGTGTAGTTTATGGAGGCGTCGAGCGGCAGATATCTGCGGAGGGCGCTCATCATCGTCTCCGACGTATATTCGAGCACGCCCTCGCCGGCCGAGACCAGCTTGGACGCAGCCTCACCGCACTGATCCCCGATCAGGTAGCACCTGGTCGCGTAGAGCCCAACTATTGCCCTTATCATCTGAAGGGGCGAGCCGCCCCCGAAAGCCTCGTGCGCGGCAAGGGACGCGGAGCCGCCCCACTTAGTGATGCCCTCCCTCTGCGGGTACCTCCCCGGCTCCACGAGCACGAAATCCCTCCCGAGGACCGGCTCCCCCTTGGCCAACAGCCCCACCGCCACCAGAGCGTCCCCATCGAAGGTCTCCTCCTTCGCCCTCGAGAGGTCCAGGACCAAGCTTTGTGGGCGCGCGACTGCCCTGACGCCGACCCTGCGCGCGGCCGACAATATTATTGAGGCGGCCGAGATGCTGTCGAGGTCCGCGTTGTACAGGAGCCTGAGGGATCCGCCCCTCGCCGCGACCGCACGCAGGAGTTCGATGCCCTCCGGCTCGGCGCTCAACCGCCGCTACGATAGCTGGGCCACGACGGCCTTGTACTCCCAGTCAGCCGGCAGGATCCCCTTCCTCTTGTAGTACTTCGCCAGCCTATGTATCTTGGCCTCGACGAGCTCCAGCGCGTGCGTGCTCTTCCTGTCGGAGTGGAACGCCTGAAGGTGCTCCATTATCCTGCGGGCCTTCCTGAGGAGGTTGTTCAGATCTTCGGGTATCGGAGGGGCGACGCCGTTCTCCCTCAGGACGTCGAGGACGGATTTCCCTATGAGCTTCTTAACGCTCGGTATCCCGTACTCATCCCTGAGCCTTTCGCCTATCAGGCTCGGGGTCAGGCCCTCATGCGCCATCTTGACTATGAGCGATTCTATCTCCTTCTGGGACATGGTTATCCATGACGTGGATTTTAGGGCCGGCGGCCTCGTGGAGTGGGACTTGCCCCTCTTGTGCGAGTGTATCCTCGCCAACCCTGGCGAACCTGGCCCGGATCACTTATAAGGTTTGTGCACGCAGCCCATACGCCTCGAGCCACCTGAGCAGCCTCGAGATAGCTATCCCCCTATGCGATATCCAGGACTTCTCGCGCAGGTCCATCTCCGCGAAGGTCCTTGAGTAGCCGGCGGGCACGAATATGGGATCGAACCCGAAGCCGCCCGAGCCGGCGGGCTCCTCGGCGATCATGCCCTGCACGCGCCCCGTGAACACCCTCACGCGCCCTAGCGGGTCCGTGTACGCTATTGCGGACTCGAAGTAGGCGCCCCTGTCCTCTATCCCCTCCAGGAGCCTCAGGACCCCCCTATACCCTATCGTGGACATGACGTACGATGAATAAGGCCCGGGGAAGCCGCGCAGCGCCCTGACGAAGAGCCCGCTGTCCTCAACTATCGATCCAGGGATCGCGGCCTCGCGGGCCGCCACGTAGACTATCTCCTCCAGCCTGTCCGACTGCACCTCGACCTTCCTCGAGCCCTCGCACCTCGAGAGCCTCCAGCCCATGGCCTCGGCGACCACGGACATCTCCTCCAGCTTGTGCGGATTCCCGCTGAGGAGGCAGAGGGATCTCTCGCTCAAGGACCCTTGTACCTCCCCGACGATTCTATCCTCCTGAGCCACCTCATGACGGCCGCCGCGCCCCCGAACGCGCGATGGTAGCCCTCCCCAAACAGCCTCAGGGCTTCGTCCGCCACGTCGCTGTGGTAGCTCCTGAGGGCCTCCTCCAGGACGTGGAGGTCGGATGCCTGATCGCGCGGAGAGCGCGACCTGAAGGACAGCCCGAAGTCCACGAGGTACAGGACGCCGCCCGACAGCAGGAAGTTCGACGTGGTGGGGTCCCCGTGCACTATGCCCCCCGAGTGTAGCCTGCCAAGGTATTCGCCGACGAGCCGCATGAGATCCAGCCCCCCTCCGGAATCCAGCAGCTCCTTGAGGCGAGGCCCCTCCAGGAACTCCATGATTATCTCGGAGCCCAGGGGATCCACGAAGTGGAGCGCGGGGGTGGGCACGCCCAGCAGCTTGGCCTCGTGCATCATCTGGGCCTCCCTGATCGTGCGGGAGCGGCGGACGCGCGCGTCCAGCTCAGGGTTCAGGTATCCCTTCGGCGGGCGCCTCTTCAGGATCACGCGCGTCCCCATCCACTCGGCCTCGACTATGTCCGCCTCAGCGCCCCTAGCTATCACGCGCAGCTCGACCATGGATATCGGTCTATCCATGGAAGGTCCACCTCGTCGAGCCTCCACCTCTGGATCACCCTGGCGCGGCGGGGCTCAACGGAGAGCCCGGCCGCGTAGTGAAGTATCCCCGTCCAGGCTATCTGGGCGCCGCAGTCCCCCGAGTAGCGGGTGGGCACGAGCTCCAGGCGGGCTCCCTGCCTGCGCGCGACGAACTCCAACATCTCCCTCAGCCTCGAGTTGGCGGCGACGCCGCCCACGACCATTAGCTCCCCGGAACCGGAGAACGCCAGCGCCCTCTCCGAGACCTCGGAGAGCATCGCGAACGCCGTCTCCTGCACGCTGAAGGCCACGTCCTCCTTCCTGGCCCCCGAGCCCAGGTGTCGCTTGGCGGCCGTGAGCATGCCGGAGAACGAGACGTCGTTCCCCCTTATCACGTATGGGAGCTCCAGGAGCTTCGAGCCCGAGGCGGCCATGCGCTCGAACTCGGGCCCGGATGGGCTGGGGAGGCCCATGTACCTCCCGAGCTGATCTATCAGCTGCCCCACCGTGATGTCCAGCGTCTCGCCGAACACGCGCCACCTGCGACGCCTCGGCATGAGTATCATCGTGTGGCCCCCCGAGACCAGCAGGGAAACGGGGCGGGAGGCGCCGGTCAGGAGCCTGCCCAGCTCGAGATGGCCTATCGCGTGGTGGACCGGCACGAGCGGCTTTGAGTAATACGCAGAGATCGCCCTGGCGATCACGGCCCCCACCCTGAGGGCTGGGCCGAGCCCGGGCCCCGCCGAGTAGGCCACGCAGCTCAGGTCCTCGAATCCCACGGACGCCTCCCTGAGCGCCGACGAGACGACCTGGGGGGCGCTCGCCGCGTGATGCCTCGAGGCCTCCCTTGGGTGTATCCCGGAGCCGGCCGGCGGCCTGTACGTCGACCTGACGTCCGAAAGTATCGAGCCGTCCCCCCTGACCACGGAGGCGCCAAACGTGTGGGCCGTGCTCTCTATCCCGAGGCACTTTATGCCGGGATCCACGGTGCGCATGCCGAAGGGGATGCTTATAGCTCTGACTGGGGCCGCGACAGGCCCTCCAGCATCCTCCTGAGGTCCTCCAGCGCGGCGCCGGGCGACGCTGCCGCCTCGAGGCTCAGCGGGGTCACGGATATCGCGCCGCGGACGTAGACCGCCCAGGCGTCGGTCCCCTCCTCGTACCTCCCGAGCTTGCTGCCCCATATCCAGTAATATGGAAGGCCGCGCGGATCCCGGCGCTCCGTGACGTGCTCCTCGTACTTCCTGCGGACGGGCCGCGTGAGCTCCACGGCCACGGGCCTCCTCAGCCTGAGGGGGAAGTTGACGTTCAGCAGGTGAACGCCCTCCGGAAGGCCGCGCTCGCATATCCACCTCGCTATCTCCGCCGCGTAGAGGGCGGCCGAGCCGAAGCCCTCCGCCAGCTCGCCCTCGTCCACCGGCCTCCCGTCCTCCTCAACCATCATCGAGAAGGCCGAGGCCGGGATCCCCAGGAGCGCCGCCTGGAGCGCCGCGGCCACTGTGCCGCTGGCGTAGATGTCCTGAAGCCCCGTGTTATCCCCCACGTTGATCCCGGAGGCCACGGCGCACGGGGTCCTGTCCAGCAGGTGCAGCACGCCCAGCATGACGCAGTCGGCCGGGCTGCCCGAAACGACGTACCCAGGCACGCCCTCTATCTCGCGCCTCCAGGCCCTCAGGGGCTTGTGGAAGGTGAGGCTCATCCCGGACGCGCTCCTGGGCCCCTCCGGCACGATGAATGCCACGTCAACGCCCTTGCCGCCCAGGGCCTTGAGAAGCGCCCTCAGGCCCGGGCTCTCCGGTCCGTCGTCGTTGCTCACGAGTATCAGCGGCCTCATTTGAAGCCGTTCGCCCCATGGGTCCATCGCGTTTAAAGGCTACATCCGCCGCGGCCTAGGGATCGGCCGCGGCGCGCCGCGCAAAGCATTAGGAAAGATGCCAGGAGCCAGAAGGACTCGTCGACGGCCAGCTGCGCCGTCAGAACCTCCGTGTACTCGGGCTCCCCGCCCTGCGACGTGAACGTCCTCAGGTACGGCAGGGGCAATCCGGAGAGCCGAACCTCGTAGGTCATTACCCCTATGTGATTGGCGGCCGAGAACGTCGCCTGATGGGAGCCGAGGGCCGAGAGCAACAGGAGCGCTATTGACAGCGGGATAGCCCAACGGGTCCTCACGGGCCAATCACCTTCACGTAGGGGTTCCTTATCCGGTTCCTGCGCCCCACCTCGAGCAATAGGGGCACCATCCGCTCAAGGCAGCGGGCCGCCTCCAGGGGGCCGGCGTGTAGGTACCTCACGCCCTCGATCGACAGGCCGTCCCTGATCTCCGCGAACTCGGCGTCGCCAGAGGCCACGAGAACGTCCACGTCGAGGGGGCGCCGCAGGTCTGCCAGCAGGCCCGCGGGCACCGTGTGAAAGGCCGCGGCCACCCTGCGCCCCGTCCTCTCGGCAACGTACTCCGCGGCGGAGCGCGGCCCGAACATGGACTCGTCGTACACCAACGCGCCCCCGCGCCTCGCCATGGGGACGACGGGCGATATGACAAGGGATCCCTCCCCGATCTCGCCCACGACCTCCGAGAGGATCCTCGGGAGGGCATCCGCTGGGGTCGCCAGCACCACGTAGTCGCCTAGCCTCGCGGCCTCCGCGTTACTCGTCCCCCAGATGCCGTCGCAGCCCGCGAGCGCCGCGTACTCGCGGGCCCTGGCCCTGGCCCTCTCGGGATCGCGGGATCCCACTATGACCTCACGCCCCCTGCAAACCCTGAAGGCCAGGCCCATGCCCAGGTCGCCCGTGCCCCCAAGTATGGCGACCCTCGGGGGCCTCCCCCTGAAGCCGGCCATTCGGCCGCAGGGCGCGTCGCCTTTTATTAAGCGCTCCGCCGGCGCGCCCAGTCCCTCGCGAAATGGTAGCGCTCGCGGGCCGGCAGCAAGCGCTGGCCCGCGGCATTACTCCCGGGCCGATTCCTCGCGGGGTTGCACGACGAATTCTATGATCGCCTGAAGGACGAGCCGTCGCCTGGCGGCGCAGCTGAGCGCCGAGAACGAAAGGGATATTAGAAGGGGTAGGCCTGGAGCCCGTCGCATGAGGTCCGACCTTATCCTGAGCATGGAGGAGGACTTCGAGGAGGAGTTCGAGGAGGAGTGGGAGGAAGAGGGCGAGGAGGAAGAGGGGGAGTGGGAGGAAGAGGAGTGGGAGGAGGGCGAGGAGGAAGAGGAGTGGTAAAGTAATAATTTGAAATTTTTGGTTGGTATGTTATTGAAGGAGTTGGTTTAGCATCCTCCCGGATCCATGGAGGATATTCCCATCCGAGTACGATAAGTTCACCGCGGATGTTGAAACATGAATAAATAAGAGGGCTGCCTCGGGGAGCAACGTGGTGGGCGAGCAGGTGGATGAGCGCGACCTGAAGATACTCGAGCTGCTCAGGAGGAACGCCAGGAGCTCCTATGGTGAGATAGCGAAGGAGGTCGGAATAAGCGACGTGGCAGTGATGAAGAGGATAAGGAAGCTGGAGTCGATCGGTGTGATAAAGAGGTACACGATAATAGCGGACGATAAAAGGGCGGGATATGGCGCGGTCTCGATAACCGGAGTTGACGTGGACCCCGAGCGCCTGTTCGAGGTCTCCTCGGCGCTCAACGGGAAGCAGTACGTGAAGTACCTGGCCATCAGCTCGGGGGATCACCAGATAATGGCCATAGTGAAGGCCAAGGACGCCTCGGAGCTCGCGAAGTACCACGAGGAGATCAGCCGCATGCCGGGCGTCAGGAGGGTCTGTCCCTCGGTCATAGTGGACGTTGTGAAGTTCGAGGAGGTCTAGCGAGGGAGTGGCCTCGCTCAGGATAGCGCTGGCGCAGGTATCGCCGGAGGAGGAAAAGGAGAAGAGCGCTAGGAAGATAGAGGGGATAATCAGGGGCGCCCGCGGAGCTGACTTGATAGTGTTCCCTGAGTACTCGCTGGGGGCCAGGCTGGAGGAGGCCGAGGCCATCGCGGAGCCCCTGGACGGGGAGATCCTGAGGGGGCTTTCCCGCGCGGCCTCGGAATCCGGGGTGCTCGCCATAATTGGGTTCCTCGAAAGGGCTGAGGGCGGCCCCTACAACTCCATAGCGCTGCTCGGGCGCGACGGCCCGCTGCTCCTCCACAGGAAGGCGATGCTCTTCGACGCCCTCGGGAGGAGGGAATCGGACTACGTGAGGCCCGGGGATCTCCCCTTGACGCTCCTGGAGATAGGCGGATTCACCGCAGGCTTCGCCACGTGCTTCGAGCTGAGGTTCCCCGAGCCGTTCAGGGAGATGGCGCTGGCGGGCGCCAACCTCTTCATAGTTCCCTCCGCCTGGTACGCCGGCTCGCTAAAGGAGGAACAATGGGTCACGAGCGCCTCCTCCAGGGCCATGGAGAACGTGTCGTACCTGGTCGCGGTCGACAGCGCGGGCCGCGCGTTCGTGGGCAGGAGCGTGGTAGTTAACCCATGGGGGCACGTCGAGCTGGACCTGGGAAGGGGCGAAAGGGTTGCCATATGGGAGCTGGACTCGGCGGCAGTGGAGGAGGCCCGCTCGCAGCTCCCGCTGCTCGAGATTGCCCGCGCCCGCCGCGCGAAGGCGATGGGCGTCAGGAGGATTGCCCTCTAGAGGCCCCCAGCCTCGCCGTCCTAGTTCCCAGGACGTCCCTGAGCACCACTTCGTTTCCCTCGACCGACAGGTCGGCGAGCCTGCGGACGTCGGAGGCCCCCCGGACCCTTAAGTCGGCGACCGCGAACGCCGCCAACTTGACCTCGTGGCTTGACCTGAGGCCCTCCAGCACCTCGCGCGCGCCCTCGTCGTAGACGCCGCCAAGGACCGCGATGCGCCTCTCCTCGGGCTCGTTCCCCACGTAGGCCCTGATGCCGAGCCTCTGGGCCATAACTATGCCCACGGAGGGACACCCGCCGACCACGGCCGCGGCGTCGGCCACGCGCCTGTCGTAGCCCCTCAGGAGCGCGAGAGCCGCCAGCGACATGAAGAGAGGATCCGGAGGAGGGTTGCAGTCGAAAAGGGGCGAGGGCGGCGAGCCCCCTCCCGCCTCCTTGACTAGGAGGTCCCAGAGGACGTCCATGAGCCTCTCGCTCCAGGCGAAGTTGTGGAAGCAGGACCACTTGCCGGTGTGGCAGGTATTGCCCGACGGCACAGCCAGGTAGAAAGCCGCGTCGTAGTCGCAGTCGAGCGTCACGTCTAGGACCCTAAGGACGTTCCCCGAGGTCTCCCCCTTCATCCAGAGCCTGCGCCTGCTCCTCGAATAGAAATGCGCGAGCCCCGTCCTCACGGTCAGCTCTATCGCGCTGCGGTCGGCGTACCCGAGCATCAGTATCTCCCCGCTCACCGCGTCCTGGACGACCACCGGTATCAGTCCCCCTCCCTTGCTGAAGTTCACGCGGTCGAGCCACTCCACGCGGGCTCATGCGGGCGGCCCGAGATAAGCTGAGCGTCGACCCCTGGAAGCCAGGCGAACGAAGTTGCGGAGGACGATGGATCCAGGCCCGTCGCTCCTCTCCGGGTGGAACTGGGTCCCGTAGAGGGGGGGCGCCTCTATCGAGGCCACGAACGTCTGGCCCTCGTGGCTCGCGGTGGAGCACACGAAGGGCTGCGAGACGTCGAGGTTGGCGTAGCTGTGTACGAAGTACACGTAGCTGCCGGGGTCCAGCCCCCTCATGAGCTCGCACTCCCTCTCGATCCTTATCCTCGTCCAGCCCACGTGGGGGAGCTTCCTGGCGCTCAGCCTAGTAACCCTTCCCCTGAGGAGGCCCAGCCCCTCGTGCCCACCCCACTCGTCGCTCCACTCGAACATTAGCTGCATGCCCAGGCATATGCCCAGCACGGGCACGCCTTCGTCCAGCATCTCCAGGAGCCTCTCCCTGTGCGGCCTCAGGCGCTCCATCGCGGGGCCGTAAGCCCCCACTCCCGGCAGAACTACCGCGTCGTATCCTCTGGAGGGGGCTTCCACGACCTCGGGCACGGCCCCTGCCCTCCTCAGGCCGGCGGCCACGCTGTAGACGTTTCCCACTCCGTACTTCACTATGGCTATCCTAGGCCCTCCGCTCATCCGCGCCCGCCTCCGATTCAGGCAAGCGCCTCTCGAGCTCGGAGATGAGGCCCTCGAGGCCGACGCCCGTCATGGCCAACAACACGAGGACGTGGTAGACGAGGTCGGCGGCCTCCTCCCTAACACCCTCCCCTGTTAGGGCCGCGACCATGAGCTCGGATGCCTCCTCCCCGACCTTCCTGGCGACGTACCCGAGCCCCTTCTCCGCCAGGAACGCCGTGTAGCTACCCTCGGGCCTCCTCCTGAGCCTGTCCAGTATTATTCCGTAGAGCTTGTCCAGGGTATCCCCAGCGCGGCTCAAATTCTCACCTCCACGCCGTTGGAGGCGAGATAAGCCTTGAGGTCGCGTATGTTCAGGTCGCCGTAGTGAAATATTCCGGCCGCAAGCGCGGCGTCCGCGCCGAGCCTGAAGACCTCGAGGAAGTGCCGCGGCTCCCCGGCTCCCCCGCTGGCTATGACGGGCACGCCGACGGCCGCTAGCACCGCCCCCGTTAGCTCCAGGTCGTATCCCAGCCTGGTCCCATCCCTGTCTATGCTCGTCAGCAGTATCTCGCCGGCCCCCAGGGATGCGGCGCGGGACGCCCACTCGACCGCGTCCAGCCCCGTCGGCTCCTTTCCGCCCGTCACGTAGACCTCCCACCCGTCGCCCCTCCTCTTGGCGTCTATCGCCACGACGACGGCCTGGCTTCCGTACTCGCGGGACGCGCGCTCTATCAGCGATGGATCCCTTACTGCCGCCGTGTTGATGGATACCTTGTCGGACCCGGAGTCGAGGAGCCTCCCGAAGTCCTCAAGGCTCGAGACCCCTCCTCCAACCGTGAAGGGGATCGATATTGTCCCAGCGACCGAGCGGACCAGGTCGTAGAGCGGCTTCCTCTGCTCCTCGGTCGCGGAGATGTCCAGGAAGACGAGCTCGTCCGCCCCCTCCTCCTCGTACCTGGCGGCCAGCTCCACGGGATCCCCGGCGTCCCTCAGGTCCCTGAACCGCACGCCCTTGACGACGCGGCCCCCCTTCACGTCCAGGCACGGTATTATTCTCTTGGACGGCATCGCCCGCACCCCCTGGCCAGCTCGAGCGCGTCCTCTAGCCTGAGCCCTCCCCCGTAAATCGCCATTCCGACGACGACGCCGTCAACGCCCGCCTCGCAGAGGCTCCTCAGGTCCTCGAGCGAGGAGACGCCCCCGGCGTAGATGAGCAGCCGACTCGTCATATCCCTGAGGCGCCGCACCTTCGCCATGTCGGGGCCGCGCAGCGTTCCCTCCACGTCGACCTGAGTGTACAGATAGCCCGCCACCGGCACCCCCTCCAGCATCCTCAGCGCCTCCTCGATGCCCAGCCCGCTCTCCACTGTCCACCCTCCTCCGACCAGGCGGCCTCCGCGCTCGTCCAGCGCCGCTAGGACGTCGCCCCAGAGCGAAGCAGCCCTCTCGAGGAACCCCGCGTCCCTAAGCCACGCGGATCCAAGGACGACCCTGTCGGCGCCGGCGCCGAACGCCGCCGCCACGTCGTCCAGGCTCCTGAGGCCACCGCCGTACTGTACCCTCAGGCCGAGGTCCTTGAGGCGGCGCACCAGGCCGACGTGGACGGGCCTTCCCGCCTCGGCCCCATCCAAGTCAACGACGTGCACCCACCTGGCGCCCGCGTCCCTCAGGCGGGCGGCTAGCTCCAGAGGGTCCCCGAGCACAAGCCCCGTTCCCCTTACGCCGCGGATCCTCTTGACGGCCCTCCCGGCCTCCAGGTCTATGGAGGGCATCAGGTCCATCGCGGCATCAGCCTCTCCAGGTCTATCGCCAGGAGGTCCCTCGCGCCCCTCCGGCGCAGCTCCACTATGAGCCTCGGTATTTCCTCGGCCGGGACAGCGGCCATGACCTCCCACATGGGGGAGCTGGACTGCACCTTCGCCACCATGGGGCCGCTCATGGCGGGGAGGACGGAGAGCACGTCGCTGAGGCTCTCGTCCGGGACGTTCATCAGCAACAGCTTCCTCCTCTTCGCCATTATGACGCTCCGGACGGATTCCACGACGCGATCAGCGAGCTCGCGCCTCGCCGCCCTAGATGGACCCCCTATCAGGCGGGCCGAGCTCTCCATTATCGTGTGGATAGGCTTGAGGCCGTGGAGGGCGAGCGTCGTGCCCGTGGACGTCACGTCAACTATCGCGTCGGCCGCGCCCAGCATCGGCATGACCTCCGCCGCCCCACTTATCCTCACTATCTCCACGTCCAGCCCCAGCCCGCGGAAGAACTCGCCTGCTATCCTCACGAACTTGGTCGCGACCCTCATTCCTGGGCGCAGATCCGAGATGGACGAAATCCCTGAGCCCTCGGGAACCGCGAGGACGAGCCTGGCCCTACCGAAGCCCAGGTCAAGCAGCTCGTCCACCTTGGCGTCCGACTCGACCACCAGGTCGTGGCCGGTTATCCCCAGGTCAGCGGCGCCCGCGGCCACGACGCCCGGTATGTCCTCCGCCCTCACGTACACTATGTACACGTCGTCCATGTTGGTCGGCGTCACGAGGCTGCGGGACCCGGGATCGTAGATAGGGCCTATCCCTGAGTCCTCGAGGAGCCTCAGGGCGGGGGCGCGCAGCCTGCCCTTGTTGGGGACCGCTATCCGGAGGCGTCCCTCGAGGGCGTCGCGATTATTTATGAACTGACATCGGGGCCGCGAGCGCCCTTGCCCTTTAAATACGTTTCCCGAAATCGTCGGACATCGGCCCATGAGGCGCCCCCCGCGCAGGCGACGCGCCAAACGTTAATTCGAGCCGCCCCCTGGGGAGTCGCGTGGAGGTCGTAAGATCCGAGCGCGTCTTCTCGGGCAGGATATTCTCCGTGAGGCGCGACTTCCTGAGGGCGCGCGGTGGGGAGATCGTGCGCGACGTGGTTGAGCATCCCGGCGCTGTGGCGTTCCTGCCGGAGCTGCCCGATGGATCGGTCGTGCTCGTCGAGCAATACAGGCACGCGGTCGGGGGAAGGCTCCTCGAGGCGCCCGCCGGCACCTTGGAGCCCGGGGAGGACCCGGAGGAATGCGTCAGGAGGGAGCTAGTGGAGGAGACGGGCTATCAGCCGGACAGCGTTGAGTACCTGGGGGAGATCTATCTGGCCCCGGGCTACAGCACGGAGAAAATACGCCTTTACCTGGTCAAGGTGTCGAGGAGGGGGAAGCCCAGGCCCGAGCCCGACGAGGACATAGAGGTCCTCGTCATGCCGTTCGAGGAGCTGCTGAGGCGCGCGGTCTCGGGGGAGATCCACGACGCGAAGACCATGGCGCTCGCGCTCCTCGTGGCCTATAGGCGCGGCCTCATGGCTCCTCAGCGCTCGGGCGCGAACTTGTAACCGTAGTATATTATGCCGTCATCCCCGTCCTCCCTCAGCTTCCTTATCACCATCCTGACGCGGGCGCCGGGGACGAGCTCCCCCTCCTGGAAGTCGACGAGCTGGGCGAGCACGACGGCGCCGTTGTCGAGCTCCACGAGGCCGAAGGTCAACGGCCTGTACCTGCGGAAGGACGACCCGACCTCGTTGGTCGTCGTGAAGCTGATGACCTTGCCGGTCTGGGGCATCTCGACGAGCTCCACGTCCCTGCTCCCGCACCTAGGGCAGGCGCCCGCCGGCGGGTAGAAATGGGCGCCGCAGGACCTGCAGCGCGAGCCCAGCGGCCTGTAGTAGTTGCGCTTGATCCTCCAGTAGGCTATGGACGGGAGGACCATCGCCTCAGCCCCCTCACGAAGGTGAGCGCGGCAGTGCCGCCGAACCCGCCAACGCTAACCGCCAGGCCGAGCTCCGCGCCCTTCACCTGGTTGGCCCCGGCGTTCCCCGAGACCTGAAGCGATGCCTCAGCGACCTGGTACACCCCGGCCGCTCCCACCGGGAATCCCCTGGCCTTCATCCCCCCGAACGTCGAGATCGGAAGGTCGCCCGAGAGTGAGAAGCGCCCCTCCTTGGCCATCGACGCCGCGGATCCGCGGGGCGCTATTCCCAGCTCCTCCAGCTCCAGCGCGGCCATCACGCTGAAGGTGTCGTGGAGCTCCAGGAAGTCCGCGGAGGAGGCCTTGAGCCCCAAGGCCGCGGCGGCCGAGGCGAGGGACCTTAGGGCGGGCAGGGAGAGCGGGTCCCCGGACGAGTAGAAGTTCACGCTTGAGGTCGAGTAGTCGGAGAAGGCTATCTGCGCCATCGCGCCGGAGGGATCCGAGCTAAGGAGGATTGCCGCCGCCCCATCGCCCATGGGGGGCGAGTCCAGGAGCCTCACCGGATCGGACACGATAGGCGACTCCAGGATGTTGCGCAGCGTTATCGGCCTCCTGAACTGGGCGTGGGCCGCCTTGGCCCCGTTCTCGTGGGCTATTATTGGGAATTGCAGCAGGTCCTCGTAGGGCACCCCGTACCTCTCCATGTAGAGCCTGGTCAGGAGCCCTGCCAACGTGTATATGTTGGCCCCCATCATGAGAACGTACTCGGCGTCCTCCGAATACGACATGGCCTCGAGGGCGTCCTCCGACGTGGAGTCCCTCATCTTCTCCACGCCGAGGACGAGCACGCGGTCGAACGCGCCCCCGCCGACCAGCTGGTAGGCGGTTGCCACGGCCACGCCGCCCGACGCGTGGCCAGCCTCGACCCTGAGGGCCCTGATCCCAGGGATGCCGGCCCTCTCCGCTATCATAGCCCCCAGCTGCCCCTGCGACACAAGGCTCTCCGCGAGCATGTTCGACACTATCATGACGTCGATCCTAGGCCATCCCGCCTCCTCGAGCGCGGCGCGCGCGGCCTCCGCCGCAAGCTCGT
Organism: uncultured Nitrososphaerales archaeon; assembly: GCA_964342765.1. GTDB lineage: Archaea > Thermoproteota > Nitrososphaeria > Conexivisphaerales > Conexivisphaeraceae > Conexivisphaera. Next base: position 25,361 of record CAYFFS010000006.1, on the reverse strand, counting down.
GGATCGACTTCTCCCAGTGATCGCCCACCGGGGTCAGCCCCACGGATCTCACGTAGACCTCCCTCATGGCCTCACCTTTCCCCTGTACCTGGCGTACATAGCGTAATCTATCTCCACGCGCCTCTCCACCATGCTCCTCACGGTCACGTGCTTGTCGTCCCTCTTATCAACTATCCCGTCCATTACCTCTATCACGAACGCGTCGCTTCCGGCGCCGCTTCCGAAGCTGGCCAGCAGTATCCTGTCGCCGGGCCTCGCCACGTCCAGCGTCGCGGCAAGCCCCATCAGGGCGCTCGCGGAGTACGTGTTCCCTATGAGGTCGTTCAGGAGCCCGGGCTCCAGCTGTTCCATCCTGAACCCGAGCTGGAGCCCTATGGCGACCGGGAAGCGGGGATTGGGCTGGTGGAACACCGCGTACGTGAAATCCTCCGGACGGTACCCAGTGTCCTCCATCAGCCTCCTGACGGACGACCTTATGTGGTGGAAGTAGGCCGGCTCCCCCGTGAACCTGCCCAGGTGGCGCGGGTATTGCTCCCCCTGGCGCCTCCAGAAGTCCGGCGTGTCCGTCACGTAGGAGATGCCATATGTTATCTGCGCGATGGGATCCGGGAACCCGTTCCCGAGCACGTACGCGACGCTTCCGCTTGCCGCCGTGTACTCGAGCTCGTCGCCCGGCCTGCCCTGGGCGGTGTCGGAGGCCACAACGAGCCCGCTCCTTATCATCCCGGAGCCCACGAGCCCCCTCACTATCTGAATTCCCTCCGTCGCGGCCTTGCACGCGAACTCCAGGTCCGCGGCCAGCGTGAACTTCTGGCCCAGGGCCTCCGCGACTATCGTGCTCGTCGGCTTCACAGCGTAGGGCTTCGACTCCGTCCCCACGAATATGGCCCCAACCTGATCGACTCCCGCCATGCGCATCGCCCTCCTCGCGGACTCTATCGCCATGGTCGCCGCGTCCTCGTCCTCGTAGGCGACAGCCTTCTCCCTGTTGGGACCCCCCTCGTCCCCGGACCACACCCTTGCTATCTCGGACGTCGGGATGCGCCTCATCGGTATGTACGCGCCGTAGCCAAGTATATAGACCGGCCTTTCGGTCCTCAACCCGAACGCAGGCGCCCGACATAGTTAATATCCTTTCCGTCGTAGGATCGTTAGACTATCAACGAAATCGATGGAGCGCGGGCGGCTCCCCCTGAAGGGAAACGTCGGAGGCCTACGGCAAAAGGACCGATAGGAGGCGCTCGAGCTCAGATTCGTCGGAGGCCTCGAGCAAAAGGCGCCCATCCCTCGGGTAGTAGATGACCCTGCGGCCCTCCACCTCCCAGCTGTACATAACGCCCTCGATCGACTCAGCATCGCCGAGCCTCCCCTTGACGATCCTCATGAACTCGTCCTTCCTGTCCCACCTGACTATCGCCACGTACAGGTTAGAGCCGCATCCCCTCTTGACGCCCATCAGGAATTCCCCATGGGGCATGGAAAATAGATAAACGAACTCTGATTTAAATGTTGTTTCATATGTTGAATGCGCTGGGCGCATCGCCTCGCGGAAGGGCCGCCCGATGACGCGCGGGAGTTCGCCTCCGAAGGGCGTTGGTAAGGATAGTAGATCGGGGCAGGGTTCCTCGCCAACGTTTATAGAGGAACATAACCGGGTTATCGACAGATGCTTGAGGTCGATGGCGCTACCGTTGACGTAGTCACGGAGGACGGCGCGAGGCGCGTCCTGGAGGGGGTCTCCCTGTCCGTGGCGCCTGGAAAGGTACACGCGGTCATGGGGCCGAACGGAAGCGGCAAGTCAACGCTGCTCCTGGCCATAGCGGGCCACCCCAGGTACAGGCTGGCGGCCGGCCGCATACTCATGGACGGAGAGGACATCTCGGGCCTTCCCCCGGAGGAGAGATCCCTCAAGGGGCTGATGCTGGGGTTCCAGAACCCCGTGGGGGTGCCGGGCGTCAGGCTCTCGGCGCTCATCCTCCTCTCCTATAACAAGAGGAACGGCAGGGCGGCGCTGGAGGTCCGCGACCCCAAGATACTCTCGAGGATTTCCGAGGCGGCGAAGCGCGTTGGGCTGGACCCGGACCTCCTGAACAGGGAGGTGAACGTGGGTTTCAGCGGCGGCGAGAGGAAGAGGGCGGAGATAGTGCAGGCCATGGTGCTGAGGCCCAAGTACCTCCTCCTGGACGAGCCCGACAGCGGCCTCGACGTGGACGGCGTGAGGGCGGTGGCCCAGGCCATCCGCGAGCTGGCGGCCGGGGGTACGGGGGTGCTTCTGGTGACGCACTACGCCAGGATACTCCACCACGTGGCCCCTGATGAGGTCACCCTCCTGGTGGAGGGGAGGGTTGCGGGCCGCGGCGGGCCGGAGCTCGCCGAGTACGTGGAGAGGAACGGGTACTCCTCGCTGAGGGGTGGTCGGAGCTGAGCAGGGGAGCCGTCTCGGACCTTCTTGGATACCGCGCGCCAGACGAGCTGCTGGGCCCTGAGTCGCCCTACTCTAAGGAGGTGGTCCTGAAGGGCAAGATAAGCAGGGGACTCGTCGAGGAGATCTCGCGCATAAAGAAGGAGCCCGACTGGATGCTCAGGCTCAGGCTGAGGGCGCTCGAGCTCTTCGAAAGGCTGCCGACGCCCTCGTGGCTCTCCGGCGTGGAGGAGCTGGACCTAGAGGAGATATCCGCGTACGTGAAGCCCGAGGTCGGGAGGGCGGGCTCCTGGGAGGAGCTCCCCCAGGATATACGCGCGTACTACGAGAGGCTGGGGATACCGGAGATGGAGGCGAAGTTCCTGGCGGGGCTCACGGCGGTCCTCGACGGGGAGAACGTGTACTCCAGGATGAAGGACTACCTGGAGCGCCTGGGGGTGATACTGCTGCCGATGGAGGAGGCCGTCCAGAGGTATCCGGACCTCGTCAAGGAGCACTTCTCCCGCGTGTTCCCGCCCTCCGACCACAAGTTCGCGGCCCTCCACACCGCGCTCTGGAGCGGCGGGGCGTTCCTCTACGTGCCGAAGGGGGTCAAGGTCCCACAGTCCATAGAGGCGTTCTTCGTGATAGGGGGCTCCCTGGAGGGCCAGTTCGAGCACACGCTTATAGTAGCTGACGAGGGCAGCGAGGTCAGCTTCATAGAGGGCTGCTCCGCCCCCATGCTGAAGAACTACAGCTTCCACGACGGGATGGTGGAGATACACGCGCTGAAGGGCTCCAAGGTGAAGTTCATCACTGTCCAGAACTGGAGCAGGAACGTGATAAACTTCAACAACAAGAGGGCACTCGCGGAGGAGGGCGCAACAGTCGAGTGGGTGGAGGGCAGCATAGGCAGCAAGATAACCTATACATACCCATCGACCGTGCTGAGGGGCAGGGGCGCCAGGACCAGCAACGTGGTCGTTGGGATAGCGAACGGCCCCTACCTGAAGGACACGGGGGCCAAGGCCATACATGCGGCGCCCGACACAAGGAGCTCCATAATATCGAAGAGCATAAGCAACGCGGGCGGAGTCAACGTGTACAGGGGGCTGGTCAGGATACTTGAGGGGGCCACGAACAGCATGAGCCACGTTGAATGCAGCTCCCTGATAATGGACGAAAGGAGCAAGGCCCACACGTACCCTCACCTTCAGATAGAGGAGCCGACGGCCACCGCCTCCCACGAGGCCACGACCAGCAAGCTGACAGAGGATCAGCTGTTCTACCTGAGGAGCAGGGGCCTCAGCGAGTCGGAGGCGAGGGGCCTCATAGTGCTGGGCTTCCTGCAGGGCATCATGCAGGACCTTCCGATAGAATATGTTAGCGTCCTCACGAAGGTGATACAGGTGGAGTTCTCGGAGGTGGGTGGGGTCGGCTGAGGCCGCTGGAGGGAGCATTGCGTATCAGCGCTTCTCGGACTCGCCGACCGTAAAACACTACACGGACTGGAGGGCGTTCGAGCCCTACCTATCGCGCGTCGGCCGCTGTCAGGGGGACGGCTTCTCCTACGATGCCTCGGGGGATGTCGCGGAAGGCGACCTGAGCGCAGGTTCCCTGTTGCCCCCCGACGAGTCCAAGATCGTCGGGGCGCACTACGCGGCCCTGGGCAGCTACAGATCATTGGCCGTGAGGGGGAGCTCCACCGTCCGCGTGTCCCCAACGGATGGCGGCTGCGGGCCGGTGAGCTCCAGGCACGCGGTCATAGCCGTGTCGCCGGGCGCGAGGCTGGACCTGGAGGTCGTCGTGGGCTCGGACGAGTCCCTGGATCTCTCGTTCCTCGAGCTATTCGTAGGCCAGGGATCGACCGTCAACGTGCTCTTCCAGGTGAGGGGAGGGGGCGCGCCGAGCGCGGCGGGCGTTCGCGCGGCGCTCGGCGCTGGATCGAGGCTGAACTACCTGCTCCTGGGGACGGGGAGCGCTATGCACCACCAGGACGATCGCGCGGTCCTGGGCAAGTCGTCGGCCCTCAGGGCCTCCGCGTTCCTGTTATCGTCGGGCGGGGCCAGGGCCGACCGCTTCCTTGGGATAGAGCACGTCGGCGAGTCCAGCTCCAGCAACGCGACGTCGCTCGGCGTCGCCCTTGACGGGGGGTACGTCGTGGTCAGGGGGATATCTAAGCTGTCGGAGACCGCGAGGCGCGGCAGCGCCTCCTTCACCGCCGGGGTCGTGGTCGTGGGCAGGGGGTCCAGGGGATACGCGGTCCCCATGCTTGAGGTGCACGTGGGCGACGTTGCGAGGGCGGAGCATCACGCCTTCGAGGCGAAGCCCGATGAGGATCAGCTGTTCTACCTGAGGAGCAGGGGCCTCAGCGAGCCGGAGGCGAGGGGGCTAGTCATATCCGGGATGGCGTCCCTTCAGCTGGAGGCGCTGGAGGGAGCCCTGTCCGATAAGGCCTCCCGCGCGCTCGAGGAGATCATGCGCCGCGCGGGCCTCGAGCCATACATCGGCTCGTCCCTCCCGCCTCAGGCCCCTTGGAACAGCGGCGACCTGAAGCGTTAGGGGCCTCGGCCGCGGATAACTGGCTGTACCGTGGGCGTGCGTCGCCAGGACCTGCGGGCCGCTGCGCACTTGCGCTGATGGCGTCCCAGGACGGCCGCGCAGCCCGGACCAGCTCGTTGTCTAGCGAATTAGATCTCACCCGATTAGGCTTTCCGCGCGTAATCGGCGTCGTATGTCGATCGCCGCGGAGGAGCTCAGGGGGATCCTGGCGGTGGCGTACTTGGGAGAGGGGGACTCCGAGGAGCGCGTGAGGTCGTGGGCCGAGGACCACGGGTACCTGTTGATCGGGACCATCAGCCCCTCGGGCTCGCGCGATGCGCCCAGCCGCGTCCTAGAGCTGTGCAGGGGAAGCGGCGCCAGGACAATATTGGTGCGCGACCTCTCGGTGTTGGGGGAGGACCTGGAGACAGCTTACGCGGCCCTCAGGAAAATATACGAGGCCGGCATATCCATAGTGTTCACCGAGAGGAACCTGCGCATAGACGGGCGCACCGCGCTCGGGAGGCTCATCATGGAGGCCCTCTCCATGGCCCTCGAGGCCAGGGGAGGGCGCGGGGAGGCCCAGCAGACGAGGAGGACCGGGAGGCCCCCCAGGCAGATAGCGGAGTCCGAGCTCCTGGAGCTCCGCAACAGGGGGATGAGCGTCCGCGCCATAGCCAGGGCGCTGGACGTCAGCAAGTCCACCGTGTGGCGCAAGCTGAAGGAGCTGGAGTCGAGGAAAGGCTAACTAGCGGGGGGAGCTCAGGCCGCGCGTGACGTACGTCATAACGCACACGAAGGATCTGGACGGCGTGGCCTCAGCCGCCATAGTCGCCAGGGAATACGTGGGAGCACGCGTCGTCCTCGCGGACTACAACGATGATTACCTCAACGCCGTGGAGAGGGAGGTCAGGCCGCGCCAGGGCGAATTGATAGTCATAGCCGACATAGGGTGCAACAAGGGCACGATAGCCCGCTGGGCCTCCATGGCCTCCGGATGGAGGTCCGCTGGGGCCAAGGTCCTCTGGCTGGACCACCACGCATGGGATCAGGAGTGCCTGAAGGCCATCGAGGGCGCCGTGGACGAGCTGACCCACGACACAGAGGGGAGATGCGCCGCCGAAGTAGTCTTCGAGAGGCTGGGCCGGCCCGGCGACTACGTCGAGTCGCGCCTGGCCGAGATGGCTCATGACGCGGACTTCAACATAAGACAGGATCCCTTGGCAGTTCTCCTCTCGCGCCTCATCTCGTACTACGATTACCTGGGAGGGCGCGGGGACTGCATGAAGCTCCAGCTGGTTGAGCTCCTGGCATCAGGCGTCTTCTGGACCGCCGGGATGGACGCCCACCTCAGGGAGTACGACGAGATACTAAGGAGGGACTACGAACTGCTTCTCAAATCCAGGGTCAGGGAGATCGACGGCCTTCGCGTAGTCGTGGGGCTGCGCGGCGCGTACAGCGGCACGGAGGCCGCCAACATAGTTCGCGAGAAGCTCGGGGGCGACGTGATCTTCATGGTCTCTGGAAGGGGACATTTGAGCATACGCAGCGAGCGTGACGACATCAACACCAAAGCGCTCGGGGAGGCTTTCGGAGGAGGAGGCCACCTAAGACACGCGGCGGGCGGGTCGATAGAGGACGCGTTCCCAAACCCCACGGAGGATCAGCTGGACGCGATAGCCGATTACATAGTCTCAAGGATATCCGGGCTGAAGTTCCGCCTCGAACCAGAACAGGGGATCGGCCAGCAGGGCCGAGCGCGACATCCGGCGGACGACCGCGAACCGGGCTTCGGCTGGCCGGCGGCGTGCGAAGGAAGATCTGCCGCGTGTTTTACGCTGCCCAAGGAAGGCAAGGCGGATGGCCTCACAATCCCTATATTGAATCGGGGTGCTCCTAGGGCGTGGTCCCGTCAGTAGCTTACATGGCGGCCGCCGTGGCCACGGGCGCCATAGTGGGCCTGGTCAACGAGTACAGGAAGATCAGCGGCGTGAGGGTCCTGATGGGCCTGAGGACCTCGATCTTCGTATCGCTGCTCGGGTACTTCACGGCGCTGCTCTATCAGCTCACGGACAGCGTCGCCATGCTCGCCGTCGGCGTGGCGGCCGCGGTGGTCATATCGTCGTCGGCCTACCTGAGCAGGGCGTTCACGACGCGCAGCCTCGGCGCGACGACCTACGTCGCGATGATGCTGGTCTTCCTATCGGGCCTCCTGGTCGGGATGGACCTCTACGCGTACGGGTTCGCGCTCTCGGTGCTCGTCGCGGCCCTCAGCCTCTACAAGACGGAGCTGCTCGGGGCGATATCCAGGATAAGGAGGGAGGAGCTGCTGGCGGTGATCAACCTCCTGGTGATATCCGCCGTCATACTGCCGATGCTGCCGGATAGGTATCTGGGGCCCTACGGCCTCTTCAACCCCTACCTCTTCTGGCTCACGGTGGTCGTGGTCGGCACGATATTCTTCGTTCAATACTTAGTGCTCAGGGCCACCAACAGGGGGCTCCTCGCCTTCACGATAATAGGAAGCGTAGTCTCCAGCACCACGACGACCCTCAGCCTGATACAGCTCGCCAACTCGAGGCGCGAGCTCGGGACGAGCGCCGCGCTCAACATAGCGCTCTCGAACGCCCCCATGATAGCGTTCCAGGTGGCCGCCGTGCTCTACGTGGTCGGAGGAAGCGCGGCGCTCGCGGCCGCAATGCCAGCGCTGCTCGCCGGCCTGGCGGCGTCCCTGGCCATAGCGGTGGCGGGCAAGGAGCGCCTGAGCCCGGAGGGGGTGGAGCCCCCCCGGGAGCCGGTCCCCATAGCCAGGACCTTCGAGTTCGCCGCCCTTCTGTTCGTAATAGTTGCCGTCTCGAGGGCGGTGGCGGCGGTCCTCCCTCAGGCGCTCGCGGCCACCATAGCGGCCTCCTCCCTCGCCAACGTGCTGAGCGCCGTGTACGCAGTGGGAATACTGTATTCGAAGGGGCAGATCTCGGCGTCGATGGCGGGGCAGCTGGCCTCCATAGCGGCGATCGTGGGGAGCGCGGAGAAGGTGGGGCTCGTCCTGATGATGAAGGACAACAGGGCGCGCGCGATCGGCGCGGGGCTCACGGCCGCCATCGCGGCCGCCATGGCGGCCGCGACGCTTCTGATCTGCCCGTAGAGGCGTCAGGCGGCCTGCGCCTCGACCTCCTTCCTGAGCGGCGCCACGACGGGCTCCGCGGCAGCGGCCGCCTCCATCCTCTCCTTCGCCTGCTCCACGTATTCCAGGACCTTCTCGGCTGTCAGCCCCTCCGAGAACTTCGCGGCGCGGTCAAGGAAGTACCTTATCAGGGCGCGCAGGGGCGCCGCTGCGAGCCCCCTGAGGTAGAACTTATCGACTATGTCCTTGGCCCAGCGCACGCTGTGGCGCATCGTAACGACCATGAGCTCCGCGTGCTCCCGGCTCAGCTCGACTGACCTGAACCAGTCCTCCCTCCTCAGGACCCCCATTGGGACGAAGAACATGGGGACGATCATGGATCTGTAGTCCCTGAGCCTCTCGACGAGCTCTATGGTCTTGACGACGTCGTCGGGGGTCTCGCCGGGCAGGCCAAGTATTATCGTGGCCGCAGGTATCATGCGGTTCTCGTGGAGTATGGCGAATGCCTCCTCCACGACGTCCGGCCACTTCTCAGCGGGATAGGGCGCGGCCTTCGCCGGCATGACCGCGCGGGCGAGCCTGGGGGAGCCGGTCTCTATGCCCGTCTGGAAGCCCAGGAATCCCTGATCCCCCACGAGGAACTCGGAAAGCCTCCTTATCAGCCCGTGCTCCCTCTCGGCAGCAACGACGGCCGCCAGGCTGGCGTGGCTCCACGCTATCGATTTATCGTAGTAGCGCCTGGCGAGCTCGTGCAGCTTGATCAGGGGCTCAGGCCTCGGGTGTATCCCGTCGGCTCCGTAGAGTAGGACGTCCTCGCTGTGCAGTATGCCAGCGCGTATGCCGGCCGCCCTGTTGACCCTGAGCTCCTCCTCTATGTCCTCCAAGGGTATATGCCTGAGGGGCCTCAGAGTTACGTTACAGAATTTACAACCTCTTGGACATCCTCTCATAATTTCTATCAACCCATTGACGCTGGCCTTCTTTATCTTGTTTATCTCGCCGAGCTTCGGCGAGTCCCTCGGGGCAACGCTCAGGTACCTGGGGAGCTCCTCGCCGTCCAGGACCGCCCTGGCGAGCTGGACCACGGCCTTCTCGGCCTCCCCGTCCACTATGGTGTCCACCAGGAACCTCTCCACGTACCCCGGGACGTAGAGCCACTGCCAGGCGGCTGGCCCTCCCACTATGATCCTCATGCCCGGGTTGCGGGAGCGTTTGTAGTCGGCGACCGACGACATGAACCTTAGGAAGCTCTTCCTGTTGACGGGCTCGCGCCCGGTCACCAGCCACCACTCGCTGCTCGGGGGGTTGAAAGCGAAGTAGTCGTGATGGCCGGTCAGGAAGGCCTTCGCGTCCCTCAGGTACCTCGGCAGGTCGTCCGGATCCACTATCGCGGCGCTGTAGCCCGCGTCCAGGAGGGCTGCCTCTATCTTCCTAAGGCCATATGGCGCGAACTTCGGGAGGCCGTCCCTGTCCTTCTCCACCCTTGGGGCGGACAGCCACATCCAGAGCCACTCGGGGAGGACGACCGCCGGGCCCGTCGTCATGAACCCTATGAACTCCTTGCCGTGGTGCGTGGTCATCAGCGTCCTGTCGACGCTTATCACGAAGTCGAACTTGCCGCTCATCCAACCACCTCCAGTCGACCGCCGTTAGCCCTTAGCGTGAGCCTAGTTGAGGCCTGGGCGGCCCCGCCCCCCTCCCTGACGACGAACGACGCGAAGAGGAAGCTCTGCAGCGCCTCCCTGAGGAAGTCCTGGCACTCGGGGAACCTGGCGCCCTTCAGCGTCACCAGGAATCTATAGGCGCCCTTGGCAGCCCAGTGGGAAACGAGGGCGGTGAAGTCGTGGGAGAGCTCGAGCGAGGGACACCCCTCTATGATGAACTCCACGTCGTAGGCAGGGCCCTGCAACGTCCACCCTTCAGCCGCCCGAGGATATATGGGTTATTCGTGTGCCACCTCGGAGCAGCGACAGAATGGCCTCCGCCACCTCGCTAGTCGCGTCGGCCACCCTTTGGCGGGTCGGGCTCCTCCTCCATGGCCTCCAGGAGCTCCCTCGACGCGCCCCGTGCGCGGGAGCACCTGAAGACGCGATAGCCGCTCCTCCCCTCGAAGGCGCGCGAGTTCTCCTCGTGCTCGAAGTGCCCATCTATCTTGAGTATGAGCGCCGGCTTCGAGAGCGCGGCGGCCTCGACGAGGCTGGAGTAGCCCGCGAGCGTTATTAGGCCCTTGGCCCTCGAGAGCAGCTGCCCGGGGGTTCCCCACCAGGCTCCCGCAAGCCCCTATGAGGACGTGATCGACGCCCGCGCCGTGCAGCTCCTGGCTGAGGGAGCGCAGGGCGCCGCAGCCGGCAAGGGTGCCGCCCGAGTTGACGACGACGGGCCCGTCCCTCCCCCTCTCAGGCGATGGCTTGATGGCCTCCGTCGCCAGCTGCCCTGGATGCCAGAACCCTGGCGCGTCTCCCCAGAGGCCCACGTGCACCCTCAGGTCGAACTTCTCCCTCGCCCTGGAGCGTATGTACTCGCCGAGCCTGAAGGCCAGGGGACGGAGGGGCCTCCACCAGAGCCCCGGCGACGTGTCGACGAAGTCCGTTATGAACGCGGCCCTGCGGGGCCGCGCGCTGGATACCAGGAGCTCCCAGAACTCGTCCGCCACGACCAGGTCGTATCCTTCGATGTCCACGCGGCCCTCGAGGATAGAGGCGTTGTGCCTGAGCGCCGAGTACAGGGATATTATAGAGGTGGGCGTGGGGCGGACGCGGCATCCGCGTATCACGGAGCCGCCTATCACGTCCCCGAGGCTCCTCATGAGGCGGGAGGCCGGGTGCACGCGCTCCCCGTTGAGCTCCAGGAACCTCAGGGCCGTCCCCGAGGTCAGCCAATCCGCGTCGACGTCCCCCATCGCGCGCCTCAGCCTCAGATCCCTGGCGACGTGGCCGAGGCCCACGCTGGAGCTCGCCATGAGGACGCGGGCGCCTCCCACGCCCGCAGCAGTGGGGAACGGCATATAACCGCAGCCCTAGGGCTGGCGATCCCCTACGACCACGCGCGCCACCTCGGCGAACCCCCTGCCGGCCGGGGCCGATGCGACGTATCCCGCCACCTCCTTTAGCTCGGGGTCGGCGTCCCCGACCGCGGCCCTGAAGCCGGCTGCCAGCAGCAGGTCGACGTCGCTCGAGGAGTCGCCCACGGCACCGACCTCCTCCATCCCGAGGCCCATCCTGGAGGCGAGCCTCCTCAGGGCCTCCCCCTTCCCACCGCCGGGCGGCTGCACGTGCAGGGCGTACCCGCTGACGAGCACCCTGCCCTTCCACCCGAGCTCCTCCATGTCCCTCTCGACGAGCGGCACGGCGCTGTGGAGCGCCGCGCGATCGGGCGTCGTGAACTCCAGGTCGTGGAGCCTGCAGGGGTTCTGCCATCCCTCAATGAGCCCGTGCGACTTTATCGCCTCGACGAGCTCCCTCGGGGGGCGGCCCGAGCACAGGCTCTCCACCCTCCCCCTGTCCACCAGCAGGCATCCGTTCTCCGCTATGGCTGGCCAGTTGGCCCCCAGGTAGCGCGTCAGCGCGTCGGCTATCTGGTAGTTGTTCCCTGTAGCGAGCACCACCGAGATGCCGCGCGAGACGAGCTCCCTTATGGCCAGGACCGCGTCCATGCTGAGCCTATAGGATCCCCTCTCCTCCGTGAGGGTGCCGTCTACGTCGACCGCGAGCAGCCTGACGCGCACGAGCCCCGGCCTCCGGAGGGGCCTTTAGCTTTGACGGAAGGGTTTATATTTATGTGCCTTTGCACATAATGGCGGTGGGAGCCATGTGGGGACCTAGGTACGGAAGGGGCAACGGGTGGCACGGAGGGCAGCGGTGGCCGGGCCCCTGGTACGCCTGGGGGCCTTGGGGGCCGGCGCCAGATCCGACCTACGCCTGGCCAGCTCCCGCGGGCTATCAGCCCTTCCCGCCGACCTACGAGCTGGCCTACCTGGAGTCGTACGCGAAGTACCTGGAGGAAGAGCTCGAGAGGGTCAAGGCCAGGATAGAGGAGCTGAGGAAGCAGTCCGAGAGGTGATCCGTATGGCCTGGTGGGGTCCTTGGGGCTGGTGGGGATGGCCGCCCTGGCGCGGCTGGCGCTGCCCGTGGGGGCCCTGGGGCTACTACTGGTGGTCCTACTACGCGCAGCCGCAGGTAGAGCTGTCGTACCTGCAGGCGTACGAGGCGCTCCTCAACGCTCAGCTGAGCGCTGTCAGATCGAGGATAGCGGCGCTCAAGGGGTCCTCGGCCCCCGGCGTCTAGGGCCCGGCGCCGTTGCCCTCACTCAATTAATTTTTTATTTTGAAAAATTTTTACTTTGAGGAGCGGAGAAGGCGCCTCAGGGTGCGCTCGCGCGCCTCCATGGCGTGCTCCTTGAGGTGCTCCTTGAGGTCGTCCCACTGCTCCGGCGGGGCCAGGCTGAACATGGCCCTCTCAAGGACCTCGTTGACGGCCGGGTGGACGTGCATGCTCCTGTACGCCGGGAACACCGACTGCTCCCTCGTGTTCATGAGCACTATGGACTCATGGATCATCGAGGAGGCGTAGGGCCCTATTATGTGAGTCCCGAGCAGCCTGCCCGTCTCCTCCTCGGCTATCACCTTCGCGAAGTGGTGCTCGTCCTTCATCGCGAGCCCCTTCGCCGTATCCTTGTAGAGGTAGTAGCCGACCACGTACTCCTTGCCCCTCAGCTCCTCCTCCTTGGCGCCAACCGCCGCCACCTCGGGCTGTATGAATATGGCGTGCGGGACCGCGTGGTAGTCGACCTTAACCCTCTGGCCCCTGAACGCGTTGTAGTAGACCACCTGGCTCTCGTAGTTGGCCACGTGCTTGAACATGTGCTTGCCTATGGCGTCGCCGCACGCCCATATGTTCGGCTTGGTCGTCTCCAGGTACTCGTTGACTATTATCCAGCCGTTCTCGTCGGTCTTCACCCCCGTCCTCTCCGGCTTCGTTATGTCCGAGTTGCTCCTCCTGCCCGCGGCCACCACTATCTCGTCCACCTCGACCTCGAGCGTGTCATGGTCCTCCGTCCCCTCGGCGACCACCACCTTGGACTCCCCCTTCCTCCTGACCTCGACCACGCGGTGGCTCGGGACCACGTCCATGAACTCGGAGAGGTCCGACTCCAGGAGGTAGGATACCTCGGGCTCCTCAAGCGGGGCTATCCTGGGCAGCATCTCGAGGATAGTCACGTGGGAGCCCATCATGGCCAGGAAGAAGCCGAACTCCAGCCCTATGTAGCTGCCCCCTATCACGGCGACCCGCGGGGGGAGCTTCCTGAGGGTGAAGAAGTTCTCGTTCGTCACGTAGCCCGCCTCCTCGAGCCCCGGTATGTTGGGGACGAGCGGGCGGGATCCCGTGCAGAGAAGTATCTTCTCCCCCTTTATTATCTCGTCGCCCACCTTCACGGTGTATTCGTCCACGAACTCGCCCGTTGTGCGGTAGAGATCTATCCTGGGATCGCGCCTTATGTTCTCCTCTATCATCCTGCTCTCGCCCATGACCTCGTCGTACGCCCAGGACATTATCTTGGAGAAATCCACCCCCTTTACCTCGACGTCTATCCAGAAGTCCTTGGCGCGCCTTATGCTGTGCATTATCTCCGCGGGATAGAGTATCATCTTAGACGGTATGCAGCCCCTAGTCAGACATATGCCCCCTACCGGGCCGTTCTCTATTACGGCCACGCGCAGCCTGGGCCTCTGGCCCAGGAGCTCCGATACGATGTTCATGGCGGAGCCGGTCCCGAAGGCTATTATGTCGTACTGCTTCACGCCCGCGCCACCGCCTCCCCGGTAAAATCCCTTTCCGAGGCCTCAGCCGAGGATCCTGCGCATAGAGTTAAGGACCCTTGCGCCGGAGGAGGTGATCAGCGCCATCTCCTCCACGCGCGCTCCCCCCACGCCCCTCACGTAGACCCCTGGCTCTATGGTGACCACCATCCCGGGCTCCAGGCGCGTCGAGTCGCCCGGCGACAGGTACGGCCTCTCGTGTACCTCGAGCCCCACGCCGTGGCCTAGCCCGTGGAGGAAGCGATCCGCCAGGCCCCACCTCCCGAGCTCCCTCCTGGCCGCCGCGTCGACCTCGCCGGCCACGGCGCCGGGCCCCAGGGCGTCGAGCGCGGCCTCCACCGCGGAGGCCACCGCCCTCAGGAGGAGGTCGTCGCCGGTGGCGATCGTCCGGGTCATGTCGCTGCAGTAGCCGCGCCTAACTACGCCGGCGTCGACTACCACGTAGTCCCCGGGGGATACGCGAAGGCCCAGCGGCAGCGCGTGCGGGTTCGCCGAGTTCCTTCCAACGCCCACGAGGGTGTCGAACGCGAAGCGCTCGGCCCCGAGCCTGCGCGCCTCGTGCTCCAGCTCCGCCGCTATCTCGTGATCGGAGGCCCCCTCGCGAACCGCTGAGGCGGCCCTCGACATGGCGGCCTCGGTTATCCTCAGGGCCTCAACTATCGCGTCGACCTCCTCCTGATCCTTGATTGCGCGCATCTCCAGGAGGCGGCCCGCCACGTCAGCCAGCCCGGGGATCCTGCGGGACAGCTCCTCCGCCATGGGCCAGCCGAGTACCCCCAGGTCGGCGGCGACCCTTCCCCTCACGAGGGAGGACACGGCCTCGGGCATCGTGGCCACCACGAGCCCCGGAAGGTCCACACGCTCCGTGGGCCTGCGAAGGATAGGCCTTACCTCCATCCAGCCGGGGACGGCGTCCAGCGCCTTGTAGTACTCCAGCGCCGGGACGAAAATTGTGGCGGAGCCGTCGCCGTAGACGAGCGCGGACCCAGGGCAGTGGCAGCCGCTCAGGTACTCGACGTCAGCGTCGCCGGCCGCTACCAGATAATCGTAGCCCTCAGCCGCGCGATCCAACCTCGACCTTACGTCCACCCCTGCCCACCTCCACGGCGACCCTGGCCAGCTCCTCCGGGGTATCCACGAACCTTATGGGGGGCCCTTCCCTGGTGTCCGGGCGAGCTCCGAGGCGCTCGAGCGAATCGCTGGGCATGCCGCTCCTCAGGACGACCGCCGGAACCCCCGTGGAGTACGCCATCAGTATCTCGAGCATGGTCCCCGACTCGCCTCCTATGGCCGCGAGGACGTCCGAGCTCCTCACGAGTATCACGCTCCTCCCCTTGAAGTCCATGCCCGTGTCTATCGCCACGAGCCCCCTGCCCCTGGGGGGAAGGGCTGGCGGGTTCTGCGGAAGGACGAACACGACCTCCATCCCCCTCTCGCGCGCGGCGTCCGCGACGAACGCCATCGCGCCCCAGTACCCGCCCAGGATGAGCCTGACCTCGTCGGCGGGAAGCGCCTCCACGAAGCGGGAGGCCAGCCCCTTCAGGTGGGGAGTGGGCTCGCTGTGGGCCGCCACCCCTACGTTTATCACGGCCCGCCGGGCGGGCAGTGCCACATAAGCTTTAGCTGATGCGCCGCCGAACTCGATGATCTCGCTTCGTCGCCTGAAGATAAGGATAAAGGAGCCGCCGGGCTGGAGAGGGCGGCGTTGCCGGACGAGATAGTTTTGGAGGAGAGGCCTCCGCTGGCGGTCATCAGGCTGAACAGGCCCGAGAGGCTGAACGCGATAACCCCCAAGATGATATCAGAGATCTCCTCGGCGCTCGAGTCGCTGGAGGGCCGCGGCGACGTGCGCGCGCTTATCTTGACGGGGTCCGGCAGGGCCTTCAGCGCGGGCGCTGACATCGAGAACTTCAGGGGCATGACGCCGGCCGCCGCGCTGAAGTTCTCCTCGCAATTCCAGGCGCTGACGACGAAGATCGAGTGGTACCCCAAGCCGGTGATCGCGGCCGTGAACGGGTACGCGCTTGGGGGAGGGCTGGAGCTTGCCATGGCGTGCGACATAAGGATAGCCGGGGAAGGGGCCGAGCTCGGACAGCCCGAGATAAACCTGGGGATCATACCCGGCGCCGGGGGCACTCAGCGCCTTCCCAGGCTGATAGGCCCCGGGCGCGCCAAACTTCTGATATTCACCGGGGATAGGCTGAAGGCGAGGGACGCGCTGGCCCTTGGGCTCGTGGACGTCGTGGTCCCCCAGGAATCGCTCATGGAGGAGGCCGAGAAGCTCGCCCTTAGAATAGCCGAGAAACCGCCGCTGGCCATAATGGCCGCCAAGTACGCGATCCAGGCGGGGCTTGAGTCCAACCTGAGATCGGGGCTCTCCCAGGAGGCGACGCTCTTCGGGTTCCTCGCCGGCACCCACGACTTCGCCGAGGGGGTCTCCGCCTTCCTGGAGAAGCGCAGGGCGACGTTCAGAGGTAACTGAAGCCGCCTCGGCCCTAAAGGTCGCTGCCCTCTATCTCTTCGGACTTTGTCGGGAGGACGCGTCGTCCATGCGTCCAACCGGCCGCCTCCCGCGGCAAAGAAGCTGAGGCGAGGAGCGGCGCGCCGGGATAAGGTTTAGTACGTCGGCGCCCTCTCGCGCGCCGTGAGGCCCAGGGCCATCCTAGACCTGGTGAAGCCCTCACAGACAGCGCTGCTCATGGTGACGTCTTACTGCTCCTACCTGGCCGCCGGGGGGAAATCGCTGGAGGGCCTAGGGATACTCACGGCCGCCGAGGTCCTCGCCATATCGGGGACGACTGCCGCCAACATGTACCTGGAGCGCGACATAGATTCCATAATGCCGAGGACGTCCAGGCGGCCCATCCCCTCGGGCGAGGCGTCCCCGACGTTCGCGCTGGCCCTCGCCTCGACCACGTTCCTAGCGTCCGTCCTGATATCATCCTTCTTCTCGGCCCCGCTCACGCTGACGCTGCTCCTGGGCTTCCTCTTCGACATCCTGATCTACACGAACATCGTGAAGCGCAGGACGCCCTACAGCGTGGTGCTCGGCGGGATCGCGGGAGCGATGCCCGCCCTAGGTGGATGGGCGTTGGCGCGCGGCATCACGCCCGCAGGCCTCCTGCTCTCGGCGGTCGTCCTGGCCTGGATACCGATGCACATATGGTTCATAGCCACGTACTACGCGGAGGACTACGCGCTGGCCGGGATACCGATGATGCCGGTGGTTCGGGGCGCCCGGGAGGCCGCCAGGTACGTGGAATACTCGACAGCCGCCATCCCGGCCCTCACGTGGGCCTACTACGCGATCTACCGCCACGGGCTCGCGGCCGCGGCCGCCTCGAGCGCCCTGGCTGCCATGGCCCTCAGGAGGGCGGAGGACTTCAGGAGGTCCCCTGACAAGGGCTCCGCCCGCGCGATGTTCAAGATGGCGAGCCCCCTGCTGGCGGTCGTCTTCGCGCTGGCGGCGCTTGAGGGAGCCCTAGGGATACCGTAGGTGTCCGAATGGCGGACGCGCCGTACTCCGAGGCCGCCGCGGTCGCCTCGGCGCTCCTGGCCGCCGCGGCCGGTACCCTCTCGTTCTATCCGAGGCCGAGCGTCGCCTGGGAGTTCGTGGCCTCGGGGCTGGCGGCGGCATACGTCGCCTCGACCGGCTCGCGCGGGGGCTCGGCGGCAGCGCCTCTGGCCGCGCTGATAGCGTCCACCGCCCTTTCGCCCCTTTGGCCGAGCTTGATTCTTATCGTGCAGCTCGCGTCGGCCGCAGCCCTGATAGCCGTCTCCCGCGGGGAGAACGGATCTGTCGCATCCCTCGCCGCCTTGGCGTCGCTAGCTTACCTGCACCCGCTGCTCCTCCTGCTGGCGGCCGCCGCGTCGCTCGTCGCCGGGACGTGGCGCAGGCCGCACTCCCTGCTCCTCCCGGCCGGGTACGCGCTCTCGGCCGCCGTGGGCTACCTGGGATACGCCGGCCCCTCGGCCTCCCTAGCCCTGGCATCGGCGGGGGCGCTGGCCCTGTACCTGGGGCGCGGGTTCACCTCGTGCCCCTTCAGGGCCGATCGCCCTATGGCCAGCGCCGGCCTCATCGCGCTGACGGCGCTCGTGCCGCTCTCGGGGGTCCTGCCCCTTGGATCGCTTGCCGCCGCGGAGGCCGCGGCGCTCTACCTGCTGGTGGCCGGGATCCTTGCGCCGGCCTCCAAATCATCCGAAAGGGGTTTATCCGGGGATCCGGGGCCCTCAGCAGCATGAGCGGGTTCGACGAGTCGGAGTTCGAGGAGCGCATCAAGGAGAGGATCATGAGGAGCCTGATCAGCTCCTCCCAGGCCAAGCAGGAGGAGGTCTTCGAGGAGCCCGTGGAGCTGGACGCCTCCAGCTTCGACGAGTTCATCGCCAAGCACAGCTGCGTGATAGTCGACTTCTGGGCCGAGTGGTGCTACCCATGCAGGCTGATAGAGCCGGTGGTCAGGAGGCTCGCCAAGAGGTTCGCGGGCAAGGTCGTGTTCGCGAGGCTCAACGTGGACGACAGCCCGGACATAGCAATGCGCTACGATATAATGGGCATACCGACCCTGATATTCTTCAGGGATGGGAAGGAGGTGGACAGGCTCATAGGCGCCATGTCGGAGCCCGTGCTCAAGAGGTACGTCGAGCAGCGCTGCATCGCCGCATGACGCGCTGGGGGCGGCGCCCCCTCTCCTCCGACCACAGCTGCCTCCTCAGCGCCTCGAGCTGCCTCACCTCGTACCCCATGAGCTCAGCGGCCGTCAGCAGCCTGACGCGCCTGGCCTCGGCCTCCTCCAGGTGGGCAGCTATCGCCTCTCTATAGTCCAGGTCCCTGAGAAGGTGATGATCGGCGACTATCACCTCTGCCGCCCCGGACCTCACGAGCTCCATGAGCCCCGCGAGGCCGGCGCTCACCGCCTCCTCAGGGACCTTGAAACCCGCGAAGTAGGTCGGAGGGCCGCTCAGCTCGAGGATCCTCGCAACCCCCCAGCCCTCAAGGGTCCTCAGGGCGTCGGGGTCGACCGGCCCCTGAACGTCGCTCGCGAACACCAGGGATTCCCCGCTGCACGATATCCTCGCCATTATCACCTTGCCAACGGGCGTCCCAGGCTCGCCGTGCCAGACGGCCCTTGAGAAGTCCAGGCGGACGCCGCCCAGGTCGAAGGAGCCGCCGTCAGCGTAGTGGACCTCGGCGCTCCTCGAGACGCCGCCCTCCTCGAGGAACGCCCTCGCCCTCCACCTCTGGCTCCTGTTCACGTCGCTCGATGGGTTCTTCACGAAGAGCCTCTTGCCGCGATAGAGCTTCGGCTCGTCCCTGACGTAGTGATCGTAGTGGTAGTGGGTTATCACTATGGCCTCCGCCTCCTTTATGGCGCCGACTATGGACCTCATGGCCGAGGAAAGCGCCTCCACCTCCTCCCTGTGGGGAGGAAGGCCGTAGCGCCTGGGCGCAATCGACGCCCCCAGGTCGAGGCCTATCATCGTGCCGCACGCGTCCACGAGCGTCGCCAGGCTGCGGACGCCCATGCTGTCCGAGGCGAGCACGGACACCCTGAAGGGCCCCGCGTCCACCCACCTGAAGTCCACTGCGCCGCTGGTGAACGAGGACGTATAACAGCTTTACTCGCATGCCTCGCTAGCCGTACACCAGGACGTCGCCCGCGCCGGACATGCGGTACGCCCCGCTGAGCCTTGAGCTGAGAGGCCAGTGGGCGCGGGGGCCCGTGCAGTGGAGCGGGGCCACGAGCCTGGGGGACTTAGACCTCAGGTACTCCGCGACCTCCTCTATCCTGCGATCGTCGAAGCGGAGGAGGTGGAGCCCGCCGACCAGCGCGCCGAGGCGCCTCCCGAGCAGGCGTTCCCCGTGCTCCACTATGTTCTCCACCCCCGCGTGCCCGCAGCCGGTGACCGCGAGGAACGATTCCCCTACGCCCACGTAGAGGGCCATGTCGTCCATCATGACGTCCGCGACCATCCTGCCGTCGACCGGCCTGAACATGTTATCGGCGTGGCTTGGACCCCTGTCCCTCGGTATCTCCCCGGATACCCAGACGTCGTCGCCTATCCTGAGGGGCTCCCTTATCAGCACGGGCCTTATCCCCTTGGACCTGAGCCACTCCTCCGTGAAGGGCGCGCTCATGTCGCGCCACCTGTTGCCGGAGAGCACGTAGGCGGGCTCGAAGAGGTCGCGGTGCGCCACAAGGACCGGCGAGTCCACCCCGGACTCCAGGAGGCGCGCTACGCCTCCCGTGTGATCCGCGTGCCTGTGGCTGAGGATCAGGTAGTCCACCTTCCTCAGGTCGATCCCCATCTCCCTCGCGTTCCTCAGGAGGGCCTCGCCGGTCGATCCCGTGTCGTAGAGCACGCGAACGCCGCCCGCCTCTATCAATAGGGACAGGCCGTACTCCCCGACAAGCCTCCCAGGGTACAGGACGAAGTTGTCGACGAGGACCGTGACCTTCGCGTGCATCGAGCCAAGGCGGCCGCCCGCCGATTTAAGCTTGCGCCCTCACCTCCTAAGCTCCCCCAGCAGGTGCCTTATCACCGGCGCTATTATGCGCCTGACCGCCAGCTCCACGGCGGAGGGGCTGCCCGGGACCGCGAAAACGACCGCGTCGCCGATGGTCCCCGCGACGGCCCTCGTGAGCACCGACTTGGCGACGTCCTCCTCCCTGGTCAGGGCCCTGAAGGCCTCGCCGAACCCAGGGAGAAGGCGGTCGCACATCTCCTCCACCGCGTCCGCGCTCACGTCCCTGGGGGAGGCGCCCGTGCCCCCTATCAGGAGCACGGAGTTGGCCAACCCCCTTTCCACAATGTAGGTTGAGACGCCCATTATGGTGAGCTCGTCGTTGGGCAGGACGATGGGGCCCAGAACCTCGAACCCCTCCTCCTTAAGCGCCCTAGCTGCGCGGGCCCCGCTCTCGTCCTCGGGCGCGCCGCCCCTGAGGATGGCCTCAAACCTCGAGTCGCTCGTCACTATCACGGCGAAGACGGGCTCGACCTCCGGGGTGGGATGGGGCACGACGCCCCTGAGGGACAGCGCTATTAAAGGATGCGCGATCCGACGCCCGCCCTCGCCGGGTGGGGCCCGCGGATGGGCTTGCAAGCGACATGAGGCCCAACCAGTCGGGATGAAAGCTATATTCGTGGGGATCGTTGCGCGGGCGTGATCGGGTGTGAGCCGGGGAGGCCGGTGAGGAGGATAGCTCTCTACGTCAAGGACTCGATAAGGAGCGGCTCCCCGAACCTCTACGAGTCCCTCATGAGGCTGTTGGGCAGCTCCTTCGAAATAGTGGGCCCGGAGGAGGCGGACGTCGTCGTGAGCGTGGGCGGGGATGGGACGTTCCTCCTCGTCGCCAGGGGGCTCCCGGAGGACAAGCCGATACTGGGGGTCAACATGGGGAAGCGCGGCGCCGTGACGGACGCGCTCCCCGAGGACCTTCCCCTGGTCGTCAGGAGGCTGCCAGAGGGCGATTACTGCGTTGAGGATAGGATCAAGCTCACGGCCTCCACCTCCAGCGGGTCCTACGAGGCCATAAACGAGTTCTACGTTGCCAGGAGGGATGCGGGGCCAACCCCCAGCTACAGCGTCCGCGTCCGCTCGGACGAGGTGTACTCGGAGAGGATGGACGGCCTGATAATCTCGACCCCCACGGGCTCCACCGGCTATAACCTGTCGGCCGGCGGGCCCGTCCTCCCGGAGACCGCCTCCTCCTTGATAGTAACTCCTGTCCTGCCGCTGCTGAAGGTGCCGCCCATAGTCATACCGGTCGAGGACGACCTCTACGTGGACGTGGAGTCTTCGTCCTCGTTTGCGCTCGTGGTGGACGGACAGCTGAAGGTGGAGCCCGAGGGGAAAGAGGTTCGCTTTACGCCCTCGAGGAACCGCCTCAGGGTCGTGCGGCTGAGGAGGACCCCGTTCCAGCACCTGAGGAAGACGCTGTGCGGGTGAGGCATGCGCTCCAGGTTCCTAGTGCTGGACACGTCGGCGATGGAGCCAGGCATCCCCGAGCTGTCGGGCTCCAAGGCGATAGTCACGCCCGGGGTCCTGGAGGAGCTGAGGAGGCGCGGAACGCTCGAGAACGTGAGGGCGCTGCTCGAGGAGGGGCTGCTCGAGGTCCTGGAGCCGGGGGAGGAATCCATGAGGGCGGCCGCAAGGGCGGCCGCGGAGTCCGGCGACCTGGGCAGGCTCTCGCGCGTGGACCTGGAGGTCCTGGCGGCCGCCGTCGAGCTCTCGCCGCGCGGCGACGTCCACATCCTGACGGACGACATATCGATTCAGAACGTGGCGGCGCGCCTGGGCATAGAGGCCTCGGGATCAATAGTGGGCAGGCGCAAGGCGGTCTCCTGGATCTACTATTGCCCAGGGTGCGGCGCCTCCTTCAGGTCCCCCCCGCCGGACCTCACTTGCCCGAGGTGCGGAACCCCCCTGAGGCGCAAGCCGCGCTCCAAGGCGCGGGGGCCTAGGGCGCCAGGAGGTACGCGAGGATCGCGAGCAGGAACGCGAGCTCCGCTAGCTCGTACGCCGCGTAATACGTGAGCAAGTCGGGGCGCCCGAGGAGGCCCTCGGATATCCTCGGCCTACCGGCCACGTACGCGGCCCCGCCTGCGAAGTGCAGGGCCGCAAATACGTAGAGCGGGATCGCAAGCGCGGGCGGGGGCCTTAGGGCTAGGAGCGCCGCCGTGTAGTAGAGGACCTCGTAGAGCGCGAGGGGCACCCCTTTGCGCCTGCCGACCGACCTGCCGCGCATCCCCAGGTAAGCCATTGCGGCGTGCGCTCCGATCATAGGGAACGACATGGCCGCCAGGGCCCAGTCCACGCCGAAGGGATAGGCGGGAGGGATTTAACTGAGCTCGCCTAGCCCGGCGGCGCGCAGATCCCGCGCGCTCGCCTGCCTGGGGCGCGGGAACGGAGCAGACCGCGGAAAACGTTCATAAGGGCTTGCGGGGCAGAGGCAACGGGCCGGTCGTCTAGTGGTAGGATGCTCCCTTGGCATGGGAGAGGTCGGGGGTTCGAATCCCCCCCGGTCCACCAATTTCGGCCGTCCCAAAAATCCCCTGGCCCGCTGAACTTCGAGTCAGCCCTGATTAAATTGGGTGGAGGACAAGCCGTTATATGGGGGCTCGTGAACCGAAACCACCGTGGAGAGGGCGCCCGAGGGACTGCCACGGGAGACCTTGGACTGGTTCGGAGGGGATGAGCTGCGCGCACGCGTCTTCTTCGAGAAGTACGCCCTGAAGTCGACCGACGGAACGCCCCTGGAGAAGGTACCTCCCGAGATGTGGCGCAGGATAGCGCGCGAGATAGCCAGCGTGGAGCCGTCGGAGGAGAAGCGCAGGGAGTGGGAGGAGAAGTTCTACTGGCTCCTCGAGGACTTCCGCTTCGTCCCCGGGGGACGCGTAATGTTCGGAGCCGGGAACCCCCGCAAGGTCACGCTGATCAACTGCTACTACCTCCCCATAAAGGAGGACAGCATAGAGGGGATATTCCAGGCCGCGGGCGAGATGGCCAGGACGTACAGCTACGGAGGGGGAGTCGGCGTCGACATATCGATACTGAGGCCCAAGGGGAGCCCCGTCCACAACTCCGCGCTCACCAGCACGGGCAGCATAAGCTTCATGGAGCTCTACAGCCTCGTGACGGGGACGATAGGGCAGGCGGGGCGCAGGGGCGCCCTTATGATAACCATAAGGGTTGAGCACCCGGACGTCCTCGAGTTCATAAGGATAAAGGACGACCCGGAGCGCCGGAACGTCCGCTACGCGAACATCAGCGTCAAGGTCACGGACGAGTTCATGAAGGCTGTCGAGGAGGACGCGGACTGGGAGCTCTGGTACCCGGACCTCATGTACCCGGACGAGCTGGAGAGGGAGTTCGGCACCAGGTCCGTCAAGGAGGCGCTCGAGATCCTCAGGAGGAGGCAGGCGGAGAGGCCGGACGAGCGCATACTGGTTGAGATAGACCCGGTCTACCAGAGCCCCTACGACAACCCGGCCGAGTACCAGTACTGGGTCACGACCGGGGAGCTTAGGAAGCGCACGGTGTACAGGGTGATCAAGGCAAGGGAGCTGTTCGACGAGCTCGTGAAGCGCGCCTGGAGCAGCGCGGAGCCCGGGGTCATCTTCTGGAGCACCGTGAAGAGGGAGAGCCCGAGCGAGTACGACCCCAAGCTGGCCGTGCAGGGCACCAACCCGTGCAGCGAGCAGCCCCTGGAGCCATACGGCGCCTGCAACCTGGGCAACATAAACCTGGCGAAGATAGTGAAGGACCCGTTCACGGAGAAGGCCTCGATAGACTGGGAGCTCCTGGAGAAGGTTGTCCGCTACGCCGTCAGGTTCCTCGACGACGTGCTGGACTACAACAGGGACAAGCACCCGCTGAAGGAGCAGAGCGAGCACAGCATGTACGGAAGGAGGGTGGGCCTCGGCGTGACGGGGCTCGCTGACATGTTCGCGATGCTGCGCGTCAGGTACGACTCGGAGGAGGCCCTGAGGATAGCCGATCAGGTGTTCTCAAAGATCAAGGAATGGGCGTACGACGAGAGCAGCAACATAGCGGCCGAGAAGGGGCCGTTCCCGGCGTTCAAGGCGGAGGCCCACCTGAAGGGGAGCTTCGTGTCCCGCCTCCCGGAGCACGTCAGGAGGAAGATAGCGGAGAAGGGGCTCAGGAACGTCGCCCTCCTCACGGTGCCCCCCGTCGGCTCCGGGAGCATACTGGCGGGCGTGAGCAGCGGCATAGAGCCGATATTCGCCGTGAGCTACAAAAGGAGGAGCGAGAGCCTCAGCAAGAAGGAGTACAGGGTATACCACCCAACGGTGAAGATGTACATGGACATGTACGGCCTGAAGGACGAAT
Organism: uncultured Nitrososphaerales archaeon; assembly: GCA_964342765.1. Classification (GTDB taxonomy): domain Archaea; phylum Thermoproteota; class Nitrososphaeria; order Conexivisphaerales; family Conexivisphaeraceae; genus Conexivisphaera. The sequence goes on along the minus strand of CAYFFS010000006.1, from coordinate 628 downwards.
CGGAGCTGCCCGACTTCTTCGTCACAGCCCACGAAATAGATCCCGAGTTCCGCGTCAGGATGCAGGCCACCATACAGAGGCACGTGGACAGCGCTATATCCAGCACCGTGAACCTGCCGCGCGACATAAGCGTGGAGAAGGTGGCCGACATCTACAGGCTGGCCTGGGAGACCGGGTGCAAGGGCATAACGGTGTACAGGGAGGGGAGCAGGGAGGACGTTCTGGTGGCGGAGGAGCAGCGCGGCGAGGCCGAGGAGCGCCCGGCCCAGGCGGCCCAGGCCGCGCAGGCGCCCCCGAGGCCTCGGGCCCGCGGCTTCAGGCTCTACGGCGTGACCTACAAGTTCCGCACGGAGGCCGGGAACCTGTACGTGACCGTCAACAAGAACGGGGAAGGCAGGCCCTTCGAGGTCTTCATGCAGATAGGGAAGTCAGGGTCCACGCTGGGAAGCCTCGCCGAGGCGATTGGCAGGCTCGTGAGCCTCGCGCTGAGGAGCGGCGTCGACCCCCACGACGTGATAGATCAGCTGAGGGACATAAAGAGCGTGCCGACGCGCCAGGAGGACGGCTCGATAGTGGACTCCATACCGGACGCGGTCGCGAGGGCGCTCGAGCTCTCCATGGGCGAGGC